>NZ_JACRWC010000098.1 GCF_014306095.1 Lentihominibacter faecis
CCTTTTCGCATAATGCCTAAAACACTTCTAAAAGCTCCTTTATACATTTAAATATTCATTTTCACTATACTGGCATGTGATTTGCATTTACATTTTAGTATTCATTAAACTATTATATTAATACATTAGAAGGGAGGCTATAGTAAAGATTGTAAACCAATTTTTCTTTACTATATAGATGTAAATAATGGATAAATACAATACTGAAAAATCAAAAGCATTATTTTTCGAAACAAAGAAATATCTTGTTGATGGGGTTAGCAGTTCTTTCCATAAAGCCAAAAATGAGGAATATCCAATCTGCATGACACACGGTAAAGGATCCCACATGTACGATGTAGATGGCAATGATTACATTGATTATGTGGCCGGTTTTGGTCCGATGATCCTGGGTTATGCTCCGGAATCGGTCAATGAGGCTGTAAAAGAACAGCTGAAAAAAGGTTCTCAATTCTCTACTCCAACAGAAGATCTTTGTAAATTAGCGAAAAAACTAACAGAAATAATTCCATGTGCGGAAATGGTAAGTTTTCAAAGTTCCGGCACTGAGGCAAATATGCATGCATGGCGTGTTGCCAGAGCACATACCGGTAAAATGAAGATCGTAAAATTCGAAGGCCAGTATCATGGCTGGGCTGATGAGCAAAAGGTAACCATCGGCGCAGACACACTTGAAGAGCTAGGTCCAAAATCAAGCATCAACAAGTTGATGAATACAGCCGGTCAAAGAATCGATACAACAAATGACATTATCGTTGCTCCTTGGAACGATGCCGAATCTCTGGAAGCGATTCTGGACGCTCACGACGATATCGCAGCTGTTCTGATGGAGCCATACATGTGTGACGAAGGTCCTATCCTGCCGAAGGAAGGATATCTGCAGGCTGTCAAAGATATGTGCGAAAAGCATGGTGTACTGCTGATCTTTGATGAAGTTATCACTGGATTCCGTCTCTCCTTAGGTGGAGCGCAGCAGTACTTCGGTGTCACTCCGGATCTTGCAATCTTCGGTAAAGCCATCGCCGGTGGCTTCTCTCTCTCCATGATTTGCGGAAGAAGAGAGCTCATGGAAAAAGTTCACCCGTCTGGAACCTTCAATGCCACACCGATCGCAGTGGCTGCTTCACTGGCGACCATCGCAGAATTAGAAAAGCCAGGAACATATGAGAGGATGGATACCTTAGGCAAAAAACTAACTGCTGGTCTTATGGAACTAGGCAAAAAACACGGGATCAAAGTGTATGCAAACCACCACAATGCTATCTGTCAGCTGCAGCTGGGTATTGACCGAGCACCGGAGGATTTCCGCGACTGTTTACAAAATGTAGATAGAAAAGCTTATGATAAACTGTTCCTTTTGGCTACACAATATGGGGTAAGGCTAACCTCTGCAAGAGGTCGCATTTACATTTCTACAGCTCACACGGAAAGTGATATTGACAAAACATTAGAGATTTTCGATTTCATATTCCCTATGCTGAAAAAATAGTGTATTATTAAATTCCTATCATCTATAAACCATAGTATTATTGAGTGTAATACTGTGGTTTATAGACTGTTCTTTATGTATGACACAGGTGATTTTATGAATGATATGATGTTCGCGAATAAAGATTTTGTTTTTTCTATACTTGAGAACTCTTATGACGGTATTTATATAACAAACAAAGACAGTATTACTGTGTATGTAAACAAGGCATACGAAAATTTGACCGGACATAAAAGATCTGAGTATATAGGAAAGCATATGGATGATTTAATAAAATCCGGCATTATGAAAGTCGATATTACAGGAGATGTAATCTCCTCAAAAAAATCCATTACGGTAACCGAAGAACTGGTTTCCGGTAAAAACGTACTGATCACTGGCAACCCTATTTTTAATGATCAAAATGAAATCATCGCGGTAGTAACTAATGTACGTGATATATCTGAAATCATTTCCTTAGAAAAAAAAGAACGATTGGCAAAAGAAATTATATCTAGATATCAAAAACAGATTTTTGATACTGCCACAATGAAAAATATCATTTGCGAAAGTTCTAACACAATCTCTGTATTTAACTTTGCTGCTAAAGTTGCCCCTAAAGATTCAACCGTACTTCTCACCGGAGAAACGGGTGTGGGCAAAGAAGTCGTTGCAAAGTATATACACTATAACAGTTTACGAAAAGATAATAACTATATTAAAATCAACTGCGGGGCAATTCCAGAAAATCTACTTGAATCCGAACTATTTGGATATGTTGGCGGTGCTTTTACTGGTGCAGATCCCAACGGAAAGCCTGGTCTGTTTGAGCTGGCTGATAATGGCACTTTATTCCTGGATGAAATCGGAGAACTTCCATTAAATCTGCAATCCTCGCTTTTACGAGTTTTACAGGACGGCGAAGTGACACGGGTAGGAAGCACAAAAACAAAAAAAGTTGCCGTGCGACTTATCGCTGCTACAAATCGCAACCTTAAGAAAATGATACAAGAGAAGATCTTCCGAGAAGATCTCTATTATCGCTTAAATGTCATTTCAATCAATATCCCTCCATTACGAGAACGTCGAGATGATATTCCTCCCCTTGCGGAACTTTTTATTAAACAACTCAATAAAAAATACCATACTCAAAAAAAAGTGTCCGAGACATTCCTTCTGGAACTTATGTCCATGAATTGGCCTGGAAACGTGCGCGAGCTTTCTAACTTCATTGAAAGACAATATATTCTCAATGAAAGCGATATTTTATCTACTGTATACGTAAATAATCTGTCACAAAAAGAAAATTTTCATAATCATTTGCAACATTCATTGGAAAATGCAATGGATCCTGATTCTTTTAATATTGAAAAAGCAGTATCCTCTATAGAAGTTTCGTTGATAAAAAAAGCATTAAAAAAATCAAAAAACACTAAAGAAGCCGCAAAACTTCTTGGAATAAGCCAGCCAACGTTCTCACGAAAATATAATAAATATAAAAATCAAGGTATACTATAAACTTTTAACTAAATCGCTCTCTTTCATAACAATGAGGGCGTTTACTAATTTATTTCGCACTGCACTCACTTACCAATCAGGCATATTCCTTAACTTATACCTGATCAGCTCACCGGCCTTCTCGAAGTTCTTATTATTAATTAGAAGTTTCGGTGAGCCGTATTCATGCTCAATAAGGCATTCCGACTGGCACCCATTTACCATCATTACAAGATTGTAATGTTCATTTTCCTTATAGTACAGAAATTCGCACTCATCCGAAAGTTCTTTCTGTATCTTTTTATAAAATGTTTCACGGTCGTAATAACAATTACATCCACCGCAGAACAAAACCCCGATCCTTGCCTTATTTTGCATTTTAATACACCTCTGATTTATGCTATAATATAAATAACATTTCTATGTTTTTATTATATCACAAATCATACTGTTACAGCTTATATTCAGAAAAACCAGTGTAAAAACAAGGAGTAGGAAATATGATTTCACGAACATTTATTACAGAATATCTAAAGCTGTTTTTCCCAAATTACGATGAACGCTATTTGGATTTACTTGAAATTATCAGTGATTTTACCGATCCATATATTGAAGCATCTAATATGGCTATTATAGCCCTTGATCAGAACAAAAGGATCGTTATGGTCAATCAACTGGCCGCCACATTATTCAATACATCTGAAACGGCACTTTTAGAACAAGAAGTGGGACAGGCACTTCCAGTATGCCCGCTGTCTAAAGTTACTCTGGACAATTATGCTGCTCTTCCAAAAGAATTTTCAATGGGCGAAAAAACAGTTCACGCAGAACGAACTCCCATTATTCATGACGAAAAAACCATTGCTGTGGTCAGCTTTCTATACGAACACTCCGACACAGATACAACTGACCAGCGCAGCATCGAGACACAGAAACATATGCAGTTTCTAAATGAAATCATAGAAAATTCTTATGACGGCATCTATATCACCGATTCCTCCGGGAAAACCATACTGGTCAACAAAGCATACGAACGAATCTTTGGCGTTCCTCGTTCCCAACTGATCGGGGAATACATGAAGAATCTGGTCACAAAAGGAATACTTTCTACCAGCATCACTCAGGATGTTGTAGAAAAAAAAGAAGTCATTACGCGAACTCAGACCAACGCTAATAACAAAGAAGTATTTATTACAGGGAATCCGATTTTCGATGAAGAAGGCAATGTTCACCATGTCATTACCAATGTTCGCGACATTACTGAACTTATCAGTTTGAACAAAAAACTGCAGGCTGAAATAGATCGTGCCGACCTTTATCAAAGCCAGTTAATGAAAGAATCTTCGGATGAAAACATTGTATGCAACAGTCAAGAGTTTTCTTCCATCCTTAACATTGCACGAAAGATTTCCCGAATGGATTCCACTGTCCTTATTCTCGGGGAGACTGGAGTAGGTAAAGAAATCGTAGCGCAGTACATTCATAAACACAGCATGCGCGACGACAAGCCATACATCAAAATAAACTGTGGCGCCATTCCACAAAACCTTCTGGAATCTGAACTCTTTGGTTATGTCCCGGGGGCATTTACCGGTGCCAGCGCTAAAGGCAAGTCCGGCATGTTTGAGCTGGCCGACACTGGGACCTTGTTCCTGGATGAAATCGGAGAGCTTCCTATCAACCTGCAGTCCGCACTCCTGCGAGTTCTGCAGGATCACGAAGTGACCAGAGTCGGAGGCCAAAAGAGTAAAAAAGTAGATGTTCGAATCGTTGCCGCAACCAATCAGAATCTTGAGGAAATGATCGAAGAAGGAACGTTCCGAAGCGACCTTTATTACAGATTGAACGTTGTATCCATTAATATTCCACCACTACGCGAAAGAAAAGATGACATCCCAAAACTTGCTGAAAAAACGTTGGAGAATCTCAATCAAAAATATGGAGTTCATAAAGTGATGTCACCACATTTTATCCGCCACCTGCTTCGTGGCGACTGGCCGGGAAATGTCCGGGAGCTTAGGAATTTCATAGAAAAACAATTCGTTCTTTCTGATGAAACCATTCTGGATGCTCCTGTCACTTCATCCTTTGCAGCCAAGCAAACACCATCAATAGAAGAAGAAAACAGTTCTTCACCCTCCATCGAAACACCTCTTCCCACCTATGCTCAGGCCAGGGAAACTATGGAACGAGATCTGATCAAACGTGCTATGAAACAAGGCGGCTCCACTTACAAGGCAGCCGCTCTCCTGGATATGAGCCAACCAACTTTTTTCCGCAAATACAAGGAACATTTTCCAGACGGAATCGAATAATAGATTTCCGCAAAGCTGGCCGCGCCACTGCCGCCAGCTTTTTTTATAAAATAAAAGACGCCGGACTGACTTGAGACAGCCGGCATCTTTTACTTTAAGGAAAGGTTCAAAACTACTTATGGGAACAAGAAAAATTCTTCTTGTCATCTCAATATTTTGTTTTTTATTTATTTTTGAATTCAGCCGGACGCTTTTCTACGAACGCTTTCATACCTTCGACTCTGTCTTCGGATACGAATGTGCTCGTATAAGATTCCGCTTCAAACTGCACCCCTATTGTAAGATCTGTATTGATCCCGTTGTTGATGGCAACCTTGGCCATCTTGATGGCGATCGGAGCCTTGCTCATGATGGTCTTTGCCAGCTTTTCAGCAGCTTCCATCAGTTCTTCAGCCGGCACCACTTCGTCCACCAGACCGATTCTATAAGCTTCCTGTGCATCGATCATCTCTGCACTGTAGATCAGCTTCTTAGCCATGCCTTTTCCAACCAGACGCGGCAGTCGCTGTGTTCCACCATAACCAGGGATGATTCCCAGGTTTACTTCTGGCTGACCGAACTTGGCCTTTTCGGAAGCGATTCTGATGTCACACGCCATAGCCAGTTCATTTCCACCGCCTAATGCAAATCCATTTACTGCGGCAATAACAGGCTTGTTGATGCTTTCGATCAGTTCCATTACCTTCTGTCCCTGGATCGTCATATCACGACCCTCCGTTCCGTTCAGTTCGCTCATCTGTGCAATATCTGCTCCTGCGATGAAGGATCTTCCCTCTCCGGTCACAATTGCGACCCGAACCTCATCGTCTTTATCAATAGCACGGAACACATCGTCCAGTTCCGTAAGAACTTCTGTATTTAAAGCATTTAAAGCCTTTGGACGATTCATGGTAACGTAACCGATACCATCTTTTTTATCAAATATAATATTCTTATATTCCATAGCGCACCTCGTTATTTCGAATAATCATAGACACCCTTGCCGGTTTTCACACCCAGATGTCCAGCTCTTACCATTCTCCGCATCAGCGGTGCCGGTCTGTACTTAGGATCACCGTATTCATAGTACAGTACATCCATAACTGCCAGCATAACGTCCCAGCCAATCATATCCCCTAATGCGAGAGGACCCATCGGATGATTGAGTCCGAACTTGCAGCCGTTGTCGATATCCTCCGCAGTACCTACGCCTTCTTCCAGCATAAATACGGCCTCATTGATAAATGGATCGATCAGTCTGTTTACGATGAAACCACCCTTATCTATCGCCTTTACCGGCACTTTTTCCAGCTGCTCGCCCAGAGCCAAAGCAGCCTGGTAAGTCGTTTCGGATGTCTGCAGACCCATAACGATCTCCAGCAGCTTCATAGCAGGTACCGGGTTGAAGAAGTGAGTACCGATCACCTGATCCGGTCTTTTGGTTGCTGCAGCGATCTCTGTGATCGGCAGAGAAGAGGTATTGGAAGCGAGGATCGCTTCCGGCTTGCAGATCTTGTCTAACTGCATGAAGATCCCCAGCTTGATTTCTTTATTTTCCGATGCGGCTTCGATTACAAAATCAGCATCCTTGGCATCTTCCAGCGAGACTGTAGTTGTCAGGTTTGCAAGTGCTTCTTCCTTTGCTTCTTCTGTCATTCTGCCCTTTGTAACGGCCTTTTCCAGACTTTTCTTGATCTTATTGTAACCTTTGGCGACAAATTCTTCGTTTATGTCATTCATGATAACCTGAATACCATGTGTTGCCGCCGTCTGTGCGATTCCGGAGCCCATTGCTCCGGAACCTACAACATATAATTTTTTAACAGTCATCCTGATTCCTCCAAACTATTATTCGCACAGTTCAAACATCATCGCCATAGCCTGTCCGCCACCAATACACAGAGAAGCGACTCCGTACTGAACCTTTCTTCTCTGCATTTCGCGCATCAGTGTCAGGCTTATTCTAGCTCCTGTACATCCTACTGCATGACCCAGAGCAACTGCGCCACCGTTTACATTTACGATTTCCGGATCCAGTTTCAGATCCTGTACGCATGCTGCTGCCTGAGCTGCGAACGCTTCGTTCAGTTCGTAGAGACCTACATCGTAACGGCTGATTCCCGTTTTCTTTTCCAGCTTTTCAATAGCGCTTACCGGTGCATATCCCATGATAGATGGACTGAGAGCTGTTGACGTTGCTGCAACATATTTAGCGATCGGTTTGTAACCCAGAGCCTTCGCCTTTTCTGCTGACATCATCAGCAGCACGCACGATCCGTCATTGATCGGGGAAGCATTTCCTGCTGTTACTGTTCCGCCTTCTTTGAAGATAGGCTTCAGTTTTGCAAAGTTTTCATATTTAGCGTCTTTTCTATATGTTTCATCGTGGTCAAATACGACTTCCTGTCCCTTTACCTTCGTTGTAATAGGCACGATGTCATTGTCATATTTCCCCTCAGCCCATGCTTTTTCTGCTTTGTTATGGCTGTTTACAGCAAATCTGTCCTGCATTTCTCTCGTAATACCGCACTTCTCAGCTACATTTTCTGCTGTAATACCCATGTGGTAGTTCATGAACGGATCAACGAGGCCGTCATGAAGCATGCTGTCTTCGATCTTTCCAGGTCCCATTCTATATCCAAATCTTGCTTTAGGCAGAATATAAGGGATGGCACTCATGGTCTCACATCCGCCGGCGATCACGACTTCGTTGTCGCCAACCTGGATGGACTGTGCTGCACACTGCATCGCCTTCATAGCAGTAGCACAGTTCTTGTTTGGTGTAAATGCCGGGATCGTATCAGGCAGCCCCGCATAGATCCCGCACTGACGAGCCGGGTTAGCCTTTGTTCCAGCCTGGAAGTGAGTTCCGATAATCAGTTCATCGATATCTTCATGCTTGATGCCTGTTCTCTCCACCAGTGCTTTCACACATTCTGCGCCATGTACCGGTGCCGGGATTTTGCTTAATGAGCCGCCGAACACGCCGGTAGCGGTTCTTACCCCCTCTACGATTACAACTTCATTCATTGTTTTTCCTCCATTCTATGCTGCGGTCAAGTCCGCAGACTTTCTCTAAAATCATTTTTTACACCCGCGTTTGCTAAACTTTTGGTTATATCAGACCATCACGCCGGTTGGTTAGTCCGGCGCGATGTAGTGATCAAAACTATAATTTTACGTGTGCCAGATCCATTGCAAACTGTTCTTTCTGTTCTACATTGGATTCTCTCAGAATCATTACCTTCATTGCCTGTGGAGATCCTGCACCATGCATGGATTCTGCCAGAGCAGTACCGCCGGACATGTTTTCCAGAAGTCTTGCGATCTTGATTCTGTCTCTTGCTGTATACTCTTCGTTCCCAACAAAGAACTTCTCGATCCACTTACCTGTTTCAGGATTGTTCAGATCCCATTCATGAGGCAGTGTTGCGATGAATCCACCGGCAATATCATGTGCCAATCTGGAAATCTCATACATGTTTCTTGTACAGTTGAGCTTGACTTCGTTAGCCAGTAATGTATTTACATAGTAGCTGCCTGCTTCTTCCTTCACACCTTCATAGGAGCAAGCCAGGGAGCAGCAGTACATGGTTTCTGCCAGGTGGATCATTTCAGTCAGTTTATCCTTGATCAGGCTGTTCTTTCTCGTTCCATTCATCTTGGCGATCATGGAAGTTGCACCGATGAGAACGTCGGAGTTACCGACCTTACAGCCACCGTAGTTCTGTCTGTGATATGCCGCAAATCTAGCTACATAGTCCTGCGCAAAATCAGTTTCTCCGCACATGAACACTCTGTCCCAAGGAACGAATACATGATCCAGAACAGTCAGTGTTTCACCACCTACGATAGCGTATTCGGAGTTACCAGTATCCAGGTCGCCCTGCAGTCTTCTCTGGTCGTTTGTCTGTCTTCCGAAGATGTGAGTGATACCCTCTGCATCTACCGGAACTGCACATGCGATTGCGTAATCCTGATCTCCATCCAGCAGATTTGTAGTAGGCAGGATCAGCATTTCATGAGAGTTGGCCATACCAGTCATATGAGCCTTAGCGCCACAGATGACAACACCGTCTTCTCTCTTTTCTACAACGTGTGTGAACAGATCCGGATCAGCCTGCTTGGAAGGCTTCAGACTTCTGTTCCCCTTAACGTCAGTCATAGCACCCGCGATCATAAGATCATTTTCCTGTACGTACGTCATCCACTTCTTGAATCTTTCATGGTAATTCGTACCATACTTCTTGTCCATGTTGTAAGTTGTAATAAAAGTTGCGTTCATCGCATCGAATCCTACACATCTCTGGAAGCATGTACCAGTCTTCTGTGCGATCATTCTCATCATCTTCACTTTATTTACCAGGTCTTCAATGCTCTGGTGAATATGCGTGAAACGGTTTACCTTCTTTCCGGTCAGATGAGAAGTTGCTGTCATCAGGTTCTCATACATCGGATCACAAGCCAGATCATATGTCATGGCTGCAGAATTTACGTGAGGCTTGATCATTGGGTGATCTACCACGCAGTCGATTTTTTCTCCCATGTAGTAAATTCTTGGATGGATTTTTCTTAAACTTTCCTTGTACTCATTTCCTGTCATCATTTTGTTTACTCTCCTTTTTTTGCTAAAAGCGGTTAAACTATAATTTGTTGTAATGTATGAATTAACAGCAGAGGAATCCTCCGTCTACATATAACACCTGTCCTGTCACATAATCCGATGCTTCGGAAGCCAGGAATACTGCGGCTCCTGCCAGGTCGGACGGTAATCCGAACTTTTTCTGCGGGATTCGTGCAAAGAGCTCCGCTCTGCGCTTTTCATCGGCAAAAAGCGGTGCCGTCATCTCAGTTTCATAGTATCCTGGTCCGATGGCGTTTACATTGATACCGTACTGAGCCCATTCGTTAGCCATAGCCTTGGTGATCTGTACGATGGCCCCCTTGGCTGCACAGTATGAGATCATGTTCGGCAATCCCAGCTGACTTGTCAGGGAAGCGATATTGATGATCTTGCCCTTAATGCCCTTTTCCACCATTTGTTTTGCTACCGCCTGACACATGAAAAACACGTATTTCAGCTGTGTATCCTGTACGACGTCCCAGTCGGCTTCTGTGAATTCCAGAGCAGAAAACCGCTTGTTGACACCTGCTCCATTGAACAGGATATCGACCTGTCCGAACTTGTCGCAGACCTTTGCAATAAGACCGTTGATGTTCTCTACCGATGTGATATCCGTTGCAAAGCCCACAACATTTTCATTTCCGGTCTCCTGAGAAATCTTCTCAGCTGCATCATCCAGCTGACCCTGATTTCGGCTTACCAGTACTACATTAGCTCCTGCCTGTGCAATTCCTGTTGCCATGCCGAATCCAAGTCCTTTACTTCCTCCGACTACAATAGCGGTCTTTTCTTTTAACGAAAAATCCATATGCTCCTCCTTTTTTCTTGACGGCTACATTCAGGAAAATCCTTTATTCTCCTGCTTTAGATATCCGACGAAATCTCTAAAATCATTTATCGGATACCTAAAAAAGGAGTACTAAATTAAGTTAGAATGTTTCTTAAGTCAGTTTGTTATGTATTTATAATTTATATTTACTTTCCCAACATGTCACCCGAAGCGGCAGCCTGCGAAAACGCAGACCGCGTACTTCGTATTAATGACATACATGGATAAATGGAGACAAATTTGTTAGTTATTTCATTGTTTTATTTTTCGAACGCAGCTTTGCAGGAGTCCTGTCTGTTATGACTTACTCAAGTGTCCGCAGTGAATAAATGTATTAGCTTTCACAGCACTCCTCAAAGCATGTTCTTTATGTTAAAAGATTTCTTTTTCTTTTAACTGCTGGATTTTGTCTTCATCAAGCCCAAGAATCTCTTTTAATATGTACTCATTGTGCTGCCCAAGTAATGGTGCAGGGTTAAAGCAAAGATCCGAAGTCTCGGAGAATTTCAACGGATTACCTGGATATGCTGCCTTGCCAAGAACCGGATGATCGATATCCACCAGCATGTTTCTTGCTTTGAGCTGAGGGTCTTTTACCAAATCATCGATCCCCAGGATCGGCCCCACTGGAACTTTAGCTGCATCCAGGATTTCTACCGCTTCTTCAGCTGTGCGTTCCATGGTCCATTTTTCAATTTCCGGATTCAATGTATCTTCATGTTCTTTTCTTAAATTATTTTCGGCATATTCCGGTACATCCAGCAGATCTTCTCTATCGATGGCTTTAGCTAATTTAGTGAAAAGACCGTTATTAGCACAGGCAATGGCCACGTATCCGTCCTTTGTCCGGAACGTATTAAACGGAGCGGAACCCAGGTTAGCGTTACCGTTTCTTGTCGGTGCTTCACCAGTCAAAGTTTTTGTTACGACGAAATTTTCCAAAACAGAAAATGCCGTATCCATCATCGCTACATCGATAAACTGTCCTTCGCCGGTTTCTTCTCTGTGATGAACAGCTGCCATGATAGCGAACGCCATGTGGATCCCCGCAAGAGCATCAGCTACTGATGGACCAACCTTATAAGGCTTTCCATCCTTTTCACCGGTCAACGCCATGAAGCCGCCCATTGCCTGGCATACAATATCGTAAGCAGGTTTTTTTCTGTACGGACCTGTCTGTCCAAATCCAGAAATAGATCCATATATGATCTTTGGATTTCGTTCTTTCAGATCCTCATATCCAATTCCCAGCCTGTCCATAACACCTGGCGAAAAGTTCTCCACTACGATATCTGCCCATTCTGCAAGCTCTTTGATGATCTCTATCGACTCCGGAGCTTTTAGATCCAGCGACAGGCTTTTTTTGTTTCTATTGAAATAAGTAAAATATCCGCTTTCATCATTTTTCATCGGACCAAAGTAATGAGTATCATCGCCAACACCCTTTCTTTCTACTTTAATGATATCGGCACCCAGGTCTCCCATCATCATGGTGCAATAAGGACCAGAATATACTCTTGTGAAATCTAAAACTTTTAATCCCTGAAGGGGTTTCTTGCAATCTGTCATCTTTCGTATCCTCAATCTTTCTTTGTTACCATGTTTTCCTTGACACTCTTATAAGTAGCAACACGCGTGCCAACATCCACTATTTTTTCTTCTTTTTCAGCTTTTTCTTTAAAGTGTTGAAATTCCAACGTTTTATCTTCACTATTTTTTTATTTGAGAAACATTTCTAAAATAAAATCTTCTTTTTAAGGTATTCATCCTTGAATATTCCCGGCTATCAATTCATTTTTAAATCGCCATTTTTTCGCTTGCTATTCATTTTCGAATCACTTCTTATTCCTTACTGTACGCTACGATTTTAATAGACTCTTTGGACATGGTTTTTTCAAACCCTTCATCTAAATGATCCAGATCCACCGTGTCAACAATGCCATCAAAGTTTATTTTACCGGCTTCCACGAGCCTGATAGCATATTCGAACTCACTCAAAGTGTAGCAAAAAGTACCACGGATCGATAGTTCTCCTCTTCCTGCCGGAAGCAGATTCATTTCTGAATTGTCATGATACACACCTACTAAAATCAGCTCTCCATGAGGTCTCAGCTGTGGCAGCATCTTGCCTATGATAGCAGCAACACCAGTCGCTTCAAATATGATGTCTGCCTTCCCATACTTGAAACACCCCTTCATCCTTTCATCCACGTCTTCTTCATCCACATTGACGATCTCAACATTGTAATTTTTTCTAGCCAGCTCCAGACGATCCTGGTCTGCCACCGTACCCGCCATAAGAATTTTTCCCGCTCCTGCAATTCTGGCGATCTGCGCCGTATATAACCCGATAGCTCCCGGACCATATATCAGAACATCTTTGCCCGGTATGAACTGCAATACTTTTTTCACAGCACTGTAGGCCACTGCAACCGGCTCAATGGAGGCACCTGTCTTAAGATCCATATCTTTGCCGACTTTATGAAGTGTAACCTCCGGGACTGCTACATATTCTGCGAAACTCCCGTTGATGTGGATCCCTATCTCCAGCAGATTTTCACACTGTGCTTCAAAGCCCTGAATGCAGGCGGGGCACTTGCCACATTTTTTTACAATGCTTGGTACTACACGATCTCCCACTTCATACCCAGTCACCGAGGATCCTAGCTTCACGATCTCCCCGATAAATTCATGTCCCGGGATCAGACCTTCTTCAACCTCCCTGTATCCTTTATAAATTCCGAAATCCGTTCCACAGATCCCTGTTGCCAGGACTTTCACCAGAACCTCATCATCCTTGATCGTCGGGATCTCACAGTCAGACTTTACCAGGCCGTATTTGCCTAAACTCTTTCTCCATGCCAGCATTGAACTGTACCTGCCTTTCTTTTTACCTTACCTATATATCAGGAAAAGCGGTCTGCATTGTTACAGACCGCTTTTCTTAAATTATGCCTGCATCTAAATCTTAACCATCTCAGTCAAGGAGTGATCATTTGTAATATCGATAACTCCCCATGTTCCCAGCAGATAACTTACCGATACATACAGGAAGAATGCTGCTGCTAAAATTCCCAGAACAGTCAAGATATTGGATCCTCTTCTTTCCTTCGGAATCAACTTCAGGCAAACGAAGATTGCCAGTCCACCGAAGATCGGGTAGAAGATAATACCTTCCAGAACAGAACCCCAGCTTACGAAGGTTCCCGGTGTGGACACACCGAATACACCGAAGATGATGCCGCCAACACCCATGAAGATGATAACGGCTTTTCTGATAGCCATTTCGGATACCTTGGCCAGCTTCTTGCAGAATAATGTCTTTAACGCATCTGCCAGCGCTCTGGACCATCCATCGAATACTGCTACAGAAGTACTAAACAGGATCGCTGCTGCACCAAGGAGCCAGATCCATCTTGCCCATGGGCCTAAAGGTCCACCCAACATATCTGCTGCGATCAGGATAACGTCTCTTCCATTCGGAACATTTCCAACCTGCGGCAGGATCTGTCCTGCACAGATGATGATAAAGATCGCACAGATCGGCTGAATGATATACGCCAGTGCTAAGTCCATGCCATATAGTTTGCTGGTAGACTTGTAGTCTAATTTTGCAAACTGTGCATATCCTTTTTCCTTTACCCAGTAAGAGTAGGAGGAGATCGCCATAACGCCACCGCCGGAATATCCGATTGCAGTTGTAATATTAGCAATTTCAGACGGCTTATAATCAACAACGTTCCACGGAACGATGTTGGACACAAATTCTCCGATCGGTGGGAACATCATGATACCGCAGATGAATACGGAGATAACTACGATTGCGATCATAATTTTACAAACCAGTTCTACTGCCGAGTACCCTTTCTTACTGATAGGCAGATACATTGAAATCAAGATAACGATCAATGCTACGATCTTGACCATCAAATGCCCACCATCGTCAAACGTAACTCCTGCGTAGTTCAGTGCACCATACGCTGCAGCACCTACTCCAAGCGGCCAGCCTACAGCCAGGAAGAATGCAATGAAGATCCACGGAATAAAAGTGATAACGATAGCCCACCCCTTAGGGCCTGGAAGATTGTACAAACCATGCACAAACGTTTCTCCGGTTGCCAGTGTGTATCTGGCTAAACGCTCTGTAACAAATACTTTACATAAAGCGGACATTACTGGAACCCATAATAATCCCAGTCCATACATCGCTGCGAAGTAAGGGGTGATAATTGCTTCTCCGGATCCGATAGCGATCGAGCAAAGAACCAAACTTGGCCCGAGCCACAGAATCTTTTCTTTAAATGTTTTCGGAAGCTTTACTTCCTTATCATTTAAAGTGATGAATACATCCTTTTGTTTTTCCATCTCTTTACCTCTCCGATTTAAAACGTACTAATAATAACAACAACTTCTGTTACATGTAACTATATTTCATCAGACCTTTATTACAATGAGATCATGATAAAACCAAAACCTTTTCCTACCACCACCAAAGTACTTATAAATGATAGTACCCTTCTTCATAAGGATTTTCGCCAAAGCGATTTGCTTCTGGATTGCTGGCGGTACACAGCATCATTGCCAATGCCACCCAGCCGATAAATGGAATGAAAGCCAGAAGCATAAACCATCCCGTTTTCCCCATGTCATGCAGCCTGCGAATAGCTCCTGTTACAAACGGAACTGTCGTCACGATTTGATAAATCATTTGAATATATTCAAATACTCCACCGATCCGCATCGTAAACATCACCAGCAATACTACAATAAACACATTACATGTGAATGCCTCCCAGAATTTATCTCTCCGCATTCGTCCTCTCACATCTTTCCAGCTTTTTAATAACTCTAAATAAGCTTGTACCATAACCTTTCCTCCTTAGTAAAGACGACCGCCAGGTGGTCTTGCTATTCATATTTAAATAGTGCGATTCACATATGAATATCGAGTTATTTTTTCCGAATTCTCATTCTTTTCTTACTACGGTCATATTATATTGCAATGCACATGCCAAAGTTCAACAATATTCTACAAATTTCTTATCAATTCCGAAGTCCTTTGAAAACAGTGGATTCATCAATGCTATTTCTTTTCTAAAAAAGTAAAACAGCAACAAAAGCAATAAAAAACGATCCGCCTTTTTAATTCATATGCGAATCGTTCTTCTCTCTATAATTTGTTTCTAATTCGTTTTAGGGACGCGTCAATTCATATTCGAATCACTCTTCCCCTTGATATGTTTCATAAAACACCTGATCCTCTAAATACCGATCAATAGGAGATTTTTCTTTCGCAGCTGTTCCCAACACCACCATGCCCAGCGGTTCCACATGATCCGGCAGGCAGCACAGCTCCTTGATAAAATCAATACGCTCCTGCTTCGGATGAACACCCAGCCAAAGGCTTCCAATACTGAGATCTGTCGCCTCCAGCAGCATATTCTGCATTGCCGCCGAGCAATCCTGGATCCACCAGCCCTCTCCGGGCTCCTTTTCCAAATTCAGGTCAGCACATACAAGAATCACGGTATCTGCTGTCTTTAAAGCCGTAGCATAAGGATGGACTTCCAGAAACTTCTGAAACCGCTCTCTGTCCCGCATCACGACGAACACCCACTCACAGCTGGCCTTGCAGCTGGGCGCCGCCATACCAGCCTTTAAGATCCTTTTGATATCTTCTTCGCTTATTTTATTCTCTAAAAACTTGCGAACACTTCTTCTCTGAAAAATAGTATCCATAGACGCCCTACCGCTTCTCCTGCAGGATCTTTCTGGCGAAATCCAGCAGTTCATCACTTACAGAATCATCCAGTATCACATCCCTGATACCTTCCACATTTCCCAAAATCGCAGTCCTTACCACATCTTTGATGGTATCCTGTGCCGCAGGACATGTCGCGCAAGAGCCAGTCAAGCGAACATATGCCACATCATCTTCGATCTTAGTCAGTACAGAACCTCCATAATGCTCTGAGAGAATAGGATCTACGTTCTCCTGCAATACCTTTTTTACCTTTTCTTCTATCATAACTGTATCCTCCTGGTAAAACTATTTTCTCACAGTAATAAAAAGCAAGTTTTATGCCAGAAAAAGATCCTGCAGACTACTCTTTCCCAACCACCTTATACAATTCATCCATGTACGGAGGATCGATTTCTACCAGTTCTTCCGACGAATCAGGTGCTCCCGCCTCTGGTGCTCCATTTTTCAAGAGGCGAATGCCGAAGTCCGCTTCTTCGATCCTGCCGATGACACTGCAGGCAACGCCTGCTTCTGCCATGGCTTTCTCCATCTGTTCTTTCTTTTCCTTCGGAACGATGATCACCATGGATCCACTGGAGATCAGACGCAGCGGATCTATCTCATAATGATCACAGATCTTCACCGTTTCCGGTTCTATCGGGATCTCGTGCTCCCAAACCTGTGCTCCCCGGCCGGAGATCTGGCACATTTCCCAAACAGCCCCCAGGATCCCGCCTTCCGTGATATCGTGCATACCATGAGTTCCTATCGAGCCTGCCGTAATACCCTCCGGCACGACGCTTACCAGTTCTAAAAAGGATTTGGCCCGCGCCAGTTCCTTTGCAGAAAGAACAGAAGAAAGCTGCTCTTCGTAATCACTGGCAATGATCCCGGAACCTTCCAGACCGACCGCCTTAGTCATCATGATAAAATCTCCCGGCACCATGTCATTACCGCTCTGAGAAACACCCTTTAACGCCTTGCCGATGGCCGTTGAAACTATGACTGGCTGCTTTACAGCCGGAGTGATCTCCGTATGACCGCCGATGATCTCCACCTTGACCTCTGCAGCCGTCTGCGCAGCCTGTCCCATGATATGATCCACATCTTCTTCCGTCGTGCCCTCCGGAAGCATGACAGCCAGCATGATCCCCAGCGGCTGAACACCGTTGGAAGCAATATCATTGCACGTGATATGGATCGCCAAACGGCCTATATCGCTTACTGCCGATGAAATAGGGTCCGTCGACATGATACAGTCGTGATCCCCAAAATCCATGACCGCACAATCTTCCCCGATCCCCGGCCGCACGCTTACATCCTCGCTGCGGTACGTGATCTTCCCAAATACGATTTTCTTTAACAGTTCACTGTCCAGCTTTCCCGTTTCCAGTTTCATTGCTACACCTCTTCCAGCATTTTCATAAAGTCTTCTTCTGTGATAATTGACACGCCCAGTTCTTTGGCTTTTTTATTCTTTGACGAAGCCGATGTGCTGTCGTTGTTGATGAGGTAATCAGTCTTACTGCTGACTGAGCCTGCCGCCTTGCCTCCCGCTGCCACAATCGCTTCCTTTACTTTATCTCTGTTTTCAAAATGATGCACCTTACCGGTGATGACGAAAGTCAGTCCCGCCAGCGCTCCGCCGCTCTTGGCTGCAAAGCTTTCATCCAGGGTCAGCACCTGCAGCAAGTCTTCGATGATCCGTGCGTTTTCTTCTTCTGCAAAAAAAGCAGTATAGGCCTTCGCCATCACGTCTCCGATTCCGTCTATAGCCACTAGATCCTCTTCATTCAGGTTTTGGATGACCGCCCACTTATTTTCACAGGCTTCTGCGATCATACGGGCGTTGGCAGCCCCGATGTTAGGGATACCCAGCCCATACAGAAGCCTTGACGGTGTCGTATGGCTCGCCGCTTTTGCCGCCGCGATGAGATTCTCGAAGGATTTTTCTCCGAATCCTTCCATTTCAACGATCTGTTTCTGAAACCGTTCCAGCTTAAAAATGTCTGCAAATTCACGGATCATCGCTTCGTCGATAAACTTCTCAAGAGTTGCTTCTGATAAGCCCTCGATGTTCAAGGCATTACGGCTTACAAAATGGGTGAACGACTTGATTCGTTTCGCCGGGCAATCCGGATCAGGGCAATGGAGCGTTTCCACACCATTATCATCCTTGATCTCTGTCGTGCTCCCGCATACCGGACAGTGCTCCGGCGGCTGGATGCTCCCGCTTCTGGTCAAGTTTTCCGCGATTTGCGGGATGATCATATTGGCTTTGTAGACCTTTATTGTGTCGCCGGTTCCCAGTGCCAGCTCCCTCACGATGCTCAAGTTGTGCACGGAAGCACGGCTAACCGTCGTTCCCTCCAGCTCCACCGGATCGAACACAGCGATAGGATTGATCAGTCCTGTTCGCGAAACATTCCATAAAACATCTTTCAACGTCGTTTCACGCTGTTCATCCATCCATTTGAAAGCGATAGAATCTCGCGGAAATTTAGACGTACTCCCAAGGGATCGTCCATATGCGATATCATCGTATATCAGTACCAGTCCATCAGACGGCACAGGAAAATCTGCGATCTTTTTTTCAAAATCCGCTACAGCATCTGCGATGTTCTCCCGCGTCACCTTCACATATTCTACCGTTTCAAACCCCTGCTGATGCAAAAGTTCCAGCTGCTCATGACGTTTCTGACATTCTTCCCCGCCAGCTGCCAGCGAAAAAGCGTAGAACTTCACGTGGCGCTGAGCCGTGATCTCATTGTTGAGCTGCCGCACCGTTCCACTGCAAAGGTTTCTCGGGTTTTTGTATTTCGCATCGGCATCTCCGATAGTCTTGTTGATTTCTTCAAAGTCCGCATACGTGATGACCGCTTCACCGCGAACTACCAGCTCATCCTTCTGCGGGATCTGCAGAGGGATATTATCGAACACCCGCGCATTGCTGGTAATGACCTCGCCTGTGATGCCGTCACCCCGGGTGACCGCTTTAGAAAGTTTACCGTCCTGATACGTCAGCACGATCGTCAGACCGTCCAGCTTCCAGGACAGCAGTCCTTCCTTATCGCCCAGCCAACTTTCCAATGCTCCTACTTCTTTCGTTTTGTCCAGAGAAAGCATAGGCGACGGATGCTGCTCCTTAGGCAGACTGCTTATGACTTCATACCCCACATGAACCGTCGGACTATTGGCCAGTACAATGCCGGTTTCAGTTTCCAACCTCTGCAGTTCATCGTATAATTTATCGTATTCCTGGTTTGAAATCAGCTCACGGCTCTCCTGATAGTAAGCTCTGCCCGCCCGATTTAAACGCGCCACCAGTTCTTCCATGCGCTTTCGCTTATCCTCCATGATTTTACTCCTTGATCAAGTTTCATTATATTTTTTTGATCGGTGCAAAGCCGATGGCCAGCTTTTTCGTACCATCTGCAAAGGCAACCGTGACTGTGCGTGCATCTGCCGCCTGTACAGTACCTTCCCCAAATTTCGGATGGCTGACCCGATCTCCCGGCAGGAAACTTCCAGAAAGCGCTTCCACCTTCTGCTTCGTCTGCTGCCGTGCATATTTCAGCTGATCAAACGGCTGAAACGGCTTTTCTCTGCTAATGCCATCTGAAAACGCACCTTCTGCCGGATCCTTGCGTTTCTTTTCAAATACGGCATCGCCTTCCAGCAGTTTTTTATCCATTTCACGCAGGAATTGAGATTCCCTCGTATAATCGGTTTTACCATACATGGTTCGCATTTCGGCACTGGTCAGCCACAGTCGCTCCTTGGCACGCGTGATCCCCACATAGCACAATCTGCGTTCTTCTTCCAGACCGTCTTCTCTGTCGAAGGCGCGCCATCCCGGAAAGAGTCCATCCTCCAGACCCGGCAGGAATACAAATGGGAATTCCAGACCCTTGGCACTGTGCATAGTCATAAGCACTACAGCGTTTTCATCGGCGTCGTGATTGTCTACCTCCGCCAGCAGTGCGATCCGCTCCATGAACTCAGGAAGCGTGATGTTCGGATCGTTTTTCTCATAATCGTAAATTACCGATTTAAATTCCATCAGGTTTTCGATCCGGCTTTCCGCCTCTAAAGTGTTTTGTTCCTCCAGATCTTTTAGATAACCTGTCTTGACCAGCAGCTCATCGTATAAATCGGAGATCCGCATATTGCTTTGCTCGATGCTGAGCATTGCGATCAGCTCTGCCAGCTTCTCAATGTTGGCCGAAGCCTTTGCAGAAAAAGAGGATACTACTTCTTCATCTAAAAGGGTTTCAAAGAGACTCTCCTGACGCACCGAAGCCAGTGCTGTCAGCTTTTCCAGGGTCTTGCCTCCGATCCCCCGTTTCGGCTCGTTGATAATCCGAGTCAACGCCAGATCGTCTGCATGGTTCTGTACCAGTCTCATGTAGCACAGCATGTCCTTGATTTCCTTGCGATCGTAGTATCTCAAGCCGCCCAGCACCCGGTACGGGATGCCCCTGTTGGACAAAGCTTCCTCGAAGGTCCGCGACTGAGCATTCGTACGGTACAGAATGGCAAAATCACTGTATTTGCGGTCTATCGTTTTGATACGATTTATTTCTGCGGCCACGAAATATGCTTCGTCCCGTTCATTTTCTGCCCTAAAATAGGTGATTTTATTCCCTGCTTCATGCTCCGTCCACAGTTTTTTCGGTTTCCGCCCCCTGTTGTGGGCGATGACAGAATGAGCAGCATCCAGAATGTTTGAAGTGGAACGATAATTTTGTTCCAGCTTGATCACCTTAGTGTTCTTAAAATCTTTTTCAAATTCTAAAATATTGCGAATATCGGCACCCCGCCACTGATAAATGCACTGGTCGTCATCTCCGACTACGCAGATATTATCGTGAGTTTCCGCCAGCATTTTTACAAACTGGTACTGCAGCATATTGGTGTCCTGATACTCGTCCACCATGATATAGCGAAAACGATTCTGATATTCCAACAGCACAGCTTCATCTTTTTCAAAAATCCGTACTGCGTTGAGGAGCAGATCATCGAAGTCCATGGCGTTGTTTTTTTTCAACGTTTTTTCATAGCGAAAATACACTTCGTAGATGCACTTTTCCTTATAGTCATCCCCGTTTTCCATCTGGTATTCTGCCGGCGAGATTTTCTGTTCCTTACACTTGCTTATTGCCCCCAGGAAGTATGCCGGTTTGAATTTCTTAGGATCCAGCCCCAGTTCCTTGATTATGTTTTTTACTACCGTTTTCTGATCTGTCGGGTCGTACACTGCAAAGTCGGTGCCGTAGCCCAGGACTTCCGCATGCTTGCGCAGGATCCGAAGGCACGCCGAGTGAAATGTGAGGATCCACATGTTGAGGCCTTCTCCCACCAGTGCTTCAACACGGTCCCGCATCTCGCCGGCCGCCTTGTTGGTAAAGGTCACAGCCAGGATCTGATACGGATTTATATGTAACTCTTCGATCATGTAAGCGATGCGGTGTGTCATGGTGCTGGTCTTGCCGCTTCCTGCTCCTGCCAGGATCAGAAGCGGCCCTTCCGTGTACATGGCAGCTTCCCGCTGCTGTTTATTTAATTTGCTTAATAATGGATTTGCTGTCGTCATTTCAGTCATTTATTTTATCCTTTCCACAGTCCGCGGCTTTAATAAATAATGTAGCTGGCCAGAAGACTGTACAGGAAATTCAAACATGGGGACAGGATCTTGCTGGTAACACCAAAAATGATCAACGCAATGAGGATCCAGTTACCGTACTGATACAGTCTCCAGTAGAGTTCCGTCGTTTTCAGATTGAAGATCTCTGTGATCACAGAGAATCCATCTAATGGCGGACACGGTATCAGGTTGAAGATCATCAATGCCAGATTGATGATGACGATATCGATCACCATGGTCCACAGGATATTGCCAAAAGTGCCGGAAAGGAAACTGTAGCCCAGCACTGCCAGCAGGATCTTGGCAACCAATGCGAAGATCACAGCAATGATCAGATTCATTACAACTCCTGCCAGGGATACCAGCAGTTCATCTCTTCTCCTGTTTTTAAAGTTGGCAGGGTTGATCTCCACCGGTCTTCCCCATCCAAATCCTACAAAAATAAGGGATGCGAATCCCACCCAGTCGATATGTGCCAATGGATTGATGGAAACACGTCCCTGCATCTTCGGCGTCGGATCTCCCAGCTTGTATGCCACTTTCGCGTGAGCGTATTCATGTAAAGACAGTCCTATAATGATCGCCGGCAAAAACATCAATTTGTTCATAAGCCATTCCATCGGGCTGCTGAATGCTCCGCTTCGAAATGAAGAAAACGCCAATATAATAATCAATACCATCATGGAAAGATCCCAGTTTCGTCTCATGAATCAATTCCTCCTTCAGTTTATTTCAGTATTCTCGTATCTATACGCACATCATCATATGAGTATACCATATTTCTGTGTTTCCCGGATATGAATTGTTATGAAAAAGCAAAAGAAAAGCGGACCGAGCAGGAAGTCATGTCTTCCCCTCTGTCCGCTTGCTCCGTATCCGTGATTACAACAGCATCCTGTCATTGTCGATCTCGAATTTTTCAATAAGCTTTTCAACGGTCATTTCTTCCCGCTCTCTGCCTCTTATATCCATCTTGATCTGTCCTCCCTGCATGAGGATCGTCCGATTTCCGTGTTCCAGAGCCGCTTTCATGTTGTGGGTGATCATCATTGTGCACAGTTTCTCATCCTTTGCAAAATAATCGGTCTGCTCCAGGACCTTTCTGGCCGCCGAAGGATCCAGTGCCGCCGTATGCTCATCCAGAAGCAAAAGCTTAGGCTTTGCAATAACCGCCATAAAGAGAGTCAGCGCCTGACGCTGTCCTCCGGACAGGAGACGAACTTTTTCTTTCATGCGATCTTCCAGTCCCATGCCCAGCAGGCTCAGTTTTTCCTGAAACAGTTCTCTGTCTGCTTTACTGATACCTGCCTGCAGGCCGCGTTTGCGGATCTTGTTATAAGCGATGGAAAGATTCTCTTCGATAGTCATATCAAAGGCAGTCCCTTTCATCGGATCCTGAAACACTCTTCCAATATATTTCGCGCGTTTATGCTCCGGCATCTTCGTGATATCGATGCCGTCCAGCGTGATCGTTCCGCTTTCAGCCGGGAATACGCCGGCGATGCAGTTCATCAGCGTGGATTTACCGGCGCCGTTACTGCCAATAATGGTAATGAAATCACCGGCACTGCCATGAAAATTGACATCGTTGAGTGCGGTCATCTCATTGATGGTACCCTTTCCGAAAATCTTGGTGAGATGTTCGATCTTAAGCATTCTTATCACCTCCCCGGGATTTCTTTTTCCATAAGGAGAAATTCTCTCCCAGCATTCCCATTGCCAGTGCGATCGTTACGATCACAGCGGATACCAGTTTGAGATCTGTCGGCGGCATGCCCAGATAGAGAGCCACACCAATGACCATACGGTATACGACTGCACCCAGTGCAACAGCAATAAGACGCTGCATCAGACTGCGGGTGCCGAACAGGACTTCGCCGATAATGACCGACGCCAGACCGATAACGACCATACCGGTACCCATACCTACATCGGAATATCCCTGATACTGCGCCAGCATGCCGCCAGCCAGCCCTACCAGTCCGTTTGAAACAGAAAGTCCAAGCAGTTTCATCCGGTCACTGCTGATCCCTGCTGCCCGCACCATATCTTCATTATCTCCGGTCGCTCTCAGTGCAAAGCCAAGACGCGTCTTTAAAAATCCATACATCAGGATGATCACAACGGCTGCGATCAAAACGCCCAGCACGATAGCGCTCCACCGGAATCCGCCCATAGCATCATCCATCATGGAATAGATGGTCTTGCGGGAAGACAGATTGATATTGGCTTTGCCCTGGATCCGCAGGTTGATGGAGTATATCCCCAGCATCACAAGGATCCCGGCCAGAAGCGGCTGGATCTTCAGTTTCGTATTCAGCAGTGCGGTGATCGCACCGGCTCCCATTCCGAACAGAAACGAAAGCACCAGTCCTAAAATACAGACCACTCCCTGTACAGCTGGATCAAGATCTGCTGCCGCAGTACATACAACAGCAGAAATAGCAGCACCAGTTACAATGCTGCCATCTACAGTCAGATCCGGCGTGTTCAACGTCCGAAATGATAAAAACACCCCCAGAGCCAGTATGGAATAGATCAATCCCAGTTCCAGGGCCTCTAATAACGTTACAATTAACATTCTATAAATCTTCCTTTGCTAAATCTACAGCCTTCTTCAGCACATCATCTGGAATAGTGATCCCCAGGCTCTTTGCCGTATCGCTGTTGATGTACACATCGCAGTCCTTCATGGTCTTGACCGGCATCTTTCCAGAATCTTCTCCATTGATGATCTCTACTGCCATCTTAGCCGTTTCTTTCCCCAGATCTTCGTAATTGATGCCACAGGTTGCCAGCGCACCATCCTTGACCATGGAGTCTGCTGCTACATAGAACGGGATCTTGTTTTTGATGAATACATCGTTTGCCGTTGCGATAGAGGATGCTACTGTATTATCGATCGGCGAGAATACGATATCACATTTCTTCGCCAGACTCTGTGCTGCCGGCTGGATCTCATTGGCACTTGTGATAGCTGCGTCTTCAACCTTGTATCCCTTTTCCTTCGCATAGGCTTTCAGTTCGTCTACTACCGATACGGAATTGGTTTCACTGGAATTGTACAGTGCACCGATCGTCTTATATCCCGGCGTTACTTCTTCTGCCAGTTCCATGATCTGATCGACTGAAATAGCATCAGATGTTCCTGTTACGTTTCCGCCCGGGTTGTCCAGATCTTTTACGACTTCCGAAGCTACCGGATCAGTTACTGCAGAAAATACGATAGGAATGTCACTCGTTTCGCTCATTGCCACCTGTGTTGCCGGAGTCGTGATCGCGATGATCAGATCCACATCATCTGCTACGAATCCCTGGCAGATGGTCTTCAGATTGGACTGCTCATTCTGTGCATTCTGATAGTCGATTTCAATATTTTCACCATCAACATACCCTTCTTCTTCCAGCTCATCAATGATAGATTCTCTGATCTGATCCAGGGAAGTATGTTCTACCAGCTGCACCAGACCTATTTTGATCACCTTATCGCTCTTAGCGGATTTATCACCGCATCCGGTAAAGCCTGCCATAACGGCTACCATTACCATCAGTGCTGCAGCGATCACCGCAATACTCTTTCTTCTCATGTTCTTCTCCTTCTCTTCTATGGGCTATTCTTCCACGATAGTAACCTTTTTCATTACCTGCGGCTCATCCGGCTTATCCATTGCATTTCTCGGCTGAGCCACGATTTTATCTGCTGCATCCATTCCTTCGATGATTTTACCAAAAGCAGCGTACTGTCCGTCTAAATGCGGAGCAGCATCGACCATGATAAAGAACTGGGATCCTGCAGAATTTGGATTCATGGATCTTGCCATAGAAAGCACTCCCCTTTCATGTTTCAGATCGTTATTGAATCCGTTCATAGCGAATTCTCCTTCGATGCTGTATCCAGGGCCTCCCATTCCGTTTCCATCCGGACAACCGCCCTGTATCATGAATCCCGGAATCACTCTGTGGAAGATCAATCCATCGTAAAACCCTTCATTTACCAGCTTTACAAAATTTTCTACTGTTTTCGGAGCCTTTTCAGGATACAGTTCACCCTTCATGATATCTCCGTTTTCCATTTCGATTATTACATACTGCATTTTCAATTCCTCCTACTTATTTCTAACGTTTTTCACGTTCTTTAAACACATCATATCCCAGATCTTCTCCGGACAGCACATGCCATACTTCATCCCTCAGATACTCCGGATATACATGATCCAGCGCCTGGATCTCCTGCCGGGAAAGAAATCTTACATCCCGAAGTACCTGATGGGCTTCATCAAATTCAGGATCTTCCCCCAGTTCCAGCGTGCCGCCGGTCATCCTTCCCAGAAAAAAATTCACAAACCGCTGTCCGCGCTCCGAAACTTCTTCTACATGCCACAGCAGCTTTTCGATCTGCACATCCAGGCCAGTCTCCTCGTCCACTTCCCGGACCGCCGCTTCCAGCGAGCTCTCACCTTCTTCGATTCCACCTCCAGGAACCATCCAGATATCCCGGTCTTCATGATGCTGACATACCATCAGCATACGGTTCTTATCATCCATCACGATGACTCTTACTCCGCCTATCCACATAACAATGCTCCCGCAGCACCCATAACGATCATAAGCGTAATGGGTTTCACTTTAAAGACACCTGACAGCAGCAGCGTTGCCGCGCAAAGCATGACAGGTATCACGTTAAAATAACTTACGCCTTCTGTAAAGAGTTTTGCAGAAATGATCGGACCATTGACCAGCACTGTTTCTCCCACGAAAAGTACTGCTGCCGCAATCAGACCAACTGTTACCGGGCGGATTCCCAGGAATGCACCCTGAATACCTCTGCTCTCCTGAAACCGCTCCAGGAACTGCACTACGATCAGGATCAGTATAAAAGACGGAAGTGCTACACCAAGCGTTGCCGCCAGTGCGCCCGGTATCCCGGCTCCGTTAAACCCCACATACGTAGCTGCATTTACTGCGATCGGACCAGGTGTCACCTGTGACAGAGCAACCAGATCCGAAAACTCAGATGCGGTCATCATGCCAAAATCCTTCACACTCTGAAAAATCAGAGGGAGCATAGCCAGACCGCCGCCAAAGCTGAACAGCCCGATACGAAAAAACATTACGAAAAGAGTTACATAGATCATTTCTCTTCCTCCTTCTCCCTGTTTTTTCGTTCCAGCCATAAAGTATTATATAAAATACCGACCACAGCACCGGCCAGGACTGCCCATACAGCAGTGATCCCAAACACACCTATGGCAAGAAAGGCTGCAACAGCCAGGATCCATTGAAACGGTCCTTTCAGGATCTGTCTGCCCAGCTTGACCGCAGAAATCAGGATCAACCCGCAAACCGCTGCTTTTATCCCAACAAACGCACCCTGGATATAATGATTTTCTCCCACCATCCCCAAGAATGAAACAATGAGAATAATGATGAGAAATGATGGCGCGATCACTCCGGTCGTCGCAGCTGCCGCGCCAGAAAACCCATTCGTCTTCCTGCCGATATAAGTTGCGCTGTTGATGGCAATGACTCCCGGCATAGACTGGCTTACTGCAATGCAGTCCACCATTTCCTCCTCAGACAGCCATCCCTTGTCCTTTACGACTACCTGCTGGATCTGCGGGATCATAGCCATCCCGCCTCCAATGGTAAAAATGCCGATCTTAAAAAACTCCCAGAATAGACTTCTATTGTAAGTTTTTTTACTTTTTTTCGACATTTACTTTTCTTCCTGGATCGTCTTCAGTGCCAGCGCTTTGCTTTCTTCTACTGCCATTTCGGTCTTATCTGCATCACGGCGCATCTTGTATTCTACTACTCCATCTGCCGCACCGCGTCCTACGGTGATGCGGATCGGAATACCAAGAAGATCGGCATCCTTAAACTTGACGCCAGGACGTTCTTTTCTATCATCAAGCAGAACTTCTGCTCCGGCGCTGCAAAGATCTTCATACAGATCTTCTGCCACTTTCGCCTGGATCTCATCATCCGGCTTCATCACGGTAATGATCACATGATACGGTGCTACTGACATCGGCCAGATAATGCCGTTATCATCGTGGTGCTGTTCTACGACAGCAGCCAGAGTCCTCGTGACTCCGATTCCGTAACATCCCATCACGATCGGATGAGACTGCATATTTTCATCTTTATAAACAGCACCCATAGCATCACTGTACTTGGTTCCCAGCTTGAATACCTGGCCCACCTCGATGCCGCGGGCATGCTTTACAGGAGCTCCGCATACCGGACAAGGGTCGCCTTCAGCCAGGGTCTTGATATCCGTTACTATATCGCCTTCGTAATCTCTGCCGTAGTTTACATTGAGGAGATGATGATCCTCCTTGCATGCTCCTGCACAGAGATTTTTCAGTCCCGGCAGTTCGCTGTCCACAACGATCTTACAGTCATGGAGTCCTACAGGGCCTGTGAACCCGCCTACGCATCCCGTTGCAGCAGACATTTTGTCCTCATCTGCAAATTCTATGGCATGTTCTGGAATGTCAAGGGCATTGACCAGTTTCGTCATGTTGAGTTCTCTGTCGCCTCTTACAAAAGCGGCTACATATCCGTTTTCATTGCCTTCCATATCATATGTTACAAACAGCAACGCTTTCATCGTCTGCGTTTTATCCAGCTTCAGGAAAGCGGCAACGTCTTCGATGGTCTTTGTTCCCGGCGTCTCCACTTCTTCCAGCGGCAATGCTTCTACCTCGGTCTGCGGTGCAGCATCTTTGCATTCTGCCCGTTCTACCGTCGCTGCCATATCGCAGGATGTACAGTATGCGATCTCACTCTCACCCACCTCAGAAATAGCTGTGAACTCGTGAGAATTGCTTCCTCCGATAGCGCCTGTATCCGCTTCTACAGGACGAAATGTCAGCCCGCATCTTGTAAAGATCTTGTCATAAGCATCGTACATTTCCTGATAGCTCTTGTCCAGACCTTCATAATCTCTGTCGAAGGAATAAGCGTCTTTCATAATAAATTCACGACTTCTCATCAATCCAAAGCGAGGTCTTGCTTCATCTCTGTACTTTGTCTGGATCTGATAAAGATTCATCGGAAGCTGACGATAGGAAGAAATGTCGTTACGAACGATATCTGTAAAGATTTCTTCGTGTGTTGGGCCCAGGCAAAACTCTCTGCCATTTCTGTCCTTTAATCTCCAAAGTTCCGGGCCATAAGCATTCCATCTGCCGGATTCCTGCCACAATTCTGCCGGCTGTACTGCAGACATATGGATCTCCTGACCGCCTGCAGCATCCATTTCCTGACGGACGATGTCCTCGATCTTACGCACGGATCGCCATCCCAGCGGCATAAAGCCGTATACGCCGGAAACCAGCTTGCGGATCATGCCTGCCCGCAGCAGGAGCACATGGCTCGGGATTTCCGCTTCATTTGGAACTTCACGAAGCGTCTTTAAATGCATTTTCGATAATTTCATTGTCAATCTTCTCCTTCTGTTTTTCTGTCTTGTTATCTGTATATCGAACAGATGGCTTCTGCCGCGATGCCTTCCTCGCGTCCGACAAATCCCAGCCGTTCGGTTGTTGTCGCTTTAATATTGATCCGACTCTTACCAATCCCCAGTACTTCTGCAATGTTTTCCCTCATCGCTTCAATATGAGGACCGATCCTGGGTCGCTGCGCCATAATGGTCATATCCACATTGGCGATGGAAAAGAAGTTCTCCGACAGCAGATCACGCACTTTCTGCAAAAGCAGCATACTGGAAATTCCCTTATATGCATCATCCGTATCCGGAAAATGACGTCCGATATCGCCCAATGCTGCAGCACCTAACAGTGCATCCATCAGCGCATGCACCAGAACATCTGCATCAGAGTGGCCATCCAGCCCCCTCTCAAACGGTATATCCACTCCGCCTAAAATCAATCTGCGCCCTTCCGTCAGAGCGTGGACATCAAATCCTATTCCTGTACGATTCTCTATCGGAAGATCCTCTCTGGTCGTGATCTTGATATTTTGATAATCCCCATCGACCACTTCTACAGGAAATCCGGCCAGTTCCACCAGCATAGCATCGTCCGTTGCCTGGATGCCTTCCCGTAGTGCCTTATCGTGAGCCTCCATCAGGTCAGCTTTGCGAAAACCCTGCGGCGTCTGTACTGAGCAGTACTCAGAACGATCCACTCCCTGGCTTCCCGCTCCATTCATACGGCGGATACTGTTTTTCATAGCAACACAAGCTACGGCAGCACCTTTTTCTGCCGTAGCTTTGATGACATTTCTTACGACCTGTTCACTGACGAACGGTCTTGCTGCATCGTGGATCAGTACATAGGATACCCCAGGGCAAATGCGGTTGACCTCCTGCAAAGCGTTGTAGACCGACTCCTGCCGTTCTGCACCGCCTTTTACGATTCCCTTCACCTTATCCAGACCGTTATCTCGCACGATTTCCTGGCAGCGATCCATATACTCTTCATTTGTTACGATAAAAATGTGATCTACTTCATCCAGCGCAGCAAAAGCCTTCAGCGTTTTGAGTATTACGGGTTCTCCGCCGATCTTCAAATACTGCTTCGGAATAGGGCCGCCGACCCGGGTCCCCTTACCGGCTGCTGCAATGATGACTGCGATTTTCTTATTCTCATACATAACTATCCTCGATCCTGTCTTCCTCCTGCAGGCTTTCCGAAAATCATCCTTCCTGCTGAAGTCTGAAGTACGCTGGTAACCAGCACCTTGATTTTTTTACCGATAAACCTCTTACCTTCTTCTACCACGATCATCGTTCCATCATCCAGATACGCAACCGCCTGATTGTTTTCCTTTCCTTCTTTGACAAGAGACAATGTCATGATTTCTCCCGGCAGCACGACTGGCTTGAGTGTATTTGCAAGCTCATTGATGTTCAGAACCTCCACACCCTTGATAGCTGCCACTTTATTGAGATTGAAGTCGTTGGTCACAACTTTTCCGTTCATGATCTGCGCCAGCTTTAAAAGCTTGACATCCACTTCCGGGATCTCATCCAGAGCTTTTTCTGCTGTAGTATTGTAGATCTCGATGCCGTAATCGCTCTGGATCTTATTTAAGATATCCAGTCCGCGTCTTCCTCTGTTTCGTTTCAGCGCATCGGAAGAATCCGCAATATGACGCAGTTCGACCAGCACAAATTCCGGAATAACGATAGGACCTTCAATGAACCCGGTTTTCATGATATCGGAAATACGACCGTCAATGATAACACTGGTGTCAAATATCTTAGGCGTTGCATCCATTTTCTGTTTGCTGTTTTTGCCTCCCACTGAAGAAATCCTTCGCGAAGTAAGCCAGAGCGCTTTGATATCCGAACTTTTTTTCGTTGCGATCGTAATCCCCAGGTATCCCAGCAGAATGTATGTAATAATATTAAGGATAACACTCAGATACGGGATCTTGATCCCCGCATAGATCTGACTGATCAGAAATGCGATGATCAATCCTGCGATAAGACCTACAGTCCCCATCACGATATCATTAGTCGAAACTTTTTTCAGATCCGATTCGATATTGTCCGCCATCTTATTGCCCTGTTTCTTGATCGTCGGGGTCAATTGGAAGAATATTAATCCAAAAATAAGTGCGAATGATACAGAAATATAAAACTCCTGCATGTTTGTAAAGTTGACCCAGTCGTCATGACCAAAGAACCGAGCTAAAAACTTTACCAGCAGAAATGCACCATAACCAAGTACGGCTCCCACGATCGTAAAGACAGCTCTCACAAGTTTTCTCAGCATTTTCTCTTCACCTCCTTCCTGATCGCATATTTTGATGATACCATGGCATACCAGTGGTATCATAATCGCGTTCATTATACCACAATTTCTGTACCTGGCAAAGGAATTGTGGTACAATCACTACATAAGCTTCACAAAGGAGACACATTAGACTTTTATCCTTTAATCATAAAAGCAAAAGGAGGCTGTATAATGGCTAAAATACTTGTTGCGGATGACGAACAGAAAATTCGGGAAGTCATCCGGGAATACTCAGAATTTAACGGTCACGAAGTTACCGAGGCCGCAGATGGCATGACTGCCGTAGGACTTTGTAAACTCAACGATTACGACTTGATCATAATGGATATCATGATGCCGAAACTGGATGGATTTTCCGCCTGCAAGGAAATTCGGAAAATCAAGGATATCCCGATCATAATGCTTTCTGCCAGAAGTGAAGAATACGACAAGCTCTTTGGCTTTGAACTGGGTATTGACGACTATGTCGTGAAACCTTTCAGTCCGAAAGAACTGATGGCTCGTGTCAACGCAGTTCTTTCCAGAAACAGCAGCGTCGAAAAACCAGTAGAAAAAATCATGAAATTCGATGGGCTTGAAATCAATATCCCCGCCCGTACCGTAACCGTGGACGGCGAAAAAGTAGAGCTGACGCCAAAAGAATACGATCTTCTCTTCTATCTGGTCGAGAATAAAAACATTGCCCTTTCCAGAGACAAGCTTCTTTCAGATATCTGGGGGTACGACTTCTTCGGAGACGACAGAACGATCGACACCCATATCAAGAATCTCAGGAACAATCTTGGAAAGTACAGAGACTATATCGTGACCCTGAGAGGAGTGGGCTACAAATTGAAGCATAGACTGGACTACCGCAGTATCACATTTAAAACATGGCTTTATTTTATTCTGTTCACCACCTTCCTCATGATCATCCTGTGGTTCCTGCAGGTTTTGTTCCTCAACAACTTTTATGAGGTAATGAAAAAAGAACAGACCGATGCTGTCGTAAAAAACATCAAAAAAGCCTACAAAGTCAAAAACAGCGAACGATTTCTCGACAATATCGAAGAAATCTCCGATACACATGATATCTATATTTATATTGCCTCGTTCGACGGAAGTACGATGTATTTCAAACCATCCGGCGATAATACCAGTTCCCGATATTACGCCAATCAGATCGCAACGGTCAATGAAAAGCTGCTGGAATCTCAGGAGGATTCTGTTTCCTTTACCATCGATGGGACGGATGACTCTAAAAAAATCCTGGCATATGGCAATGTACTGATCGCGAAAAATAAAACACCGCTGATCGTCTATACTTTTTCTCCGCTTTGGCCGGTGTCTTCCACGATCCAGATCCTGACCAACCAGCTGGTTTATGTTACCTTCATATCCCTGCTGCTGGCCTGCTGTATCTCCTTCTATCTTTCCGGCAGGATCACTCGACCGATCCGAAAGATCGCTCACTCTGCAGAACGCCTTGCAGATGGAGAATACGGGATCGTGTTCAAGGGCGGACATTACACAGAGATCAACAATCTTGCCGATACACTGACGCGGGCATCCATCGAGCTGGAGAAGTCTGATATGCTGCAAAAAGACCTGATCGCCAACGTATCACATGATCTCAGAACGCCGCTGACTATGATCAAATCCTATGCAGAAATGATCAAGGATATCTCCGGCAACAACCCTCAAAAGCGTGACGAACACCTGCAGGTGATCATCGATGAAGCAGACCGTTTGAACGGGCTGGTCAACGATCTTCTGACCATTTCCCGCATGCAATCCGGTAAAATGACTCTGCATCGTCATGATTTCAACATTACAGAAGCAGCGCAAATGATCCTCAATACCTACCGGATCATGGAGGAAGAGGAAGGCTATACGTTCCAGCTGAATGCTCCTGCAAACTTCATCGTCAACGGCGACGAGGACAAGATCAAACAGGTGATTTCCAACCTGTTCACCAATGCCATCAAATTCTGCGGTGAGGACAAAACCGTCGTCATCACTCTCAAGAAGCGGGGCAAATTCGTCGTGTGCCGCGTAGAGGATCACGGCGTCGGTATCGCTGCGGAAGAACTGGATCATGTATGGGATCGCTATTATAAAGCAAGTTCCAATATGGTTCGTGCCACGGAGGGCTCTGGTCTGGGGCTTTCCATCGTCAAAGAGATCCTGACTCTGCATAAAGTCAACTATGGTGTGGAAAGCACGCTTGGTTCCGGAACCACGTTCTGGTTCGAACTGAATTACGTAAAGACCGAAAAAGAAAAACCGGCTGCACCAGCGCTTACAGATCCGGCATCAGGATCAACGGACGATGATCCCAAACAAAAAACAAAGCATTATAATCAATAGAACATGAGATGATAAAGATGAATGACAGAAACAGCAAGACAAAAAAACAATCGGGAGCATGCGTGCTCCCATGTGATTTTCACACTCACACAGGATTTTCCGATGACTGCGATGTTCCCATGGAGCAGATGCTGGAAGGCGCGATCGCTCATGGCATCGAAACACTGGCCATAACCGATCACTATGATCCGGGTTATCCCGATCCGGAATTCCCGTTCCAGCTGGATTTCAGCCGGTATCTTCCGGCACTCCAGGCAGTACAGACAAAATACCGCGATAAAATCGAAATCCTGGCCGGTATGGAAATCGGCATCTTAAAAGGACATTTTGAAGAGGCGCGCCGCGCAGTGGACAGCTATCCTTTTGACGTGATCATCGGATCCTTTCATTGCACTAGAAACGATGACATGTACCGATACGATTTCGCCCACGCAGACGGCCCTGCCGAATTAGCAGATTTCTACACATATATGTACGAATGCCTCAAGGAATTTCAGGATTTTGATATTGCCGGTCACTTCAGTATTCTGGACCGCTACATCGGGACTCTCTACGATTACGGCGCAGTAGAAGATCAGATCGATGAGATTCTGAAGCTTCTGATCAATAACGGCAAAGGGCTTGAAATCAACACATCCAGTTTCAAATACGGCACAGGCACATGGCTGCCTCGTCGTTCGATCCTGAGTCGCTATCTTAACCTGGGCGGCGAGATCCTGACGTTTGGATCAGATGCACACGATCCATTTTACTACCAGTATCACTTTAATGATGCGGTGGAATTCGCCCGTTCCATCGGATTCCGGTACTACTGCAAATTCCATCAGAGAAAGCCGGAATTCTACAAGCTTCCATAGCATCAGTCAAATAAAAAACACTTTCGGTCTCCTGCGAGAGGGAAGATGAGGAGCATCCACGAAAGTGTTTTTTATTTGGTTTTTACTTATACTTATTTTTTACTTATTTTTTTACTTACTGGCTCTTCAGCCGTGTGTTAAAAGGAGTCGATCCTTTTCGCCGCATGAGGCGGCGGCGCTATCTGCTATTTTACAGACAGCTCTTCAGAACGTTCAGGAATTCTTTGCAGTCATCCGGGTAGATCTCACCCATGTTAGCAACCTGGAACATTCCCATTTCTTCGTACTTGCCCTTGCCGCTGTAAACAACATATCCCTTGTCTTCCATATCCTTCAGGAATCCTTTCAGATCTCTTCCTTCCGGCAGGAATACGGATGTTACAGTGTTGGACATCTTGCTTTCATCATCCAGCAGGAACTTCAGACCCATGTCCTTCATTCCCTGTCTCAGGATTCCAGCACATTCCTTGTATCTAGCTACTCTTGCTTCTACGCCACCGTCAGCCAATGCATTGTCAAGAGCAACGTCCAGAGCCCAGAACAGGTTTACGTTTGGTGTGTTCGGAGTCTGGTTCTTAGTCTTAGCAGAGATGTAGTGCTTTGCCAGATTCAGGTAAACTGTCTTGCCCATTTCCGGAGTCAGTGTTTCAAGAGCATCAATCTTGCCGCATACGTAAGCGGAACCAGGATAAGCTCCCAGGCACTTGCCGCCAACGGAAGTAGCGAATGTGATGTTCATGTCAACGATATCGATGTTTTCGCCAGCAGCTGCGGATACGCAGTCAACGAAGAACCACTTGTCATATTTCTTAGCCAGTTCGCCGACAGCCTTAACCGGGTTAACCATACCAGTGGATGTTTCGTGGAATACCATAGCGATCACCTTAACAGCCGGGTTAGCCTTGATCATTTCTTCTACCTTAGCGAGATCCGGTTCTTCAGCCCATGGGAATTCACAGTCTACGAGCGGAATGTTGTGCTTTTCGATGATCTCCAGCAGCCTTTCTCCAAATACGCCGTTTCTGATCAGCAGAACCTGTTCTCCTTCGTTGAAGATGGAGGACAGAACGGTTTCGTTGGAAGAAGTACCAGAACCGGAAATAATCATGGATCTGTATGTATCGTCTGCCTTGAACAGCTTGTTGATCTTAGCTGTTGCACGTGCAAACAGTTCTTCGAATTCTGCTCCTCTGTGGCAGATATCATAGTGAGTTAATGCCTGTCTAACGTTGTCTTTGACCATGATCGGTCCTGGACTGAATAATTTTGGTGCACTCATCTCTACACTTCCTTTCAAATATTCGATGCTTTGTGCGTTCAACTTATTACTTTACTTACTTTACTTATTGAAACGGCTGCTGCCGTATTTCACTTTTTTCCTGCAAAGCCTGCTGCGCAGGCGCTTTGCTTATTCTTCGGACCAGTTCTTAGCCCGTTCTACTGCTCTGTGCCAGTTATACAGCAAGGATTCTCTTTCGTCCACGCTCATCTTCGGCTCATAGCGTTTCGCCAGTTTCCAGTGGCTTGCCAGATCTTCAATAGAATCAAACTCACCGATTCCCAGAGCAGCCAGCTGTGCAGCACCCAGAGGCGTCGTGTCTTTGATCACCGGAACATCTACCGGAATGCCCAGAATGTCAGCCTGGAACTGCATGAGGAAGTTGTTCGCAACTGCTCCTCCGTCTGTTCTCAGAATAGAGATCGGCATGCTGGCGTCCATATTCATAACGTCTAAATTGTCCTTGACCTGATATGCTGTGGATTCCAGAGTTGCTCTTACGATGTGCTCTCTCGTTGTACCTCCTGTGATCCCTACCATAGTTCCTCTGGCGTAGGAATCCCAGTGAGGTGCAGCAAGTCCTGCAAAAGCCGGTACGAAGTACACACCTCCGTTGGACTTGGCATCGTAAGCCATCTGTTCCGTCTGTGCAGCGGAATCGATGATCTTGATACCATCTCTCAGCCACTGAGTAGCAGCGCCCGTGATATAGATCCCGCCATCCAGCGCAAACGTCATCTTTTTATTGAGTCTCCACGCAACAGTCGTTAAAAGTCCGTTACTGGAGTAAATCGGCTTTTCGCCTGTATTCATCAGCATAAAGCATCCGGTTCCATAAGTGCATTTGATGGTTCCCGGAGCGAAGCATGCCTGTCCGAACAACGCAGCCTGCTGGTCTACTACTGAACCGGAAATCGGTATCTTTGCACCAAAGAAATCCAGAGGATCTGTGTATCCGTACACCATGGAGCTGTCGCAGATTTCCGGCAGGATCGATCTGCTGATCCCCAGGATGTCCAGGATCTCATCATCCCATTTGCCTGTATGTATATTGAACATCATCGTTCTGGAAGCTGTCGAACAGTCCGTTACATGCACTTTACCATGTGTCATCTTCCAGATGAGCCAGGAATCCAGAGTACCGGCCAGGACACGACCTTCCTTGATTTTTTCCTTTACACCATCTACATTGTCGATGATCCATTTGATCTTCGGACCGCTGAAATAAGAGTCGGCCATCAGACCGGTCTTTTCCCGGATCAGTTCCCCATACTCTGTCGTCAGTTCATCTGCATAGCGAGCCATTCTTCTGTCCTGCCATACGATAGCATTGTACACCGGAGCACCTGTGATCTTGTCCCAGAGCATTACCGTTTCGCCCTGGTTGTCAATACCGATGCACGCCACATCTTCTGCAGAAACACCGCCCTCAGACAATGCCATGGACATAGATTCCATCACTCTCTGCCAGAGTTCCAGCGGATCGTGCTCTACCCAGCCCGGTTTCGGATAGTACTGTGTGTGTTCCTTGTAGCCTCTGGCTACGACATTCCACGTTTCGTCCAAAAGCAATGTCGTTGTTCCTGTCGTTCCCTGATCGAGTCCAATATAGTATTTCTTTTTCATAATCATTTCCTCTCTCTTTTATTATTTTTTAACTAAATGGAAATGTAATCATCTATTGTGCTGTAGTCCAGTCTGTTGAAAAAATTCTTTCTGAACTCACCGGAAGAACAGTGTATAAGCTTTTTATACATCCGGTTCATATGTGCATGATCGAAAAAACCACTATCGATAGCGATATCTACCAGGAGCATGTTTCGATCCTCTAAAATCCTCGTCATAGAAAGCTGCAGCCTGATGATCTGCGAATACAGCTTCGGCGAAATACCCACACAGCGTTCAAACATTTTACCAATGTGCCGCGCAGTGAATCCGCTCTCCTCTGCCAGTTCTTCTACTTTTATATTCCCCTGAGTCTGCAAAATCCGCTCCGTGCAGTACTTTATCAAATACTTGTTGGATTCGCTGTGCAGATTCACGCGAATCACCTTGGAGATCAGCCGGATCCGCTCCACCAGATGGGTTTCACGCTCTAAGATGGAAAGGATCTGCTCGCCTCCTGCCATGTGTCCCTTTAAAGGGATCGCCTTATTGGTAAGCTTGTTGGCAGGCTGATCCAGAAGTGAGTATCCGATGCCAGGCAAAAATCGAATGAAAATATAATATTCATCCGGTTCAATCTTCAGCTTTTTTATTTCATCCGTGACCCCGCATATGTAGGCCCGTATATTTTCCTTTTCCCGATTTCCGCAAAAAACCAGCGCCATGCAGCCGTCCGGAATTATAGGCAGCACCCGCGCTGTATCCGCATTGGATCGAATATAGAAAATATCCGCAACCGTTGTATACAGTGGATGTCCAAACGTCACGTCGATTTTCTTGATTTCAAAATCTTCTTCTTCAAGAATCAACGGTTCATATTGTGCTCTCGGCTCATTGGGAGCCAAGTATTGTTTTCTGCTGATGACAAATGACATCTTCGTTTCCTTTTGGTAAAAATCAGAACCTTAACTTTTGTCTCTTTAATCATATCCCTTGAGATTCGTTCTGTCAACTTCTGTTTTTTCCTAGTTTTCGTGTTTTTAAAAGTATACAATAAGGAAGGATACAGGAGGGTTATTTTTTATGCAGATATTACAGAACATGGATCCTGATAAAATGGTTATCGTGCTTCCAACAGCACTGCTGGCAATGTACTTCATCGTAAGCCTGCAGAAATCGCTGTGTGAGAAGCAGAATCCGCTGATTGGACTGATACTTCCTGTGATCTGCTTTGTTGCAGCGACGATCCTGGCATTCCGGCCACTGCTGGTTGCGGACGCCGGTCAGTATGAAGGGCTGGGCATCTTCTGTCTCAGAATGTGGCTGACCTTTAACATCGCGACGCTTGTATTTTTATTTCCTTATTATAGACAGCGTCGTATGATGCGAGCAGCTGCGGAAGCTGCGAGAGCAGAAGCCAAAGATCCCGTGAACGCATCAGACGCAGCGGAAACATCCGAAGCACCGAAAGAAGCTTTGCAGGAAGTACTGCACGATTCCGAAGAAACTTCAAAAAACAAGATTTAAGACAATATAATTAATTTAATTACTATTAATTTATTTATATTCATTATTATTTTACTATTTTAAAAGGAGGTTTTTTTCATGGAAAACAATGCAAAAGCCCAAACGCTAAACAGATCGTTAGGGCTGGCAGAATGCGTCACTACGACAGCTGGTGCTGTTATCGGCGTAGGTCTGTTCACAGTTGGTTCGCAGATCGTTGGTCTGATGGGCGGTACTGTAATCGTCGCATCCCTGATCTCATTCATTCTCATCCTGTTCCCATGCGCTATGTATGGTGAAATGGGTGCTGCGCTGCCGCTGGCAGGAGGTACATACTCTTTTGCTAAGAGAGGTCTCAACTACCCGGTAGCTGTATTTGAAAGCTGGAACTACACTCTGGCTCAGGTTGGTATCGGTGCTTCCGAAGCAATGGCTTTCTCCAACTACTTCGTAAGACTGCTGAACGCTCTGGGTCTGAACGTTCCTATCGACAACAATGACTATTCCCTGATCGATTACTTCCAGGGAGCTGTTCCTACAGATGTATTCCTGTGGAAGGTTCTCCCGGCAATCGGTCTGTTCATCCTCTTCACGGTAATTTCCTACAGAGGAATCGAAATGAACGGTAAAACACAGAACTTCTTCATGTTCTTCTTCTGGGCATGCTCCCTGGTATGGTTTGCAACAGTTATCGCCAAGGCAGACTTCTCCGGCGTTACTGAAATGGTTGCAGGCGTAGGAATCCCTGCTGGCGTTAATGCATTCGCTCAGGCTGTACTGCTCGTACTGTGGTGCTTCTTCGGATATGAAACTATCGTTGGTATGGGTTCCGAAGTTAAGTTCCCGCAGCTGACTATTCCTAGAGCTCTGCTGATCTCGCCGTTCTGCGTACTGGCAGTTAACCTGTTATTCCAGTGGTTCCTGTGCGCACTGACTCCGGCTCAGCACGTTCCTGATCTGTACACAGCTGCTGCACCTTATGCAGAAGCAATGCAGTATGCAGGCATTGTAGGCCTGCCTCTTGTAATCCTGTGTCTGGGTATTACATTAGGCGGAGACTTCTCCACAATGAACCCTTGTATCGCAGGTCCTGCTCGTTACATGTACATCATGGCAGAAGACGGAAACTTCCCGAAATACTTCGGTAAAGTTCATCCGAAATACAAGAGCCCTTACCGTGCAATCGTTCTCTGCGGAGTCCTGGGCGTATTCTTCATCCTGTCCGGATCCATCAAGATCGTTGCAATGATGTGCTCCTACAACCAGATCCAGGCATACATCATCGGATTCGCATCCTTCCTGGGACTGCGTAAGAAAGAACCGGATCTCAAGAGACCTTGGAAGTGCCCTGCTGGTACTTTCGGAGCTTGGTTCAGCATCATCATGTTCGCGATTCTGCTGATCCTGGCTTACGATCCAGTTGCTATCTGGTACAACATCGTTTGGGACGTACTGGCTATCCTGTACTTCGTAATCTTCGTTCGCAAGAGACCGATCCCGCAGGAAGCTGTAGATGTAGAAGCACTGACACTTGCTACTGCTGAACCGACTGCTGAAGAAAAGGCTAAGCTCGACAAACAGTACAAGGCTTGGAGAATCGGCGCTTACTGCGCTGCTATCGCAGGCGTTCTGCTGTTCGTAATCGCATGGATCGTTTAGTACAAACAAATTAAGAGGATCTAATCATGAGAAAATTTATAGGAACGATATTATTCATATTTCTGCTGATTTTATCGACGGCCGGTCTTGCGGCTTATGTCATGCAGAATGCATTTCAGGAGCCGATCACATTCAAAGAGTTCTTTGAAATGATATCAAAATGACAATCGCTCTTAACTTTTCAAAATGACAATATAAAAGCGGGTGCTTCATGCATCCGCTTTTTATATTGATCTGAAATTGTTTCACCGGTATTCCTTGGGCTCCAACTGTCGCACTCCGGCTCCCTGGAGCTAAAACAGCTTCTGTACTTCAGCTATGTTCTTGATCCCTACCATTTTAACAGGCTGCATACCCTTCGCCTGTCTTTCCTTATTGATGGACGCCAAAGTTTTTTTCAGCCGTTCTGCATTCCGGATCGGCAGGACCACCCGTTCAAATCCCAGATGTCCGGCTTCCCGCAGGATCTTCTCTCCATTCTGCACCGCTCTCAGATCTCCGGTCAGTCCGATCTCACCGAAAGCCAGTGTACTACTTCCCAGCGCCTTACCTCTATAAGAAGAATACACAGCCAGTGCAACCGCCAGATCCGTGTACGTCCCTTCCGGACGGATTCCACCGACTATATTGACGTATACATCCTGGTTGATCAAAGATAGCCCCATTTTCTTTTCCAGGACTGCCAGGATCATACTGAGCCTGGAATTGTCCACTCCCAGCGCTGTACGCCGCGCAAATCCGATATTGGCCTGGGATGTCAGAGCCTGCACTTCTAAAACAAGTGGCCGGGTTCCTTCATAAACAGCTGTCACAACGGCGCCTTCACTGTCCTTCTCCATTTCTTCCAGCAAAGTTCCCGACAGGTTTTCGATCTCCATCAGTCCCTGCTGCGCCATCTCAAATGCACCGATCTCGCTCGTCGTCCCAAAACGGTTTTTCTGTGCCCGCAATATCCGCATCTCATGGCTTCTGTCACCTGTAAAGCTGAGCACACAGTCCACCATATGCTCTACTATCCTCGGCCCTGCCAGATCACCGCTCTTGGTCACATGCGCTACGATGAATACCGGTATTCCGTGCATCTTACCGATCCGCATCAGCTCATTGCCGCAGGTTCGCACCTGAGAAACACTGCCTGGCGCTGATTCTATATCCGAGGTATACATGGTCTGGATCGAGTCAATGATGAGAAACACAGGATTCAGTTGCTGGCAGGCTTCTGCGATCACATCGATATTAGTCTCAGCCAGAATATAAAGATCTTCCGGGAGTTTATCACATACCCGGTCAGCTCTGATCTTGATCTGCTCTTCCGATTCCTCTCCGGAAACATACAGCACCGTTCCCTTTGAAGCTGCGATATGAGCTGCTGCCTGGATGATGATAGTTGATTTTCCGATTCCAGGTTCCCCGGAAATCAAAGTCAGAGATCCTGGCACCAGACCCCCGCCTAAAACTCGGTTCAATTCACCTATCCCGGTATCGATCCGGCTGGTTTCACCAGAAGTGACCTGTGAAAGGCGGGAAGGTTTTCCTGCTGCTCTGCCGCCACCTTCCGTTGTACCTTTCACGGACGCAGCAGTCCCAGTTCGCCTTCTCTTGTCGTCTGTATTCAAATCTATCTGTTTTTCTTCCACCATGGAGTTCCACGCACCGCAAATACATCGTCCCATCCACTTCGTACTCTCATATCCGCATTCCTGGCAGACGAATATAGTCTTCCCTTTCTTCGCCATCTTCTTATCCTTCCTAGTCATCAGCTGTTTTGCAAACATTTGTTCCCTTAAGAATAGTACATATCTCCTTTAAAGTCAATGTCAACTTCATGAAAACATCAAAATGGTAGTTCCACCGTACTAAAATAGGAACAGAGGGTATCGCATTTCTGCGACACCCTCTGGATCAAACTTTCTCTATAAAAACCTGCTGGTTTCGATATTCACTTCAGAGCCTCTATTTCTCCTGCTCTGCCTGATGAGCTGCAATAATCTTCTGCGCGATCTGAGCTGGAACTTCTTCATATCTTTCAAAGTGCATGGAGAAGTTTCCTCTTGCCTGCGTCATGGAGCGGAGCACGATCGCATAGTCAAAGAGTTCTGCCTGTGGAGCTTCCGCCATCAGCTTCTGTCCGCCTTCTGCCAGAGGTTCCATACCAAGGATCTTGCCTCTTCTCTTGTTCATGTCGCCCATAACATCGCCCACATAGTCATCTGGAACGATGATCTCCAGCCTCATTACCGGCTCAAGCAGGCACGGCTTTGCTTCTGCGATGCCCTTCTTGAACGCCAGGGAAGCAGCGATCTTGAATGCCATTTCGTTGGAGTCTACATCGTGATAAGAACCATCATAGAGAACAGCCTTGATATTAACTACCTTGCATCCTGCGAGCGGTCCTTTTTCCATGGACTCTTTCAATCCCTTTTCAACTGCCGGAACGTAGTTCTTAGGAATCGATCCACCGAACAGTTCTTCTGAGAATTCAAATTCTTCCTGCGACGGAGAGAATCTGATATGTACGTCTCCATACTGCCCTGCACCACCGGACTGCTTCTTATGTTTTCCCTGTACATCTGAAGTTCCCTTAATGGTTTCTCTATATGCGATCTTCTGAGGAACGGTCTTGACTTCTACGCCAAAACGGTCTTTCAGCTTGGCCATTACAATGTTCAGCTGCATTTCACCCTGACCACCCAGAAGAGTCTGATGCGTTTCGTCATTTCTTTCTACAACGAAGGATGGATCTTCTTCTCTCAATCTGGTCAATCCGGAGAAAATCTTGTCTTCATCCTTTTTGTCAACGGCTTCGATGGCCACGTATAACGATGGAGACGGATAATCCAGCGGCAGATAACGGATGATATCGTTCTTGTCACAAAGAGTATCTCCGGATACCGTGTGCTGCAGTTTCGCAACGGCCACGATGTCACCGGCCTCTGCGTAATTGAGTTCCTGCTGTTCTTTTCCTCTCAGGAAGAAGAGCTTGCCCAGCTTTTCGGTTTTGCCGGTTCTCTCATTCAAAATTTCCATACCGGACGTCAGCTTGCCTGTTACCACTTTCATGATAGAGATCTTGCCTACGAACGGGTCAACGATAGTCTTAAATACAAAAGCAGAAGGAGTTGCATCTACGACACACATTTTCTCCACCTGTTCATTGTTGTCGTTAAAGCCTTTATATGCTCCGTGCTGCAGCGGTGTCGGTACATAAGTCACCAGCAGATCCAGCAGACCTTCAATACCGTGTCCCAATGAAAATGCAGAGGAACATACCGGCACGATACCACCCTCGGAAATACCTTTTACCAGTCCTTTCTTGATTTCTTCATCGCTGAAGTCGTCTCCATTGAAGTATTTTTCCATCAGCAGATCATCTGTCATAGCGATCGCTTCTTTCAGTTCTTCATCAATTTCTGCAGTCAGCGGCCAGCTGAACGGGATCAGCGTTTCACCAAACTTAGCCTTCAGTTTATTAAAGGTTTTATAGAAGTCAAATTCGTCTTTATCTCTTTTATTTATTACGATAAATCTAGGCATCTTATAGCGCTCGCAGGCCTTCCATGCCTGTTCCGTCCCCACCTGGATTCCAGCACCGGCATCCACCAGGATCACTGCAGCTTCCGAAGCTCTCAGTGCTGCATTTACTTCTCCGATAAAGTCAAAATATCCCGGAGTATCGATAAAATTGATCTTGCTGTCTTTCCATTCTACCGGAACGATAGATGTGTTAATGGAAAAGCCTTTTTCAATCTCCATCTTATCATAATCGGAAACGGTATTTCCATCTTCAACTTTACCCAGTCTGTCGATAACGCCTGTAGCCAGAAGTGCAGATTCTAAAAATGTGGTCTTACCACATCCGCCGTGTCCAACCAGTGCAACGTTTCTGATAGTTTCGCTTGTGTAGCCTTTCATTATTGAGTCCTCCCTAAAAAATTTGTAACATGGATATATTATACCATCGCTGTCTCTTATACACATCTCCGAG
>NZ_JACRWC010000054.1 GCF_014306095.1 Lentihominibacter faecis
GGTACAGCAAAAGAGCATCATGGCATGAGGTATACGCAGTTGATCGGGAAAAAGAAGATGCGGATGAAAGTTGGGCTTACCTTTGCCTGCATGAATATGAAAAAGCTGGTCAGGATACTAGAGAGTCGAGATAAAATGGATTCGCTGGGAGTATCAGTCATGCGGTTTTTATCAACGTTATTCAGGAAGTCTCCATTTATTGGGAATTTAATATGGATATAGAAAAAGCCCGACACCTTATTTCTAAGGTCGGGCTTTTGTCTACAGTCTGAAGAGACCAATTACTGGTCTCTTTTTGTGTGTTCGTGAATCAAAGATACGGGTGGTAAGCCGCACCTGCTTTGCGGCGTTAGAATCATATATCAAACCCCCGAAAATAACCCTAATTTAACCCTAATTTTAATACGGGGGGAGGGTATCAAATTTTTTGCGGGAAAATCGCGGAAAAACATTGAAAACACAAGGGTTTTCTGATACACTTTGCATACTTTTAATACGTTAAAAAGTGTGAATTTTATATGTGAAAAAGGAGAAAGTTCAAATGAAAGGAATCAAAAAAGCACTGGCTGCAATTCTATCTTTGGCCGTGATGGTTTCTATCGCGCCGCAGGCCGCTTTTGCCGGAAATTCGGATCGCTATGAAAAAGTGCCCGGTATGCAGACTATTGTTGCAGACGCGGAAATTCATGTGTATGCTACGAAAGGGGGGGGAACAGTAACTTTAACAGGTAAAAGCTCAGCCTCATCTTTCCTGCAGGGAAGCGGGTTCAGACAATACCAGGCAAACCTTAAGGAGGACTGGGTCTGGAAAGGCTGGACCTACAAACAGTTATTTAAAGGAAGAGATTTAGGCAACCGTACCGATAATTTTTTTGGGAAGAGATATTCCTTCTCCCAGCATAGTTTGGATTGGAGAACCCCTTACAATGGTACAGCTCAGACCATCTCCGTGAACAGACTGACTACCACAGGGGAAACAGTGTGGAATAAAATCACCTACGAGATTTATGCGAATTTCAACCCTACGATCACGGCTGGAGCCGGTGAAGGAGGAGCAATCACGGATGTCGGAAAAAAAGAAGTTGAATATGGCGGAAACAAGTCGTATACAGTCACTGCCGCTAAGGGGAAAATGATAGATTCTCTTACCGTGGACGGACAGACTGTTTCTGATGCAGCGGGAAAAGAAGATTTCACATATATGTTCCGCAATGTGACAGCGCCGCATAAGATCCAGGTGACGTTTAAAAACAAGGTTTATACCGTTTCTTATGAATTCGTCAGCAAAACAAATAAGGACCTTCCGAATGAAGTAAATGAGTTGCTTCCAGAAGCAGAATCCAAGGAGCATGGAATGAAAGTGACTCCGCCGACGTTATCGAAGGACAGCGTGAAGGCAGTGGATGGGATATGGACGTTTGAAGGCTGGAAACCGGCAGGGATCGACTCGCTCACAGACAACCAGACATTCACCGGCACGTGGAGATTCTCCCCGTATGCAGTAGTCATCAATACTCCGCCGACGATCAATGCCGAGGATAAAATGGTCATGGTTGGCGACACATTCGACCCGAAGAAAGATGTAACAGCAAACGATGCGGAAGATGGAGATCTTACTGACAAGATCGATGTTATCGAAAACACAGTTGATACTGCAAAGGCAGGCACTTATTCTGTTACGTATAAGGTAACAGACAAAGACGGGGCTTCCAGAACGAAGACCATTACGGTCACAGTAAAGGAAAAGGAAGAGCAGCCTGCTGCTCCGACGACTCCGGGAGATAATAATAATCAGGGAAAAGCAGGCAAAACCGGCAAAACAGCCAAGACCGGTGATGAGTTCCCGATCGGGCTGATCGCAGGCGCGGCTCTGCTGGCACTGGCAGGAGCGGGAGCAGTCGGCTTTGCACGCAGAAGAAAAGCAAACTAAAGACGATCTCAATAATAAGTAATCAACAGCAAGGAGAGGCCTCATGCAGGTCTCTTTTTGTGTGTTGATTTCCCACATTTTATTCCTCCAGCCTATGTAAATAAGAATGATTTTATGGTATGATAACAATAGTATGCTCGTAGCAGTGGATCCGGGCGTCAGGCGATGGGCCTGCAGATAGTCACGCCCCGGCAGTCACTGCCCCGCAAGCAGGCATATATCGCAACTAGCAACAGAAAGGTAGATAATGAGGTAATGGAAAAGAAAATCATGCTGGGCAATGAAGCCTTTGCAAGAGGAGCTTATGAAGCAGGTGTAAAAGTCGTTTCTTCCTATCCGGGAACACCAAGTACCGAGGTCACGGAAAATGCGGCGAAATATGATGAGATATACGTAGAATGGGCACCTAACGAAAAAGTCGGTGTAGAAGTTGCAGTCGGCGCTTCCATCGGCGGCGTGCGTTCCCTTTCCTGCATGAAACACGTAGGATTGAACGTAGCGGCTGACCCGTTTTTTACTGCAGCATATACAGGAGTGACCGGCGGCGCAGTAGTACTGGTAGCTGACGATAACGGCTGTCATTCCAGCCAGAACGAACAGGACTCCAGATACTATGGCAAGAGTGCAGGCGTTCCGGTCCTCGAACCGTCCAACGCGCAGGAATGTAAGGATTATCTGAAACTGGCATACGAAATCAGTGAGAAATACGATACGGTAGTTCTGCTCCGTTCCAACACGAGAGTATCACATTCCCGCGGGATCGTTGAGCTGGGCGAAAGAACTGAAAAAGATCGTATCCCGTATGAAAAGAACATCCAGAAGTACGTGGCAATGCCGGCGATGGCCAGAAAACTGCATATCGCACAGGAGCAGCGTATGGATAGGATCGCAAAGGACACGGCGGACATCACTCTCGGCATGAAGGCCGACGCCGCGGCCGGAGAAGCTGATAGCCTGCCTCTCAACATTATTGAACTCAACGATACGAAGATCGGCATCATCACAAGCGGCATCTGCTATCAGTATGTCAAAGAAGCGCTGCCGGAAGTAAGCATACTGAAAATGGGCATGATCAATCCGATCCCGAAAGCCATGATCGAAGCCTTTGCAGCAAAAGTAGACCAGCTGTATGTCATCGAAGAGGGTGACCCGTTCTTTGAAGAACAGATCCGGGCAATGGGGATCAAACTGGCAGGCGGCAAGGATCTGTTCACCATTCAGGGTGAATACAGCGCCAACATGATCAGAAAGGCCTTCGGCCGTCCGGTAGCAGAGGCTGCAGCAGATGCGAATGCGCCGGGAGCAGGAGAAGATCCGTCCCCGGCAGAAGCAGCTGGAAGACCGCCGCTTCTTTGTGCCGGATGTCCGCACAGAGGACTGTTCCACGTGCTGAGCAAGCTGAAGACTACTGTTCTGGGAGATATCGGCTGCTATACGCTGGGCGCGCTGCCGCCGACGTCAGCTATGGACGCATGCCTTTGCATGGGCGGCTCCATAACCATGGCTCACGGATTTGAAAAAGCCGTTGGAAGCAGCAAGAACACAGTTGCCGTACTGGGCGACTCCACCTTCTTCCACTCCGGTATCACCGGTCTGGTAAATATGAACTACAACGCAGCGAAAGGAACCGTCATCATCCTGGACAACAGGATCACAGGCATGACCGGTCACCAAGACAACCCGAACACTGGCAGAAACGCCAAGGGCGAACCGGCACCGGCAATCGATATCGCTACCCTTTGCAGAGCCTGCGGAGTAGAACACGTAACGGAGATCGACCCGTTTGATGTAAAGGGACTGGAAAAGCTCATCAAAGAAGAAACCGAGCGCGATGCTCTTTCGGTGATCATTACGAAGAGACCTTGCGCGCTGATCGTAAAACAGCCGGATATTCCGTACGAAGTGACGGATAAATGCAAGAACTGCAAAATGTGCATGAAGATCGGCTGCCCGGCAATCGAAGAACGCGACGGTAAACCGTACATCGTTCCAGAAAGCTGTGTGGGCTGCGACCTTTGTGCTAGAGTATGTCCTTTCGATGCGATCGAAATGACGCAGACCAGAAAGGAGGACAAATAAATGAAACAGACGAATATACTGATCGTAGGCGTTGGCGGACAGGGGACTCTGCTGGCCAGCGTACTGTTAGGCAATCTGGGACTTTCCAAGGGGTATGATGTAAAGCTTTCTGAAGTACATGGTATGGCACAGAGAGGCGGAAGTGTTGTGACTCATGTAAAGATCAGTGAAGGTACTGTAAGCTCTCCGCTCATCGAAGAAGGGGATGCCGACGTGATCATTGCTTTTGAAGAACTGGAAGCGTACCGGTGGCTGCCGTATCTGAAAAAGGGCGGAACGATCTATGTGAATACACAGAAGATCCTGCCGATGCCTGTCATCATGGGCAAGGCCAAATATCCGGAGCACATCATGGAAACTCTGGAAGAACATGCGGGAGCTGTTAAAGCACTGGATGCTCTTTCCATTGCGGAAGAATGCGGCAGTGTCAAAGCTGTCAATGTAGTTCTGCTGGGTGCAGCGTCCCGTGAGCTGCCGTTTGACGAAGAAGCGTGGATCAAAGTCATCGAAGAAAATGTGAAACCTAAATTCGTAGAACTCAACAAAAAAGCGTTCGCTCTGGGCAGAAACGCTTAATATAAATTACAATCGAAAGGAAACAACTGAACCATGATTTGGAACGAGAAAATGGAATGTGCGGATCGCGACACCATGCGGTCCGTTCAGCTGGAGAAACTGAAGAAGACCGTAAAGCACGCGTATGATAACGTATCGCACTATCGGAATAAGATGGATGAAGCCGGTGTGAAACCGGAAGATATCAAGTCTCTGGATGACATCACGAAACTTCCATTTATTACAAAAGAAGACATTGCAGCCAATTACCCGACGGGACTTTTTGCCGAGCCGATGAAAGATATCGTGAGGATCCACGCATCTTCCGGTACGACCGGCAAGCCTAAGATCGTAGGCTACACCAGAAACGATCTTGATCTGTGGGGTGAATGCGTAGCAAGAGGCATGACGATGGCTGGAGCGTCTCAGGAATCCGTGGTACACGTTTCCTATGGGTACGGACTTTTCACTGGTGGGATGGGAGCACACCTTGGAGCAGAAACCATCGGGGCGACTGTTATCCCGATGAGCAGCGGAAATACGCAGAAACAGATCACTTTTTTACAGGATATGAAGAGCGATATCCTTTGCTGCACACCGTCCTATGCACTGACTATCGCGGAAGGTGTGAAGAAGGTTGGGATCAAACCGGAAGAACTGAATCTTTCTGCAGGAATATTCGGCGCAGAGCCGTGGACGCAGAGCATGCGCGACAAGATCGAAGAGGGTCTGGGTATCCGCGCTTATGATATTTACGGACTTTCTGAAATCATGGGTCCGGGAGTATCCATGAGCTGTGAGGAAAATGCAGGGATGCACGTACAGGAAGACTACTTCTATGTAGAAATCATCGACCCGGATACGCTGGAAGTGCTGCCGGATGGCGAGAAAGGCGAACTGGTCATCACGACGCTGGGCAAGGAAGGCATGCCGATGATCAGATACAGGACTCGTGACATCTGTTATCTTATGAGAGACAAGTGTGCGTGCGGAAGAACGACAGTGCGTATGAGCCGTGTATTCGGACGTACCGACGACATGCTGATCATCCGCGGCGTCAACGTATTCCCGTCCCAGGTAGAAACGGTTATTGCCGAGTTCAAGGAATTGACCATGAACTACAAGCTGTACGTTGGCAGAGAAAACAATACCGACACATTCGAGCTGGCGGTAGAACTGGCGGAAGGGCTGGCAATTGAAGACATTGCGTTTGTAGAAGCTCTGAGAGGCCGCATCGAACATGCGCTCCGCGATATGCTGGGCATCGGATGCAAAGTAAAGCTTCTCAACGAAGGCACGCTGCCTAGAAGTGAAGGCAAGGCTGTCAGAGTAGAAGATACGAGAAATCTCGGTTAAGTGATTGATTCTGGAAAGCCGGCCGCTGGCCGGACGAAGAAAAGGAGGAACTCCATGATAGTAAAACAGGTATCTGTATTCGTAGAAAATACAGTAGGGAGACTGGCTGACCTGACGAAGATCCTGACAGACAACAACATCGATCTGAAGGCAAGCACCATCGCAGAGACCGTAGATTTCGGCATTCTGCGCTGCATCGTTGAAGAACCGGAAAAAACAGTGAAGATCCTGGTTGAAAACGGATTTTCCGCAAGCATTTCCGAAGTGACAGGTGTATCCCTGGAAGACAAGCCGGGTGGTCTGCACAAAGTTCTGGCGGTACTGGCAGAGGCCGGCATTGCCGTGAACTACATTTATTCCACCATCAAATCTGCAGAAGGAAAAGCCATCATCATGATGAAAACCAGTGATGCTGCAAAAGCGGAGGAAGTGCTGAAGGCAAGCGGAGTAGAACTGGCAGGAGCAGACTCTTTCTAAAAGAGCTTTGCAGAAAGAATTGTAGAGGGCCTGAATATGAGTTTAGGAAGAAAAATCGTTTTCGTGCTCTGTCTTATCGTGTTTGTAGGATCAGCGGGCATGCTGCTCAATTATTTTCTGACAGGAATGCGGGAACAGAGCAGTCTTGAGGATCTGGCAAAGCTAAAGACGGAGCGGGAGGATATGAAAACCGACAAGGGAACGGTCATCGGCAAGTATGTGGATCTGTATGAGGCGAACAGCGATATCATCGGATGGATCACGGTGGACGGAACCAAGATCGATTATCCGGTCATGCAGACACAGGATGATCCGGAATTCTATCTGAGACGTAATTTTCAGAAGGAGCATGCGACAGCTGGCGTTCCGTTTATGGATGCGTCCAGTGATATTTTCGTGCCGACATCCAACTTCCTGATCTATGGGCACAATATGAAGAATGGAACCATGTTCCACGATATGCTCAAGTACAAAGACAAGTCTTTTTATCAGGAGCACAAAACCTTTCGATTTGATACGATCTACAAAGGCGGACAGGGCACCTACGAAATCATAGCAGCCGGTTACTCCAAGATCTATCCGGGGGATTCCGATGCGTTCAAGTATTACCAGTATGCGGGGATCACATCCCGGTCTGACTTTAATGAGTATCTTAAAGGGGTCAAGGAGCTGTCAGAGTACAACACCGGCGTTTCTGCAGAATACGGTGATCAGCTGGTGACTCTTTCCACCTGTGCCTATCACGAGAAGAACGGCAGATTCTTTATTGTGGGCAAACGTACCGACGCTAAGCAGGTGAAGCCGCAGTAGATTTGAAGAGCGATAACGATACAAAAGCTCGCGCTTTGGAATATGGCGCGAGCTGTATTTTTTCCCTTAAAAGACTTTACAAATAATAACAAAAATTATATAATAAACCAATCAAGAGGAGCAAGTGAAAGCGGTTAGCCACACCCTAAAGGGGATCCGTTGGGATTAGCCTAAAAGGAGGTGGTTGGTATGATGGATTACATTTTTGGTGTAATTTATCTACTGATCCTGTACCGAATAGTGCGGGAAATTAAATGACTGCCTTTCATTTGATAGCCGAAGGCAGTCATCTGAAAAAATTCGGCTAACCGTTTTACGGTTTCCTCTTGATTTTATTATAGCATAAGTCAGTACAACGTCAAGACGTGTTCGAACGGAAAGATTGTTAAAAAAACATCAAAACGTCACACAAGATGTCTTGAATTTGATACATACGGGTGTATAATGAAGATAAAGAAAAGTCAGAAAATGAAGCGCGGAAGTGCTTTTGGTATGAAAGGAGAGATCGTTATGGCATTCAAATTTGAAAAAGATAAGTTTTATATGCAGCCGGTATTCTTCGGACCGACAACAACTATGCAGAGCATGGAAGGAAAGCGTATGCTTCACCAGCCTTCTAATGTAGAGTGTCTGGGAGTATCGTTTGAAACGAATCAGGAACAGGTAGATGCACTGCTTCCGGAATGCTTTACATCCAATGCTCCTGTGATCAGCGTACAGGCATGCGAATTCAATGATATCGGCTGGCTGGCCGGTCATTCCTATACTCTGATCAACATTTCCACACCCGTACATTTCAAGGGTGAACGTGATGATCTGGACGGCGATCTGGTTCTGGTCATGTTCGAAAATCATGCAGATCCTATCGTAGCTGGTCGTGATGGTATCGGGTACAGCAAGATCTATGCAGATATGCCGAAATTTGGTCACTATGAAGGTAAGTGCACGGCAAGAGCTTACAGCTGGGATTTCAAATTTATGGATCTGCAGCTGGATCTTAACGGCGAAGCGGAAGATCCGAAACGGATGATGGATCTGGCTGCACAAAGCCAGGGCAAGATGAACTACAGATACATCCCGTCAGTAGATGACATCACTGTTCCGGATGCAGAGTACCCTGTATTCAACCCGAAGAAATGGGAAAAACCTGCTGATTACAAGTGGGAAGTCAAGCCGCCGCAGGCTCAGTTCTGCAAAGGCACGGTCAAGTTCTATGAACCGCAGTGGGAAGACATGCCGACTTACTACAGAGTGGGCAAAGGCCTTGCCGATCTTGAGATCAAGAAATACCTCGGTGGACAGCACATATTCTATACGGAGCCTTGTGACTATATGCATTCCTTCAGACTGCGGTAGACAAGGCTGTGTGAGCTGATCATTTAAAAAGATAAGAGGGGCTGTCGCATTAACGATTGATATGCTCCCTGTCAAGTAGACCGATGAAAAAACAAAATTTTCTATCTCCAGCCGTAGTTGTATGGTTGGAGATATTTTTATGTCGGAAGATCATCTTGATTTTTTGATCCAATGATATAGCTGGTGCGAGTCAGGATGAAAAAATGGAAATCTTTAGGCGGTTTTTCATCCTGAAATCGCAATATCTCAAAATAAGGATGAACGCCTTTGTAAGGAGCATGAATTAGAGGGCGTTTCATCGTTAATCTTGGATTTCGAAGCAGTTAGGATGAATGCTGACGGGCTCCATCTCAGCAGACTTTCCAAAGGGCACATGGAATCGTTGAATCGTATTGCAAAGGACCTGAAAAAGAATGACCGCCTTCCAGTGTGCAGCTGAAGACGGTCTCAAAAAGACTATTCGGCTAACCGTTTTACGGTTTCCTCTTGATTTTATTATAGCATAAGTCGGTACAACGTCAAGACGTGTTCGAGTTCAAATCCTGCCTGCTGTACAAATTCCTCTTGACACCGTGAGTGAAGGTGATATAATTGTGATATCAAAATGATATCACATACATGTGACCGAAATCTCAAAGAGGAGATTTTAGATGGGAGGGTATGAGTATGGATAATACGAATAACATCATTACGACCAACATTACAGAGAAGGAACTGCATCCGGTGTCCGGAATGCTGATGCTCATCATCAATATTGCAGGGATCCTGTTCAGTATGCTGTTGTGCGTCATCAGTCCGCTTATGTTTTATGGTGCAGCAGGAGGGCTGGGAGTTGTCATCGGTGTGCTGCTTTTTGTTCTATTTTGTATCATGTTCGCCGGACTTAAGGTGGTCAATCCGAATGAAGCGCTGGTACTGACTTTGTTCGGTAAATATCATGGCACTATCAAAAATGCCGGGTTCTTCTTTGTGAATCCGTTTTGCACTGCATTTAATCCGACGGCAGGTGCTTTGCAGGAAGAAACATCCCAGGATCTGGGCGAAGCTTTAAAAAAAGGCAAAACTGTGAAGGCTTCCTCTAAGACACGAGGCAGGAAGGTTTCCACGAAAACCATGACACTCAACAATGCACAGCAGAAAGTCAATGATGTGGATGGTAATCCGGTCATCATCGGTTCAGTGGTCATCTGGAAGGTGGCGGATCCGACCAAGGCTGTATTCAATGTGGAGAACTACTTCGAATATCTTTCGACTCAGTGTGATTCTATTATCAGAAATTCAGCGAGGATGTACCCGTACGATACGATGAGGGACGATGACAGTGAGATGACGCTGAGAGGATCCAGCCTGGAAATCGCAGAAAAGATGAAGTCTGAACTACAGGAGAAGACTTTTGACGCCGGCATAGAGATCCTCGAAGTGAGGATCACTCATCTGGCATATGCGGAGGAAATCGCAGCGGCAATGCTGAAGCGGCAGCAGGCGGCGGCGACGATCGCAGCGAGAGAACAGATCGTAGAGGGTGCAGTCGGAATGGTTCATATGGCGCTGGATCGTCTTGAGAAAGATGACTTGATCCTGCTGGACGATGAGCGTAAGGCTGCGATGGTATCGAATTTACTGGTAGTGCTTTGCGGAGATAAGGAAGCACAGCCTGTTGTTAACAGCGGAAGCTTGTATTAGAGCAATAACGAAACACTGGTCAAAGGGGTGTCGTCGTGGCAGAAGATTACAGTAAGAAAGAAGAACAACTGCAGCAGCGGCTGGAAAAACTCAAGGCTCTGGAGCGTGAACTGAAAGAAAAAGAAAAGGCGGTCAGGGCGAAAGAAAAAAGCCTGAAAGAAAAGGATAAGGCCAAGAAACAGATGGTGCTCCGCCTTTCCCCGACTCTTTGGAATGAGATCGCAGCCTGGGCAGAGGAGGACTTCCGCTCCATCAACGGGCAGGTGGAATACCTGCTAAGCGAATGTGTAAGGAAGCGTAAAGGCGGATGATGTCCGGCTCGTGGATAAATGGATGAGTCGATCGGCAAGGCGGTTCAAAGCCCGGTAGCAGTTCAAGGCCCGGTAGCGGAACCGCCCGGCAGACTGGCCTATATAATATTATAGAATCGAGGAACCCCAGAAGATGCATATCATATCGTGCATCTTCCGGGGTTCCTTTACTTATCGTTTGTTCATTTTTATACACTTATAATCGCCGCGCTGGTCGGTCGTCGCCAGCCTTTGGTGCCGCCAGCAAGAAGCATCAGCAAGCGCTGTCAGCCGGCCGCATGCCGAAATCCTTGTACCGAAGGCTTTGCAGCGATCCTTTATTCCATGACCGCGCCTTTGCAGGATGCGGAAACGTTGCGCTGGTATCTTGCCAGCCAGCCGCTGGTTGCCTTGGATGGCGGAGCCACGTGATCCTTGCGACGTGCATCGAACTCCTCGTCAGAAACCTGAGCGTTGATCTTGGAGTTCGGGATGTCGATTTCGATGATGTCGCCTTCCTGCAGCAGTCCGATGTTGCCGCCGGCAGCAGCTTCCGGACAAACGTGTCCGATGGAGGCCCCGCGACTTGCACCGCTGAATCTGCCGTCAGTGATCAGAGCGACCGTTTTGTCCAGCTTCATGCCGGCGAGAGCGCTGGTCGGGTTGAGCATTTCACGCATTCCCGGACCGCCCTTAGGACCTTCATAGCGGATGACAACAACGTCGCCGTCCACGATTTTACCGGTGTAGATGGCTTCGATGGCGTCTTCTTCGCTGTCAAATACTCTGGCCGGACCGGTGTGGGAAAGCATTTCCGGAGCGACTGCACTTCTCTTTACTACGCAGCCGTCCTGTGCGATGTTGCCCCACATAACGGCAATACCGCCGGTTTCGCTGTATGGTTTGTCGATCGGACGAATGATATCGTAGTCTTTTACGTGTGCTCCTGCAAAGTTTTCGCCTACGGTTTTTCCGGTTGCTGTGATGAGACTCTTGTCGATGAGTCCCTTTTTGTCCAGTTCGCTGAATACTGCCATCAGACCGCCTGCGCGGTTCAGATCGTGCATGTGAGTGCTGCCGGCAGGAGCCAGGTGGCAGAGGTTTGGAACTTTGGCGCTGAATTCGTTGAAGATGTTCAGGTCAAGATGTACGCCTGCTTCGTTGGCGATGGCCAGCAGATGGAGTACACTGTTGGAGGAACAGCCCAGAGCCATATCGCAGGCCAGAGCGTTGCGCAGGGACTTTTCGTTGATGATATCCCGTGCCTTGATGTCCTTTTCCACCAGGTTCATGATAGCCATTCCGGCGTGTTTTGCCAGACGGATCCGCCCGCTGTCCACTGCCGGGATCGTGCCGTTTCCGGGAAGTGCGATGCCGACCGCTTCAGAGAGGCAGTTCATGCTGTTTGCCGTATACATACCGGAGCATGATCCGCAGCCAGGGCATACATTCTGTTCGAATTCCAGAAGATCATCATCATCGATGATATCGGCTTTTCTTGCGCCGACTGCTTCAAACATCTTAGAAAGGCTGGTTTCTTCGCCTTTTACAAGCCCGGACATCATCGGACCTCCGGAGCAGACAACGGCAGGGATATTCATGCGAACAGCTGCCATGATCATGCCGGGTACGATCTTATCACAGTTTGGAACCAGTACGAGCCCATCGAATGCGTGAGCCATGGTCATGGTTTCCACGCTGTCTGCGATCAGCTCTCTGCTTGGCAGACTGTATTTCATGCCTACATGTCCCATGGCTATCCCATCGCAGACGCCAATGGATGGCACCTCGATCGGTGTGCCGCCTGCCATGCGGACGCCGGCCTTTACGGCCTCAGCTACCTTGTCCAGGTGCATATGACCTGGAACGATTTCGCTTTTGGCGGAAACGACACCGATCAGTGGACGTTCCAGTTCTTCTTTCGTATATCCCATTGCATAGAACAAACTCCGCATAGGAGCGCGTTCTATGCCCTTGGTTACTTTATCACTTCTCATTTCCATTTTCCTTTCCGTTCCGGGGTCTGGTTCGAGTTCTGCAAAACTGCGTGCGCTGCCTGTGGTCCTGACCGGTTCCGGGACGTTTGCGTTTATTTATAAAAAAGCGGCGGCGGAAACGCCGCCGCCACTTTCCTTCATTTTAAATGTTAGAATAAGCTGTTTGCGTGTTGCGAAGTTTTTTCAAAGAATCGCTCTTTGAAAGCGACTTCCGCAGGTGATTCCGTAGAATGCGTCAGCAGGAAGCACCGAGGACCTGTCGCTGGAAAAGAGCAATTCTTTGCTATAATCTTTGCGGCAATCAGGCAAACTGCCTATTTCTTCAACCAGCTCATCATCTTTCTCAGTTCAGCACCAACGGAGCAAAGCAGATGGGAAGCTTCCATCTTTCTCGTGGCCAGGAACTTAGCCTTACCGCCGGCATTGAATTCCTGAATGAATTCGCTTGCGAACGTACCATCCTGGATTTCAGTCAGAACCTGCTTCATTTCTTTTCTTGTATCTTCTGTGATCAGTCTCTTGCCTGTTCTGTAGTCGCCGTATTCAGCAGTGTTGGAGATGGAGTATCTCATCTTGTCGAAACCGCCTTCGTTGATCAGGTCTACGATCAGCTTCATTTCGTGGATACATTCGAAGTAAGCCATTTCCGGAGCATAACCAGCTTCTACCAGAGTATCGAAACCAGCCTTCATCAGTTCTGTTACGCCGCCGCAGAGAACAGCCTGTTCACCAAAGAGGTCTGTTTCTGTTTCTTCTTTGAATGTAGTTTCCAGGATTCCTGCACGACCTGCGCCGATTCCGGAAGCATATGCCAGAGCGTAATCCTTAGCTTTGCCGGAAGCATCCTGATAAACTGCGATCAGGCTTGGAACACCTTTGCCTTCAACGTACTGGCTTCTTACAGTGTGACCAGGACCCTTAGGAGCGATCATGATAACGTCCAGGTAATCTGCCGGCTGGATCTGATTAAAGTGGATATTGAAACCGTGTGCGAAAGCCAGGACATTGCCTTCCTTCATGTGCTTTTCGATCTGGTTCTTGTAGATGGAAGCCTGCAGTTCATCCGGTGTCAGGATCATAACGATATCGCCAGCTTCAGCAGCTTCTTCGATGCCTACGACTTTCAGGCCAGCAGCTTCAGCTTTCTTAGTATGAGCGGAACCCGGTCTCAGACCAACAACTACGTCAACTCCGCTTTCATGCAGGTTCATAGCATGAGCGTGACCCTGGCTTCCGAAACCGATGATAGCAACTGTTTTACCGTCTAACATACCTAAATTACAATCCTGATCATAATACTTCTTTATCATTGTTCTCTCTCCTTTAACTATTAAATTCCCTTTGAAATAAGTTTTGCAAAAATACTATATTACGAAGAACCTTCGTCCTTCTGCAAAGGAATCTCCGATTCCCCTGTATACATATTAAAGTTTACGGCTAGTCGTCCACTTCGTCCCAGCCGGGGCCTCTGCCGATGCCTGTGATACCTGTCCGGCAAACCTCGGCGATGTCATAACAGCTCATCATATCCATGAAGCCGTCGATCTTGTCGGAATGTCCTGTCAGCTCGATGATAAGGCTTTCTTTTGAAAGGTCGACGATGTTTCCACGGTAGATCTCTACGATCTCCTTGATCGCAGAACGTTCTGTCTTGTCAGCGTGGACTTTCAGCAGCAGCAGCTCTCTGTAGATGCTGTGCGCGGAATCCAGCGTGAAGATCTTGCGGACTACTTCCAGCTTGGCTGTCTGAGAAATGATCTGGTGGAGTGCCTGTTCCGTTCCCGTGAATACTACGGTGATCCTGGAAAGTTTCGGATCATTGGTCGTCGATACCGTCAGGGAGTCGATATTGAAACCTCGTCTTCCAAAGAGGCTGATGACTCTCGTCAGAACGTTGGCCTGGTTATCTACCAGAATGCTGATAACTTCTTTTTTTATCTGGTTGTCCATTGATCCTGCCTCCTATCCTATGATCATGTCTTCGATGGTTCCGCCACCCGGGATCATCGGAAGAACTCGTTCTTCTCGTGAAATAGCACAGTCGATCCAGACCGGACCTTTTTCCTGCAGTGCCTTTTTAAACACTTCTTCGAACTCGGCAGGGTTGGAAGCGGAGAAACCTTTTGCTCCGAATGCTTCTGCCAGCTTCGGGAAGTTGGTTTTACGCTCCGGCGTTGTAGCGGCATAACGTTTGCCGTAGAAGGAAGTCTGCCACTGATATACCATGCCCAGTACGCGGTTATTCATAATAACGGTGATGATCGGAAGATCCTGACTTACTGCCGTGCAGGCTTCGTTCAGGTTCATGTGGAAGGAGCCGTCTCCTGTGAAATGGATGACTCTCTTTTCCGGACATCCGATCTGTGCGCCGATGGCGGCGCCGTAACCGAATCCCATGGTTCCCAGACCGCCGCTTGTAATGAAGTCTTCTGTCTTCTCGTGCTTGAGGTACTGAGCGGCCCACATCTGATGCTGGCCGACGTCGGTTACATAAATCGTTTCTTTATCTGTCATATCGCAGATGCTCTGAATGATTTCACTTGGGTGAAGTTCTGCATCCTGACTCTTAACATCACCTGTTTTCTTCTTCCATTCTGTGGACTGAGAAACCCAGTCTGCATGATCGTTTTTCTTGATCAGTGGAAGAAGTGCTGTTAAGAATTCCTTGATATCTGCACTGATGCCCACATCTACGAGGACGTTCTTGTTGATTTCGCTTGTATCGATATCCACCTGGATCTTGTGAGCTTTCTTGCCGAATTTTTCGGGGTTCAGTGCAACTCTGTCGCTGAATCTCGCTCCCAGCGCGATGATCAGATCGGCACGATCGACTGCTCTGTTGGCAGCGATGCTTCCATGCATACCGATCAGTCCCAGGTTTCTCTTGTTATCATATCCCAGGATCCCGGCAGCCATCAGTGTATATGTGGCCGGGATGTCCGCAGTTTCCAGCAGCTGTCTCAGCTCGGGACCTGCCTTGGATGCTGCGACTCCGCCGCCGAAGTAGACGATCGGACGTTCTGCCGCATTGATCATAGCTGCCACTTCCTGTACGGATTCCTTGTTGAATACCGGTGGTGGATTGAGCGGCATCGGCTTGGCCGGTTTATAGTCGATCTTAGCTGCTGTAACATCTTTCGTGATATCGATAAGAACCGGACCCTTACGACCGCTGTTGGCAATCCGGAATGCGTTTCTCATGGCATCGGCCAGATCTTCGATCTTGTTTACGAAGAATGTATGCTTGGTGATCGGCATCGTAACGCCGGTGATGCAGATTTCCTGGAATGCATCACGACCGATCAGACTGTCCGGTACGTTAGCTGTAATGGCGATCATAGGAATACTGTCCATAAACGCTGTGGCGATTCCCGTTACAAGGTTTGTTGCTCCGGGGCCGCTGGTAGCAAAGACGACGCCGGTTTTCCCCGTTGCTCTGGAATATCCGTCAGCAGCGTGGGCAGCACCCTGTTCGTGAGCCGTCAGTATGTGCCGGATCTTATCGCGGTATTCATACAGCGTGTCGTATAAGTTGAGGGCTGTTCCGCCCGGATAGCCGAACACTGTATCAACACCATGCTCCAGTAAGATCTCAGCAACCAGTTGTGATCCTGTCAGTTTCATTTCCTATTTGCCTCCTTGAATCTTATGCTTAAGTGGTTTGTTTTTTCTTGTTTTTTCTTTGCACCACCTATTATATACACATTAAAAAGAAATGCAACCTCTTTTTTGAGGAAATTGTGGCAAAAACCAAAAAAAATCAAAAACAATAGTTTCGACTTACAAAATTGCACGAAAAAGAGTACAAGATGGGCTCCTAAACGGATCTTTTGCGGTTTTATGTAAACCTGATGGCGCGGGCGGTGTTTTTTCTGTGGCTTTCTGCAAAGGCTCCTGTTCGGCTTTTGCAAAAAGTATAATATGGATACTTGAAAAGGAGCGGATACCTGTGGTAAAATAATACCCGTTAAGTCCTCATAGTTAAATGGATATAATAAGCCCCTCCGAAGGGCTCGTTGCAGGTTCGATCCCTGCTGGGGACGCCACGAGATCCAGAAGAGCCGGAAACCCTGCCAGAGGATTTCCGGTTTTGCTTTTGGGAAGACGGCGAGAAAAAACAGAATAAGCCTCTATAGTTAAATGGATATAACAAACCCCTCCTAAGGGTTAGTTGCAGGTTCGATTCCTGCTAGGGGTGCCAGAAGCAATGAAAAAAGAACCACGTCTGAGAGAAGATGTGGTTCTTTTTTGTGCAGCTGGAAGCGGATCGTTATCTCCGGGTGTCCGGCACGTTTTTATGATATTTGCTTTGATATTTCGGGAATAATCATAGAATGTAGGAAATCTTGAGTGGGTATTAGCAAAGTTCCGAGGTGCTGTGCTGCGATTATATAATGATCTCATTACATAATCGCAGAGAAACCACGAGATACACCTCATCAAGAGCAACTTAGCATGTCGTTTTTCCATGATTTTGATCTTTGCAGAATAAAAATTTTCCCAAACTATGATTTGAGCAGAGAAATATAAGCAAAAAGTAGAATGGGAATTCATGGTGACTAATCGCAGAAATTCTCATCAACATTTAACATATATCGGATTGCGGATTTAACCTGCCTTCTCTAATATCAAAACATAGTACTGATTACTTCAGTTTTATTTCAGGAGGATTTATATGAAAAAGACGGCAAAGATTCTGTGCGCTTTTCTGACGGTGACTATGCTGCTGCCTTCACAAGTGCTGGCGGCAGATATAGTGTCAGGATCGCAGACACAGCTGCAAATGCACCGGGAACAGGCGATGAAAGCCCGGTTGGAGTATGGGCAGGTCTTCTGATTTTGTCTGCCGGTACGTTAGTTGCGGTTTTGATCCTGCAGCGAAGAAAACACATACGCTAAGCCTTTCCAGATCTCATTGATTACAACCACTGACCCTGCTGTCAGCAGCATCTTCCCCCACATTGCTGCAGACAGTGGGGTCGTTTCAAATACAGCCGTTCCCACCTGAGTGATCAGAAACTGCAATACCAGCACAATGAGGAACACGCCCAGCATCAGCTTGTTGTTGAGCAGGTTCTTGAACATGGGCGTATCGTCCAGTTCTCTGCAGTTAAATGCGTTGAACAGCTGGAACAGCACGAACAGAGTAAACAGCACCGTTGCTTCCTCCGTTTGCGCGGCACCCAGGAAATTGGTGAAATGCTGCAGCATGAACACGATGGAAATGAAGATCCCGTTGGCGAATATCCGAATCAGCATTTTCCGGGAAATTATATTCGCGTTCCGCTTCGTTGGCGGATGTTTCAGCAGATCTTCCCGGATCGGTTCCAGCCCAAGGGTCAGCGCCGGAGGACCATCCATGATGATGTTGATCCACAAGAGCTCAAGAGCGGTAAAAGGTGTCGGGAATCCCGCCAGGATCGAGGCGATCACGACCACGACAGAGGAAACATTGACTGTCAGCTGAAACTGGATGAACCGCTTGAAATTCTCGTAGATCCCGCGCCCCCACTGAACGGCTTTGACAATAGTCGAGAAAGAATCGTCCAGCAGCACCATATCGCTGGCTTCTTTCGTCACTTCTGTTCCCGCGATCCCCATAGCGATGCCGACATCGGCATTTTTGATGGCGGGAGCATCGTTGATCCCGTCTCCCGTAACGGCGACAACATTCTTTTCTTCCTTTAATAACTTTACGACGCGCATTTTTATCAGCGGAGTGCTTCGTGCGATGACGCTGATTTTTGGCAGTGCTTTTTTAAGCTCTTCATCAGACATGGAGCCGATCTCGGCGGCTTCCACCGCCAGGTGCCCGTCCTGCAGCATATGGAGTTCCTCCGCGATGGCACGGGCTGTCCGGATATTGTCTCCGGTCAGCATTTTCACTTCGATGCCGGCACGGCGGCAGTCGCGGATGGAGTCATATACGTCCGGGCTTAGTGGGTCGGAGATCACAACGAACCCGTCATAATGCAGATCCTGTTCCAGCTCCTGCTGCTTCTCGCCGTTGAAACAAGCAAGTTCTTTGTGTGCAAAGGCCAGCAGGCGGCCGGCTTTATCCTGGAAGTTTTCCATCAGCTTCTGGATATGGGCAGTCTCTTCAGCAGATACGTTGCTGCAAAGGGAGAGGATCTTTTCCGGATTTCCCTTGGTGTAGAGGACCAGCCTTCCGTCTTCGCTTACAATCGTGCTCATATCTTTGTTCTGTGAGGAGAACGGAAAAACGCGAACGATATCGGCTTCTTTTCGAAGCTGCTGATAATCCGAACCGGCTTTGCGGGCGGCCACCAAAAGGGCGCATTCCGTCGGATTTCCGATGAAGGTCCAGCTGCCGTCTTCCCGGGTGATATCCGCGCTGCTGTTGATGCAGAAGTTGCGCAGCAGCGTCTGCGCTGTTTTCTGGTCAATGGCAGAAGGCGCGTCTGCCGGAGCGGAGGCGATCTGGGAATCCGGAGAATTCAGGGATTCCAAAGCAGCCGGGGAATCCGAAGCCACAGCGACAGCAACCGAAGTGTCGGCCTCTCGCGCCGTCCTCGCTTCCTTCGGCTGCAAAGAAGCCTCCGCAGGCGTTTTTGCAGGAAAGGCAAGGTCTTCTGGATCCAGGAGGCTGCCGCCGGCGTAGATTTTCTGGACGGTCATTTTGTTCTCGGTGAGGGTGCCGGTCTTGTCGGAACAGATGATGTTGACGCAGCCGATGGTTTCGCAGGCGATCATCTTTTTGACCAGAGCGTTTTCGCGGGACATTTTGATGATGTTGAGGGCGAGGGAGACGGCGACGATGGTGGGCAGGCCTTCCGGCACGGCGGCCACGATGAGGACGATGCTGGTGATGAAGGCTTCTGACACGGTGTTCAGACTGATGGTGTGGTTCATGGCGAACTGGATGATCTGGATCAGGAACACGATGGCGGCGGCGGAGGAACCGAGGATGGTGATGCCTTTGCCGAGGCGGTCCAGCTTTTCCTGAAGCGGAGTGGTGGTTTTTTCGATGGAGGAAAGTTCCTGAGCGATCTGACCGAATTCGGTATCGTTGCCGACGCCGGTGACCAGCATCGTGCCTGAGCCGCCGGAGATGAAACAGCCGGAGTAAAGCATGCAGGCCCGCTCTGCGACAGGGGTGTTTTTCTGGCAGGTGAATGTTGCGTCTTTTTTGACCGGGAGGCTTTCGCCGGTAAGGGCGGACTCGTCTGCGGAGAGGTCATTGCCGGAAATGAGCCTGCCGTCTGCTACGATCTTGTCTCCTGTTTCAATGAGAAGGATATCCCCGATCACGATGTTTTTCTGAGGGATCAGCTGGGGCTCGCCATCGCGCAGAACTTTGATCAGGGTGTCTTCGTTGATCTTGCTGAGGGCTTCGAAGGCTTTGGCGCTTTTGCCTTCCGTGACGATGGTGATGGCTACCGACAGGAAGATGGCTGCAAAGATGCCGGCGCATTCGAGAAAGTTGTACTCGCCGCCGGTAAAGTAGCGGGTGATGTTGACTGCCAGAGTGATGATGGCAGCGAAGAGGAGCATGAGAAGCATGGGTTCTGTCGATGCGTCCCAGATCCTTTTTAGCATGGATTCGGTGCCGGTGCGGACGAAGGTGTTGGCTCCGTATTTTTGCCGGGACGCCTGAACTTGTGATTCGCTGAGACCGTGCTCCGGGTCGGCTCCGGTAGCCTGCAAAAGTTCCTCCCGGGACATATAAAATGCATTGTTCATAAAGTGTTCCTCCGTAATAAAAAAATCCGATACAGACCGATTTTCTCTGTACCGGATGATGTTTCATAAAAAAGAGACCTCCTGCACAGTAAAAAACCGTACATGAGTCTCGTTGATTAAGGCAAGCCAGACGATGGTCCCGGCGGGACATATCTGTATTTCGCAGATACTGCCGGTCGTCAGTATGTTGACTTGCCACGCATGGGTATGCGCCACTACTCCCCCACGAACTTGTTGTAAAGTTTGTAAAACCGTTTTTGCCGATTTTTGTCTACTTTGTCGGTTCTGACTATAGCATGGGATATGTGGGTTAGTCAACGATAACAGGGTGTGACGGGGGTTTTTCAGGACGTTTAGAGGGTGTCCAAGCATACTGGATGAAAAAAGTATGGAAATAATCCTTGATGTCTTTGGATTCACCCTTGACTTTTGCCTGGGAGGCTCGTATAATAAAACACGTAACACCCATATATTGTGGTTAAAACGAGAAAAGACAACAAAATATTCGATATATTGGAAGAAAATGCAAAGGCTGAGGATGCATAGAAGGGCTGGGATTTCTGGAACTTTGCGTGTTTCCGGGGCTTTTTTGTTTGCTCTGAAACAGGATTTTGCATGAGAAAGCGAAGTGTCAGAGCTCAATATGTAGTAGTAAATCACAGTGAAGATCAGAGGGCTGCGTGAGGCTGGCAGCCGGGGAAATCTGATCGAAAAGAGGAAAGGAGACCCCTATGGAGACAGATGTAAAAGTAAATGTAATCAAACGAAATGGTGAGGAGGTCTCTTTTGATCTGCTTAAAATCGCCAATGCCATCAAGGCTGCAAACCAGGAGGTGGCACCGATCTATCAGCTGAACGAATATCAGATCCAGGCGATCGCAGACAATGTAGCGGCTAAGATCTCCGAGATGACCCATGCGGTTCATGTAGAAGATATCCAGGATATGGTGGAGACGGCTATCATGGAGATGCGCGGCTACGAAGTAGCACAGAAATATGTAAGATATCGTTATAAACGTGAGCTTTCCAGAAAGTCCAATACCACGGACAATGGGATACTGTCCCTCATCGAGCATCTCAACGAAGAGGTAAATCAGGAAAACTCCAACAAGAATCCGGTGATCAACTCCACCCAGCGCGACTATATGGCGGGAGAGGTCAGCAAGGATCTGACAATGCGTGTACTGCTGCCGGAAGAAGTGGTTAGAGCTCATGAGAAGGGGATCATCCATTTCCACGACTCTGACTATTTTGCACAGAAGGAACACAACTGCGACCTGATCAACCTGGAGGACATGCTCCAGAACGGGACGGTCATCAGCGAGACTTTGATCGAAAAGCCGCATAGTTTTTCCACTGCCTGCAACATCACGACTCAGATCGTTGCACAGGTGGCAAGTAACCAGTACGGCGGACAGTCCTTTACATTATCTCACCTGGCCCCGTTCGTGGACGTGAGCAGAGAAAAGATCCGCAAGGCGGTCATCGAAGAAAGAGAAGCCCTTGGCGAAGATATGGATCTCGATATTATTTCCAAGATCGTGGAACGCCGTTTGAGAAAGGAAGTTCAGAGCGGGATACAGACGATCCAGTATCAGCTGATCACTCTGATGACCTGTAACGGACAGGCGCCGTTTGTAACCATGTTCATGTATCTGGACGAAGTTCCGGAAGGAAAAACCAGAGACGACCTGGCGATGCTCATCGAAGAAGCGCTTCTGCAGAGAATGCAGGGTGTCAAGAACGAAAAAGGTGTGTGGATCACGCCGGCGTTCCCGAAACTGGTCTATGTGCTGGATGAAGACAATGTAACGGAAGATTCGAGATACTGGTATCTTACAGAGCTTGCTGCAAAATGCACGGCAAAACGTATGGTGCCTGACTATATCTCTGCAAAGGTGATGCGTTCTCTCAAGAAGGGCGATGTGTATCCGTGCATGGGATGCAGATCTTTCCCGACGGTAGAGGACGGACAGAGAAATCCGGATGGATCGAGGAAGTATTATGGCCGGTTCAACCAGGGCGTTGTTACCATCAACTTAGTTGATGTGGCCTGCTCGGCAGAAGGGGATATGGATCGCTTCTGGGCGATCCTGGAAGATCGTCTGGAACTTTGTCACAGAGCATTACGGTGCAGACATGAGAGACTTTTGGGAACCAAGTCAGACGTTGCTCCTATCCTGTGGCAGCACGGCGCACTGGCGCGTTTGAAGAAGGGAGAGACCATTGACAAGCTGCTGTTTGACGGATACTCCACTATTTCGCTGGGCTATGCGGGACTGTGTGAAATGTGCGTCCGCATGATCGGCAAATCTCATACTTCTCCGGAGGGACAGGAATTCGCATTGTCCGTAATGCAGAAACTCAATGACAAGTGTCAGGAGTGGAAAGCGGCAGAAAGAATCAGCTATTCCGTTTATGGAACTCCGATGGAATCCACGACGTATCGTTTTGCAAAGTGTCTGCAGAAACGTTTTGGCATCATCAAAGGAGTTACGGACAAGAATTACATTACAAACAGTTATCACGTACACGTTACAGAAGAGATCGACGCTTTCAGCAAGCTGAAGTTTGAGGCGGAATTCCAGAAGCTTTCCCCGGGTGGAGCTATCAGTTATGTGGAAGTGCCGAATCTGCAGAACAACATTGAAGCGGTTCTTTCTGTGATGAAGTTCATATACGATAATATCGTATATGCAGAGCTTAATACGAAGAGCGACTACTGCCAGGTGTGCGGCTATGACGGAGAGATCAAGATCGTCACTGACGATTCCGGCAAGCTGGTCTGGGAATGCCCGAACTGTGGCAACCGCGACCAGGATCAGCTGTTCGTAGCAAGACGGACCTGCGGCTATATCGGAACCCAGTTCTGGAACCAGGGTCGGACGCAGGAAATCAAAGACAGAGTGTTGCATCTGTAGGGTGCGGCATTGACAGATAAATAAAAAAGTGCCTTTTGGAGACTGGTCCTTGTCGTTTCACGTCGTGATTTTGCTTTTCGTGCCTGGGAGGGGGAGTTCTCTAAGGGAGTATGGTAAAATAGTAAAAATTACGAGTATCATTTTCAGGAGACGATTGCAGGAGAGGGAAGCTTATGAAACACAAGATCATACCCATGATAGTATGCTTGATGCTGTGCGTGGCGCTGATGCCGGCGGCAGCGTATGCAGATAATGCAAAGACGACGCCTGCGGAACCGCCGGGAATCTGGACGGATCATGCGGCAGCGGCCTTTGCAGGAGGAAGCGGAACGGCAGAAGACCCGTATCAGATCGCAACGCCGCAGCAGATGGCAAAGCTGGCGGCAGATATCAATTCAGGAGATGAGAGCAAGAAGCACAGCGGGGAGCACTTCAAGCTGACGGCGGATCTAAATCTGTCGGCTCATCGCTGGATCCCCATCGGCTCAGGGGACTTATCGCTGAGGCATTATAACTTTTCCGGGTATTTTGATGGAAACGGCAAGACGATCACGGGTCTGTATGTGGATGAAAGTCAATCTGGATTTTGCGGGGGACTTTTCGGGATCGTCTATGGATACGAGATCAAGCATCTTACCGTCAAAGATGCTTATGTAAAAAAAGATGCGAAGAATTCTTATGATTATGGAAAAATAGGCATTCTGGTGGGAGCAGCATGGGGTAGCAAAGGTAGTGAGATCAATATAAAAGATTGTTCGGTCAGTGGTACCGTGGAGAGCAAAGGCAATTATACTGGAGGTCTGGTCGGAGATAGTCATCGAGGAATTTATGAAAACTGTACGGCGGACGTAAAAGTGACAGGTTCCCACTCGACAGGAGGTTTTGTCGGGCAGGATGATTTTGGAACCTATAAAAACTGTGCCGCACGGGGAGATGTTAGCGGAGCCAAAACAGTTGGAGGTTTCGCAGGATTTCTGTCGGACGAGAGCCAGGTAAATCGCTGCGCGGCTTTCGGCAAAGTTACTGCAAGCGGCAATACTGCAGGCGGTTTTGTTGGGATGATTACGCATTTGGGAACAATCAGTAATTGTGCAGCTTTTGGTGATGTAGTGAGCACGGTGGAGGGCGTCGAGCCGCAGGCAGGCGGTTTTACAGGATACATCCAGCATAGCACGATTTCCAACAGTCACGCGGCAGGAACCATAACCGTGGCTTCTTCAAGGTACAAAGCCGGAGGATTTGCTGGAGAAACATATTATGACACTGGTGAATTTCACTCGTCCTCTTTTGATATCGAAAAAAACGCAGGGCTTCAGGCAATTGGCGGAGAAACGCCTGCTGATACAGACGGTGTGGAAACGGTTCCCACGCAGACTGTAAAAACTAATATCTGCAAAGACTACTATGGCAAACATATCCTAAAAGCGGTGGCGGAACGGCCTGCTACCTGCACGGAGGATGGTCACGAAGCCTACTGGAAATGCGAAAACTGCGGACTGCTCTTTGCAGATGAAAATGGTACGCAGCAGATCGAAAAGCCGGAAGTGATCCCGGCAACGGGCGCAGAGGATCCGGGGACGGGTGAGGCTGCAGCAGCTCCTGCAAAGGACAATGCGGACAAATTCGCCGAGACCGGTGATGACAGCAACGTCGTACTCTATGGAATTCTGGCACTGCTGGCGGCCGGCGGCGCCGCAGGGATGCTGTACAGGAAACGGAAAGCATAAGGATGCAATATAATGAAGCGATAATCAAAGGGATCGTATCCAAAAGGATAAGGTCCCTTTTTTATGGAGTAGCACCAGCGGATAGGCGACCGGCGGACACACGGTGAACGGAGATCTGAATCTGAAGAGCGGTACAATGCTGGAGGATGACGGCTATACCTGGGATGCATCCACGAATACCTTGACGATGCAGGATCTGACGGTAACGGGGACGGTGAAATTGCCGAATCAGGACTGTCAGATTAATGTGAAGGGGAATTGCAGTGTTGAGGAAATCACGAGAAATACAAGTGCTGCAGCGCAGGCAGTTACGATTGAAGGTGAAACTGGTGCAACCTTGCAGAGCAATGTAAGGATTTCCGGTGCATTAACGATTAAAAATTTGACGATGACAGAGGGAACTCTCGAGAACGGAAATATAGGAAATCTTCCTGTTCTAACCCTCATCAACAGCAACATCACATTACATCACCTGTCCTGGATGACAGATGGCGGGATCGACTTGGCAAACAGCCAGCTGACAGTGAATAAAAGCGAAAATTCCCTTAGTCAGTTCTGGGTAGAATAGATTGCTATGGATGAAAATTCCGTAATTGAATCGTATCGACCGATGCAGAACTATTGGCATTTTACACCGGAAGATATGGGCACAGTAAACGACTATATTGCGGTACCGGTAGGTGGAAGCTTTGCTAAAAAAGCTATTCATGATGGCAGTACAGATACTCCGCTTACTGTAGTAGACAAAGAAGGCAATGCAGCCAGCCACTTCATCCTCAGAGCTCCAAAGGAACAGTGCGAGATCAGCCTTGAGGCTTCTCCTGCTGAGGGCGGAACGGTCAGCGGCGCAGGTTCCTATGATATGTATTCTACGGCTGCCGTAAAAGCAGAAGCAAATAAAGGCTACCACTTCGTGCAGTGGCAGGATGAAGATGGAGTGGCAGTGAGCAAGGATGCTTCCTACACTTTCCAGGTGACGCAAACGCAGACCTTGACAGCTGTCTTTGCAAAAGACAGCGTAACGCCAACGCAGCCGGGAAGCTCAGATCAGAGCGGCTCCGATGACAATGCTGTGGCGACAGGCGATTCCTCCCACATGGAACTGTGGATCGCACTGCTGGCAGCAAGCATACTGGGCATTGCAGGGACAGTCGTGTTTAGAAGACGCAAAGCATAAAAAGTTTTCAATATCCAAGAAAAAGGATCATATCTGGTGGTATGGTCCTTTTTTATGTCGTTTCACGTCGCAATTTTGCGTTTCGCGCCAGAAGGGTTGTCCCTGTTCGGGGGTCATGTTACTATCGTGAAAAGCAATAAAGTAAAGGAGAGTTTCCATGAGATTGATAAAAGAAGCCATTACGGAACTGGAACGGAATCCATATGTCCTAAGATCTGGCCCGGATCGGATCACCTACTCTCGGGAATTCAAGCATCTTTTTATGTGCGAATATCTCGCAGGGAAGAAACCGACAGAAATTTTTAGAGCTGCGGGATTTGACCCTCGTATGATAGGCGCGAAGCGCATTGAACGTGCCAGTGCTCGCTGGCGGAAGGAATACGAAGCAGGGACTCTCGTACTGGAGTCCGATACTCTGAAGAAAAACGCATAAAACGAAATGAAAAAGCTGAGCTGGGGCAATTTAACTGTGTGTTGCGCCCTGTGCTCAGCTTTTTTCTTTGCGGACTTTGAAATTTTGGATAGCCGGTCGATGATGGGGATTCGGTAGGCCCTAGCGGATCCCCTCCAGCCTCCGGAATGCGTACTTGGTGATATTGCTGGCGTTGATGACCCCCACCATATCGCCGTCATCCAGGACCGGCGCTTTCTTGATATGATGATCGGAAAGCACGTGGCAGACGGTTCCCAGATCGTCCGACAGGTTTACCGTGATGACGGATTTGCGGGCGACGTCCCGGACTTTGCAGTGCATCAGCTCCTGCAGTTTTTCGTCAAAATCCATGGTCATAAGGGACGAAGGATTGACGTAGAGGGGATGCTCGGCGGCGAGAAACCGAAGAATATCTCCGTCGGAGATAAATCCGATCAGCGACTGGTCGCCATCGACCACGGGAACGCCGCTGATGCCTTTTTCCGTCAGCAGATCCAGCACGGCGGTCAGGCTGGCGTCACCGTTGACTGTGTAGACATCCTTTTTCATAAGCTGCGGCAGGGCAGGGGCCTTTGCAGAAGAAGCAGGGGCAGCCTTCGTATGGATGCGGAATACGCGGTCGCGGGCCGGGCCGAAGAAGCGGGTGATGACTTTCAGGCTCATGCCCACCAGGATCGCGGCGATGACCGTCCCCAGGCCCACGCTCCCCAGCGAGTGGATCAGCACCAGGCAGGTGATCAGCGAGATGACGACCATGCTGATGTCGAAGATCAGCTTGATGGTGGAAAACGGTTTTCTTGTGACTTTGGAGATGGCCAGCATGGCGCCCTCGCCGGCTAGCGGCACCAGATCCATCGGCACGTAAAAGAAGATCCCGATGGCGATGAGTACGGCGCTGACGACCATCATGAGCAGCTGGATGTAGAGGTGCTCCGGGTCGGGCAGGAACGTCATCAGGTAGTTGGAAAATGTGGTCAGGTAGCCGAACAGGATGCCGACGGGTATCTGCAGCAGGTTTTTCAGCTGGAACGCGCGCCGCAACAGGATGATCTGCAGCAGCACCAGCCCCACGTGAAAGAGGATGGTGGCTTTGCCCATTTCGATGCCCCACACGCAGGTCATGGTGTACGGGATCGAGCTGACCGGCGACACGCCCAGGTCGGATTTAACGGAAATGGCGATCCCCAGCGTCATGATGAGGAACCCCGTCACGTACACCAGGAATCGCACGAAAATACTGGTTTCTTTCGTTTCTTGCTTCATTTTTATGCCTCTTTATTTTAGATTTTTTATCATTTGTTCGGTGACTTTTTGCCAGGTTTTCAGGTCGTCCGGCGCTATGCTGCCGGCCAGCTTTTCGGTCAGCTGGCTCATTTCTGCAAAGAGCGCTCCCCGGTGTTTTTCGGCCTCTGGCGTCAGGGTCAGCTTCTTATACCGGGCGTCTTTTTCGGATGGTTCCCGGCGCAGGAGTCCCTTGCGCTCCATGCTCTGCAACAGGGTGGTCGCGGTGGAAGGGCGCAGCCCGAATTCTTCTTCGATGTCCTTCTGAAAGATTTCTTCATCCGGGTGGTCCAGCAGATAATGCAGGACTCGCCCCTGAGCTCCGCTGAATGGCGCCTCCGCCGTCAGCCGGTCGAAATGCCTGCGCTGGCGGTTGGCCAGGATATTGATCTGGCGGTAAATAGGGGATGAGTTCATGATGACCTCCGTGCAAATACTTAGTTACCTAAGTATAATAGGGTTTCTTGACGGGAATGTCAATGGGGCGGGAGTTTCACGGAGTCAAGTGTAAATTTGTGTGTAAAAACCTTTAGGTGATAATCAGTCAAGCTGCCAGCATCTGTCTTTGCTCCATTGCGATTTTTCGCAGTTCATCTGATTTATGCATGATTTCCCTGTAGGTCGGCTGATAGAAAAGCCTTTGTGCACGTTCTTTTAAAACATCGTTTCTCTCCAGGATCACAGATCCCATAAGTCTCAGCAATGATTCACTGTTAGGAAAAATCCCGATCACGTTGGATCTGCGTTTTAACTCCCGGTTCAGGCGTTCAATATGATTAGAAGAGCGTAACGCTTTTCGAGTGGTTTGAGAAAAGATCATTACTGTCATCGCACTATCAAATCCTTTTTCTAAACATTCCATTGCATTTTCAGCCACTTCCCTGTAATCATTCAAGATCTCGTCTCGACGATCTCTGGCTTTTTCAAGTGTTTCACAAGCAAACATCTCCCGTAATTCTGTGCGAAGTCCTTCTTGGCATCTTTTCGGAACTTTATCAATGATATTTCTGGAAAAGTGCACCTGGCAGCGTTGCCATGGAACTTCTGGAAATACATGCGAAATCGCATATTGGATACTTTCGTGTGCATCTGATGTGATCATTTTCACACCGGATAGCCCTCGATTTTTTAAAGTTAAGAAAAAGTCTTTCCAGGTTTCCTAGGATTCATTTTTATATACTCCAAAACCTACAACTTCACGGATCCCTGCGTTATTGACTGCATAAGCAACCATCAGTGCTTTCGAGATGATCTTACGATCCTCACGGACTTTAAAGTATGTTGCATCGACTGTAATGAAAGGATATTCTCCAGTAATGGAACTGGTCAGGAATTCATTGACTCTTTTGCTAAGTTCTTTGCAAATATTTGAGACCGTACTTTTGGAAAAACTGGTTCCACAAAGAGTTTCAACTACTTTGCTGAGTTTAGCGGTCGAAACACCATTGACTACCATTTCCATCATAGAAGCTACCAGTGCGACCTCTGAACGAGTATACTCATCAAATATCGTAGTTTCAAAAGAACTGTTTCGATGACGTGGCACTTTTAAAACGATAGTTCCGATTCTCGTATTCAAATTGCGTTCACGAAACCCGTTTCTGGAATCGGTCCGTCCTTCCGTCCGTTCGTATGGATCGGCATTCAACTGTTCTGTTGATTCGGCTTGCAGAAAAGAATTCAACGATTCCTGCAAAAGCTTTTTAAATGCACCCTCACGATCTGTTGCCATTAACTGTAGAATTTCATCTTGATTTAGTGTAATATTAATTTGAGCCACGGTTTCATCCTCCTCTAGGTTTATGGTTTTGTGGTTATTATCATTATGCCTAAAGGATGAGCCTGTGGCTTATTTATTTTACACACATTATATCAACATGACCGTCTCCTGCGAGGCGCTTTTTTATTTTGTGCAGAATGCCGCAACAGTTTTACGGACGTGAAGCGGTAGCTTCGCCGGAACCCTTGATTTATAGCTGACACTGACGGGAGCACTCCAAAAATAATGAAGAAACCCGGCGAAAGCGACCTGAAATTTTGCGAAGGCTACCAAGGTCTCGCGAAGGCTACCAAAATCTTTGAATTGAAGTTTTTCAGGTGATTTTCGAGAATTTAAAGTCAGTGAACCGAGGACACGGGCAATGAATTCTTCATATAGAAGAAAAATTTATTAAAAACAAGAAGATCACTTTAATAGACTAGAGAGCAAATGGTCTATAGGGTGACTGTTTTCTCTAAAACGCTAAGAAAAGTCGCAAGATAGAGAATTAGATTATATAGTCATGACTTGGGATGGAGATGGATTCTCGATTTGCATCGGATTTTTTCGGAAACGAAGATTTAGCAAAAATTATGTAAAACAGGCCATGATCAGCATATCTATAGGGTGAAGCGGATCTGTTTTTTGCTGCTATACATGATGATTTCTGTGCCGTCATTTGTCGCTCATCACAAGGTTCGAGGGGCTGTTTTTCAATGTTTTTTGTCATTTTACGTCGCTAATTTGCTTTTTGTACTATGGGGGGTTGTTAATGGATGAAGCGTATGATATTATTTTAAAAATTGCTGCTGACGGACAAAGGAGGTTTTCCATGAGACTGACACAGGAAGCCATTATGGAACTGGAACGAAATCCGTATGTAATAAGATCTGGACCTGATCGAATCACGTATTCGCGGGAGTTTAAACATCATTTTATGAGGGAATATCTTTCGGGCAAAAAGCCAACTGAAATTTTCAGAGAGGCGGGATTTGATCCGCGTATGATCGGAAGCAAGCGGATAGAGCGAGCCAGTGCACGCTGGCGGAAAGAGTATGCAGAAGGCACGCTGGTACTGGAGGAATTTGAGTTCGAAGAAAAGAACGCATAATATAGGGAATAAAAAAGCTGAGCCAGGGGCAATTTGATTGTGTGCTACGCCCCTTGAGCTCAGCTTTTGCATTTGATCGTTAGCTGCCGAAGTATATTAGTGCCCCTTGTGCCCTTTGACAGGGACGGCAAGGAGGAGATATGAAACAGGCTATGGCTGCATATACATACTGCATGTAGAGCAGACAGTAAGGAATTTTCCCGGCAAGATTTTCTGCGGATCCTAATCATAAAAGCCTCAAAAACAGAAAGTCTTTCTGAAAAAACTCAGATTCTCAGATTTTTTTCAGACCCCTCGATCAAAACCTAGAGCCACAAAAGGCCGGGAAAGGCAGCACCAGTGAAAATGACTCGAAATTCTTCTCGCAAAAGAAAAATGCTGCATAAACATACAGCATTTGTGGTTATATCAGATTTTTATGCAAAGCTCTGGCGTCACCAGAGCTGCATTTAAATGGCTTTCTGTTTTTGCCACTAAAAACCGGGAATTCTGCACATTAGAAAAAATTCCCGTTAACGGATTCATGGCGCCTACTGCTTGCCGCAGTTGCCGCCGCAAGCATGTTCATGGCCGTTTCCATGATTCCTGCAGGAGTGGCCGTTTCCATGATTCCCGCAGGAGTGGCCTTCGCCGTGGCCATGATCGTGACCGGCACAAGTCGGATTTTCGATCGGTACTAGTTTGCCGTCCAGTAAAGCTTCCACGGCATCATCAGTCATGCCGCGTACACCGCCGTACAGTTCGATAGCAGCGTTCTTCAGTGCCTGCTGTGCGCCGCCGCCGATCCCTCCGCAGATAAGTGCATCCACCTTTGCAGAAGAGAGGAAGTCAGCCAGTGCACCATGTCCCTGTCCTTGAGTATCTACTATTTCTGATTTGAGTATCTTACCATCTTCAATGTCATAGATTTTGAATTCCTCAGTGTGTCCAAAATGCTGAAAAACAGCTCCGTTTTCATAAGTTACTGCAATACGCATTGTGCTTTCTCCTTTCGATTGCAAAGCCAGCAAGGTATCGCTGCTGCCGTTATCAGCAGGGTTTTCCCGGCATCTTTTGTGACAGCAGAACGCAGCAGAGCCATCGCAAAGGCGGTAATCTCCACCGGAAATCACCAGCCTTTTCCCGCCGATAAGACTGTCTGCGATCTTGTATCTTGCCTTTTCATAAAGTTCCGTTACTGTTGTGCGGGAGATATCCATCTGTTGTGCACACTGCTGATGAGTGCAGTTTTCCAGATCGATGAGGCGGATCGTTTCGTATTCTTCCAGTGTCAGCGTTACGGTTTCTGCGCAGGGTATCCCGGCGGGTGCAAATGCATCAAAATCCGGTTCCGTGCAGATGCGTCTGCATCGTTTTGGTCGTGCCATGAGTATCTCCTTTCCATATAAAAGGTTTACGACATATGTCGGATTCATTATAACGCAGTCGTGTGAGAAAAGCAAGAGGGATCTGGAGATAATAAAAGAGACTTCCGTATGTGCTTTGTAAAAGTTTGATACGGTAGTCTCTTGAATGTGATATCGGCTCTGCAGCTGCAAAGGGCTATCGTGCGTATTTCCCGTTGATAAACACCACTTCGTCTTCGTGGCCGAATGCTCCGCCGTATACTTTTGTGAGGGCGATGATGAAATCGATCAGTGTCCACAAACCGCAGCCGCCGAGAGTGATAAGTTTCAAGATCCCAAGACCTGCCTGACCTCTCATAAAGCGATCGACACCAAACGCGCCAAAGAGAAAATTCCCTACCCATGCAAAGACGTGTTTATTCATATGCTTTTCTTTTGCTACATATACATTTCCAACGTTGACGTTTACATTCTGCGGCTGTGGCTGCGGCACTGTCGGCGCGGCAGCGGCAGCGCGCGCAATGATCGTAGTATCCCCGTCTTTAAAAATACGAATTTCATCGCCTACCTGCGGATTAGGATAATTCACGGCACTGATCGGTGCTTTCACGATTTTCTGATCATCCATTCCTATGTAAACTTCTGTTCCTTCCAGTTTAATGATCTTGCTCATTATTTTCTCCTTCCATTCATGCTCTTGATTTTGCGAATAATATTAACTGTATGGGCATAAAATAGCCTATGTAGTTTATTTTATTATATACGTACACCTATAGAATACAAGTAAAAATAAACTGTATGGGCGGTAAATATGGATTATTATCAACTTGGTCAACAAATACGGAAATATCGAAAGGTGCATGGGATGTCCCAGGAGCAGCTGGCAGAAAAAATCGGGATTTCAGTTACCCACATGAGCCATATCGAAACGGGCAATACGAAACTGAGTCTTCAGGTTTTTGTGGATATTACAAGGGCTCTTGACATCAGTGCAGACGATTTGCTGTCAGAATCCACACCGGCTCGCAGAGATCAGTATGCAGATATATTAGCCGTTTTAGATACATGCGGCGTTCAGGAGGTAAAAATCCTGACGGATATGGTCAAGTCCATGAAAATTTCACTTGATAAATACACCTGATGAGGAAAAATCGATCGGTTCCTTGCTGTTATCACCTAAAGGAAAGTAGATGCAGGACATTGTATTCTGTGAGAGGATATATTGTATGGATGAGGTCCCGTTTCATGAACAGTCTTCCCGATATTTTGGAACAGATCAAAACGCACATAGAGAAAAAGACCCGAAAGCGTTTGAACAATGGTGTGCTCCCATCAAGGGGAACACACCACAACGCCATCGGGTCTGACTTCGTATGGTGCAGTAATCGTAAACAAGAGGGTCTTAATAATTATACTGGATCGATTCCAGTGACTTTGTTACGGCTTCGTTATCCTGCATGGATTCGCCGATCACCTGAATGAGAACAGGATAATTGTTGGTCACCGTGTAATAGTATCGGTTAGAATCCTCGTCTAAGAGAACGTATTCCTGATCACCGATCTTGGTTTTGGTATAAGTCTTGTACGAGTTTTTATTCTGGAAATCTGACAGAAGCATATCAAGTGTATATTCCTGTCCCTTTACATAAGAAGGATAGCTCAGGCTTGTCTCATCGTCCTTGGAAATGCCGCTGATCAGTACATAGTCACCGACACCGTATCCTTCTCCTTCCTTTGCCATAAGAATATCTTCATCGTCGTCTTGCGCCTTTGTGATATAGTCAGGCATATCCAGCGCTTCTACAGAAATAGCTCCGCTCGCTGTTGTGACGCGTTCTGCTTTCTTGTCTTTCCCGCTATCGCCGTCCTTGTCGCCACCGCCGCCACAGGCTGCAAGTGAAAATGCAAATACCATGGCCAATAAAACAATTAATATTTTTTTCATGGCTCCTCTCCTTTCGGAATAAACTGAAAACTCTTCTTGGTACTATTATACAGCCTTTTGAGAGAGGGGTCTATTCCTCAAACGAGTACCTGTAGAGCTATTGTGGCTGATGCAGGGCGGCAAGCAGGGCACGTACCTGCGCCAGGGTCAGCCCATAGGTGCGAGCGATTTTCTCCAGATCGTCATGCTCATATTTGTTGCGGGTTATGCCAAAGCCGGTGGATGTTTTGCTGCGGATCGTACAGTCATCGCCGGTTGTTTTTAGCTCATGAGCCTTTGATTCTGCCGGCATGTTCGGGGCAGAGACATTTGCCAGCACGTCATCCGGGATCACGGTCTCCGATTCAGTGCGCGACAGGATCCAGCGCTTTTTTATCGCGCTGCGCACACCCAGGGTGGTGGTATGCTGCAGGATCAGTTTGGTCATTTGCTTCTGGTCAGGGTTCTTGCAAAGGACCGTGACCAGCACTCCCGGGCGGCCTTTTTTCATGGTGCATGGGACGGTGAAAGCGTCCAGTGCACCGTTTTGCAGGAAGGTTTCTATGGCAAAGGCGATGTCTTCGCCGGTCATGTCGTCCACGTTGCATGAGAGTTCGCAGATGGTTTCTGCCTGGTTTTCTGCATAGCTCTCGCCGAGGATCGCGCGCACGCAGTTGGCTGCCGGGAAGTCTTTGGTCCCCATGCCATAGCCGGTGGACGCCGGGGTCATTAACGGCATCTGATCAAAGCGTGTGACGAAATGTTTCAGCAGGGCCGCTCCCGTAGGAGTGCAAAGCTCTCCCTGGATGCTGCCGCTGTAAATCGGTATGTCTTTTAGGATATAGGCGGTAGCCGGTGCAGGCACCGGCAGGATCCCATGAGCACACTTGACTTGACCGCTTCCAACGTGGATGGGGGATGCGATGATCTGATCCGGTGCCAGCTTGTGGAGAAGCAGGCAGACGGAGGCGATATCGGCGATAGCATCCATGGTGCCGACTTCATGGAAGTGGATCTCGCTTACCGGTTTGTCGTGAGCTTTGCTTTCGGCTTCCGCGATGAGGCGATAGACCGCCAGGATATCGGTACGAACGGCTTCCGGAAGTTTCAGGTCGTCGATGATATGATGGATGTCGTGGAGGCTGCGGTGGGAGTGATCATGATGATGGTCGTGGGAGTGGCTGTGCTGGTGGTCATGGGAGTGGCTGTGCCCATGAGAGTGGTCATGCTGGTGGTCATGGTGACTATGCTCGTGGGAGTGACTGTGCCCGCCTTCTTTCTCCTCTGTGCCATTTACGGTAATGGTCAGGTGGGTCCCGGTGATACCGCATTTTACGGATGGATCCAGAGAAACGTGAACACCGGGGATCCCGGCTGCATTGAGCTCCGAGGTAAAAGCATCACGCGCATCATCTGGCAGGAGTTCTGCCAGGGCGGCACCCAGCATATCCCCTGCGGCACCCATGCCGCAGTCTAAATAGAGTAATTTCATAAAAGTAAAATTCCTTTCGTTTTTCGTTGCAGGAGTTATTATAGCAGCTGGCTCTCTCAGAGCAGAATGGATATGACCTGTGCCGGATCCGGTGTATTCAGGCACATTAGCGCATTTCCTCACTCTCCGGATCCCCATGATCCTCCTGCAAAAGTTTTGCATAATAGGTTTTGATCTGATAAAGTGCGGCGACCGGGTTGTGTCCCAGCACGCGATCTTTCGTCACCAAAGTGGTGCACAAAGCATCCGAATACTTGTAAAACAGGCTGTCGTGACCTACGCAAAGGCCGACAACTACGTTGAGCTGGGTTTTTTCGGCATTCAAAAGTTTTGCCTGAAGGATCGGATTGCACATATTCATACCGACATCTTCGCAGGCGGCGTCGATGCCCACAGAAGTTTTTCGCTGGGCGCCGACTTTGCAGCCAAAGCCAGTGACTTCAAATCCGTGGCTCCGGAATATAGTGGCTGCGGCACGAGCTTCTGTGATCAGACCGACACAGGTGGCGATACCCAGCTTTTTAAAGCCCATTTTCTTTGCAAATTCTGCTATTTCTTCGACGCGGGTCATTTTGCAGTAATTCTCGTATTCCACCTGGGCGGACATGCGGGTAACGCGGTTGTTTTCTTCATTTTCCGTATAAAGAGCCATGGCTTCTTCCAGGATAGCGGGATCCAGATCTCTGGTTTTGCAGAAGGCAGGGAAGGCGCTGGATTCTGCGGAAATAGCCTCCTCAAAAGAGCAGTGATCGCATCCTGCAGAGGCGCAGTCAACACAGGATCGCCGGATGTTGTTTGTTGTCATTGGAAACCTCCTTGTGATGGGTTGTAATACTCGGATTATACCATACGCAGCCAAAAAACAAAACAGTTCCGGCTGACTGCCGGAAAGACCGGAAGCTGCGGAACTGCTTTGCTTTGCAATATATAACCAGCCGGATCTATGTAGGAGCAAAGATCCGGCGATCATGATCATTATAGCATATCTCCGGGAATTTAGTGTTACAATTTCTCCAGAATATATGTGTTTACCCGTTGGCGCAGTTTTTTGCGGGAGCAGGTATAGTTGTTGCGGAAGGTGATGTCGGCTGCTGCTTTGTAAAGGGGCATGCGCTGCGCTTCCATTTTTTTTAGTGTTTCGATATTTTGGGAAAGCGGTCTGCCGCGGGTCGGCAGCTTATCAATGGAACGGGTGATATGCACCAGTGTTCCGTTTTGCCGAAGGGCGTCTACGTTTTCAGGTCGCAGGATCGCTCCGCCGCCAGTGGCGATGATCAGGTTTCGTTCTTTGCCAAGTTTTTTGCAGATTGCTGATTCCCGGTCGCGGAACCCCGTTTCGCCTTCCTTTTCAAAGATTTCAGGGATAGTCATTTTTGCTTCTTCTTCGATCTTGGCGTCTGTATCCTGCAAAGTTTTCCCGGTCAGTTCTGCCAGAAACTTCCCGATGAGAGACTTTCCGGTTCCCGGCATGCCGATGAGGACGATGTTGCCCATCCGCTGCTTCATGGATTTGATGATACGCTGGTTTTCTTTCTGAAAAGCTCCCGGCGTTCCTAAAAAGTATCCGGCTGCTGCGGTAGCCTGTGCCACCAGCATAGGAAGGCCATTGGTGTATTTGAGCCCCAGCTTTTCGGCTTCCAGTAGAAGAGCTGTTTTAAACGGGTTGTAGATCACATCGATGACAGCCTGGCAGCCGGGAAAATCCTTTAGGCGGATCACCTGCTGCATGTTGTTTGGGAAAGTCCCTACCGGTGTGGTATTGACGATCACATCGATAGAGGCTGCGATTTCCGGCAGCTGGTCGTAGGATACGGTGCTGAGGATCCCGGCATTTTGGAGTTCAGAGCCGGATGGCGGATCCGTTTCCGGGTGGCGGGAAGCGATATAGATCTTTGCGGCGTTCTGATCCGCCGCAGCCCGGCGGGCCATCAGGGATGTCCCGCCGGTGCCCAGGATCAGAACGCCCTTGCCTTTAAAGTCGATTCCTGCACGCGATGCCGCGTACAGGAATCCTTCATAATCCGTGTTGTGACCCACCAGGATCTTGTCTTCCTGGCTGATACTTTCCGAGGCTCCGGCCCCTGAAGCGTTTTTCCAGAACAAAGTATTTACAGCCCCGATCCCGCGAGCCAGATCCGTGACTTCATCGCAAAGAGGGATCACATCCTTCTTATAAGGAATGGTAACGTTGAGCCCGCGAAAATCGCGGGCATTGATAAAGTCGGGCATCTCATCTTCGGCGAGGCTGAAAAGCTGATATTGATATCGTCCCAGAGCCTCGTGGATCTCTTTGGAATAACTGTGAACCAGAGTTTTGCCGATGAGTCCGTATTTCTCGTTCGTCATTTAGATGACCTCCGTGTAACAGCCGAGGAATACGAATGTCTCCGGCTGGCTTTCCATTTCGGAGAGAAGATTGATCAGTTCAGGCGAGTAGACCGATGCATCCAGATCGAAGTAAAACATGAATTCGAAATCGCTGCCTGGGATCGGACGGGATTCCAGCTTGGTCAGATTGATGCCCAGCGCTGCGAACTTGGAAATAGCTAGATACAGGGATCTCGGTGTGTGGGGCAGGGAAAGGATCAGGCTGATCTTATTGGAACCCGGATAGATCTCCATCTTCTTGGAAATGCAGATGAAGCGAGTGTAGTTGTTGTCAGAAAGCTGGATCTGCTTTTTCAGCACGTCCAGGCCATAAAGGTCAGCGCATTCCTTGGAGCAGATAGCAGCCACATCCTCGCGATCGCTTTCCGCAACCATCTTTGCAGCAATGGCCGTGTTTTCAACGACAGTCACTTTCACATCCTTCAGTTCTTTCAGGAAGTCGCCGCACTGTCCGAGCGCCTGTTCGTGGGAGAAGATCTCCTTGACATCGGAGAGGGCAGTTCCCGGCTTTGCCATCAGATTGTGGCTGATGCGCAGACGGATGCCTTTGGCGATATGGAAGTTGTAGTTCTGCATCAGGTCGTAAACGGCACCGACGGAACCGTAAGAGCTGTTTTCGATGGGCAGGATCCCGTACTGGCAAAGGCCTTTTTCAACGGCATTGAATACGCCCTCAAAGCTGTTGAAATACATGATGCTCGGCACTTCAAAGAGTTTCTCGCAGGCAGCCTGAGAGTAGGATCCTGCAACGCCCTGGCAGGCAACGACTGCCTTTTTCGGGAAGAGGTTTGGTGTTTCTTTCAGTGCTTCTTCGATGCGGTCAGCCAGGTCGGATCTCTTAGCCATATAGTTGTTCTGGCAGGAACGGCTGGCGTCAAAAATCGTATTGAACAGCAGCCGTGCATATCCGTCGAAAGGTTCACCGATCTGTTCGGACACTTTATGCAAAATTTCTTTCTCGCGCTTGTCAGAGAAGACGGGTACTTTGTGACCTTTCTTATACTTGGCGATTTCCAGGGATTTTTCCATTCTTTCTTTGAACAGGTCGGTCAGCTTTTCATCTATATTGTCTATGTCCTGTCTCATCTGATCTAAATTGATATCTGTCATTTTGTTACCTCCATAATACAGTCTAAAATACCAAGAGCCAGAGCGGCTTCTGTGATAGGAACGGCTCTGACGGCGACGCAAGGGTCGTGCCTGCCCTTGACGACGAGAGTTTCGTTTTTATGTGCTTCCAGATCCACCGAATCCTGCTTCCTGCTGATGGATGGAGTCGGCTTGAAAGCGAGTCGGGCCAGAAGCGGCATGCCGGTGGTGATGCCTCCCAGGATCCCGCCGTGATAGTTGGTCCTGGTTTTTACTTGCCCGTGATAGTCGTAATAAAAAGGATCATTGTTTTCGGAGCCACGAAGCTCTGCCGCGTGAAATCCTGCGCCGAATTCGACGCCTTTTACGGCCGGTATGCCGAAGAAGATCGGTGCCAGATAGCTTTCCAGGCCATCGTACATAGCCCCGCCGATGCCTCCGGGCAGTCCTGTCGCACACACTTCTACGATGCCGCCCACGGAATCCAGGTCGTTTTTGGCCTGCAAAATGGCTTGCGCCATTTTTTCTCCGGCTGTTTCGGACAGAACGGGAAACTCCATTTTCTGCAGTTTCACCAGGGTTTCTGCGCTGACGCTGACCGGATCCAGAGGGGTATCCTCGATGCCTGCAATGGCGTAAAGATGTGCTCCGATTTCGATGTTTTTTTCTTTTAGCATCTGCAAAGCGATCCCGCCTGCGATGCAGAGGGGTGCTGTCATACGTGCTGAGAAAGGTCCGCCGCCTGCCATGTTCAGTGTGTCTCCATAGCGAAGCCGCGCTGTGTAGTCAGCGTGACCTGGCCTTGGAACTGCTCGCAGTCCTTTGTAGTCCCCGGAGCGGGTATCGGTATTGCGGATCTCAAAGGAGATGAGAGGCGCGGTCGTGATAATAACCGGCGCCTCCGCAAGGGCGCCTGGATTGCCTGCGACCCGGGTGGAATTGCTCGAAGCGAGATTGCCTGTACCGGAATCCGCTTGCTCTGGATCGCCCGCCTGTTCTGGCGGCGTTCCGCCGCCCCAGGCTGCGATCCCTGCAACAGGGATCGGCAGATCCGGTTCTTTGCGCTTGGTGGCAAAGGGGCTGTTTCCTGGTGCGCGTCGCTGGAGAAAAGCCCGCAGCTGGTTCATATCGATACGTGTTCCGACCGGGATCCCTTCGATATCGACTCCTATGGCCGGTTCGTGAGATCCGCCCCAGATGGAAACGCGGATGTTTTTTCCGAAAGTTGATTGCATGTAGTTGCTCCTCTATAAGTAGTTGAGTGGAAGGCTGCGGCAGGGCTGCCGTGTCGCGATCTGCATGAGGCCGACTTGCTATGCTTTACATGACGGCAGAGCTGCCGCCTGAGAGGTCCGGCACAAATGCCATATTGCCGGACCGCTGATCCGGGACAATGATGGTTATCTGCCCGGATCCTGCCGGGCGGTCTTGATCCTAGTCTTCTAAAATCTCGATCTTACCGCCCAGTTTGGTGAAGTCGGTGAAAAAATTCGGGTAGGATTTTTTCACAGCTTCTGCGCCGGTAATGATGACCGGGCCGTCGGCTCTGCAAGAGGCGACGGCAGCTGCCATCGCGATGCGATGGTCATTATGGCTGCTGACTGTCCCGCCGCAAAGGGATGGGGCGGGGCAGTGGGCAGCAGGCCCGGAGGGAATGGTGCGGTCATTGTTTTTGTCGATGACAAGTCCGTCTTTTGTTTGTCTGATATCGGTTCCAAGAATGGTCAAAAAGTCACAGACCGTTGCCAGCCGGTCGGATTCCTTGATGCGAAGCCTTTGTGCATCGGTAATAGTCGATGTGCCGCTTGCCCCAGTCATTGCAACGGCCATGACCGGCACCAGATCTGGAAATTGTGCTGCACTTACTGTTTCGCCATGGAGTGGGACTCCATTTCCGGCGATGTGATAGCTTGTATTTTTTCTTTCGATTTTAGCTCCCATTTTTTCCAGCACGGTGATGATTTCCTTATCTCTCTGTGTGGAATCTGGATCGAGGCCGGTGCAGGTGATATCGCCGCCAAGTGCTCCTGCCACCAGCCAGAAAGCAGCGTTGGACCAGTCGCCTTCGACTTTCAGTCCGGCTGGTTCCCGATAAATCTGGTTGCCCGGGATCTCATAGCGGATCAAGTGGTTTTCGGAACTCGAATCAGGAGTATCGCTCGATTCAGATGGTGCCGCTTCTTTACATTTTTGAAAGGCGGTTTGTTCCGCTTCAGCGATTTTTTCTCTGACTTCACGGATCTTGATCCCGAACTTTCGTAAAACCTGCAGCGTCAGATCCACATAACCCGCCGATTCCAGTTTTGTGGTCAGCTGCAGACTGCTGTCGCCATCAAGAAGCGGCAGGGCAAACAACAGTCCAGTAATAAACTGGGAGCTGATATTTCCAGCCAGCCGATATTCACCCGGCTGCAGTCTGCCCTGGATCCGGCAGATTTTCGAAGTGATCCCTCGCCCCGAAGCCGGATCGACGGTATTGCCAAAGCAGCTTGTGTTTGCCGTATCGACGGTACTGCCGGAACAGCCTGTGTTTGACGTATCGACGGCATTCGCTGAAGGCTTTGCAGCCTCTTGTGCCGATGTCGTCAGCATTTCAAATTTGCAGCCGTGCCGCTCCATTTCTTCTTTCAAGGGAGAAAGCGGACGATGTGGAAGTTTCCCTGATCCGGTGAAGACGGCTTCGTCCTTCAATGCCATGGCAACCGGGATCATAAAGCGGATCGTCGATCCACTTTCCCGGCAATCAAAACAGGGAAGTTTTTGATCCAGCTGCGCCAGGCAGCCTTTCGTAGCATCAATGTCTTCTGAAAAAGTCGGGATCACCAGGGGTATCTCTTGCCCGCACCCCTGCAGAGACGCCAGCTTCTGTGCGATCAAAAGCCGGTGAGCGTGGGATTTAGACGGAATTGCCTCAATAGTACCATTCAATTGTTGTGGTGTGATTTTTATCTTCATAATAGTATTTCATCCAGGTGTGGGAATATTATCCAATGTGCAGGATCGCGGGATTTTCGATCCAAAAACAGAAAATCATCGTTCTGGCATTACGATTTTCAAGGTTTTACCGGGGATATGGCCATAAAAAGCCGGCAAAATATGGGGGATTTCATCAAGTTGCTGTGAACAAAGCTGTAATTCTACACGAATTTGCTGTCAGATTGTTGTAAGCTCCTGATATATTGTTAAATCCTTCCAGCCAAGCGTTTTTCGACCAAAGTTTTTCTGTAAAAGGCACGTGTAAACTGCGGTTGCAGCAGAAAATCGTGCCGGAAACCTCGAACCCTACAACCCATACGATATAAACGGCTCCAGTTTATTTACCGAAATCGTCTTCAGCCTGCATTTTCCGATTCTAGCCGGTACGACCAGGGTGATATTACCCCCGCGGATCTTCTTGTCCTGCATTGCCGCATTAGCCAGCTCCCATGCACTGTACGGACAGCGAAGCGGGAATTTGAACCGTTCCAGGATCTCTAAAATATCTTCGGAACAATTCTCCACCGTCCAGCCCAGTCGATCAGAAGCAATGGCAACGATTTTCATTCCCATGGCAACTGCGTGACCGTGACTGATTTTGTATCGACTGCACTTTTCGATGGCATGAGCCAGCGTATGTCCTAAATTGAGAAGCTGACGACTGCCATTGTCCCGTTCATCTTCCTCGACAACTTTCCGCTTGACCTCGATGGCCAAAGATGCCAGATTCATAAGGAAATCCGGGTCGTCTAAAGTACGCTTCATTTTTATAGAATCCAGGATCAGCGGTTCCGCGATGATACCGGCTTTGATGGCCTCTGCGATCCCGTCCAGCTTGATATCATAGGAAAGAGTATCTAAAAACTCCGAATCAAAGAGCACCAGGCTTGGCTGCCAGAATGCCCCGGCAAGATTTTTTCCAGCCTTAAGGTTGACGCCCGTCTTGCCGCCTACCGACGAATCCACGATAGCCAGAAGCGTGGTCGGAACCTGGATGAATTCAATGCCGCGCAGGTATGTCGCTGCCGCAAAACCTGTCACATCCCCGACGATCCCGCCGCCCAGCGCCAGCAGCACATCCGTGCGCGTAAAGCGCTTTGCAGCAAGAAACTCCAGCAGTTCCTCGATCGTCTCCATATTTTTGCTGTCTTCGCCGCCTGGGAACACATACTTGTGCACTTCGAAACCGGTCAACGTCAGAGACCTCCAAAGCGTCTGGTTTTCACGTCCGTAAAGCGGATCCACCGTTTCATCAGTAACGATGCAGATTTTCTTGTTTTTCAGTTTCCCTGTGATCGGATCGTCCTGCAGGCCAAGGGCATCCTTGACATACATTCCTGTCATCGAAAGGATCCCCTTGTTGAGGATCACATCATACTGCTGTGAAGCAGCAACATGGATTTTGATCATACTCTCTCCTTCTTATCATTAAAAGATTTCTCCGTCGATAATAGCTTTCTTTTCTTTGCCGTCCTTTAATAACTGACGCAGTGTCTCGCTGTCATTCTCCCGGATCGCCCAGCTGTACTCCTGTAGATTTTCGATCAGTGTGTCGATCTCATCTGCCAGGTTGTCCGGATTTTCCAGGAACAGCTCAGTCCACATATCCTCGTTGAGCTTGGCTACGCGGGTCAGATCTTTGTAACTGCCTGCAGAAAATCCCATGTGCTCCTGAGCAGTAGGACTTTTTATGTAGGCGTTGGATACCACGTGAGCCAGCTGAGAGGTGAAGGCGATCTTGCGGTCGTGTTCTTCCGGCGTTGCGATTTCGATGTTGGTGAAACCTATTGAAGTAAACAGTTTCTTCAGTTTTTCCATGCTCTCGATCGGTCCTTTGGTCGGAGTGAAGATCATGGAAGCATTGTTGAAGAGCGACTTCTTTGCATAAGTAAACCCTGAGTGTTCCCGTCCTGCCATCGGATGACCGCCTACAAAGAGGAAGCCTTTTTCTTCCGCAAGAGGGATCAGCTGCTCGCAGACCATGCGTTTGACACCGCTGCAGTCGCAGACGATACTGCCCTTCTTAAAAAGATCGGCATGGCTTGTCACGTAGTCGACGGTATCCTGCGGATACAGGGCAACGATGACAATGTCACACTGAGACAGGAGCTCGTCTGTCAGCGGCTGCTCAATGGCATCTACGAGCATGGCTTTGTGTACCACCGGCTTGGAAATATCGAAGCCGTAAACAGTATTATCGGTATTCTGACTGATCGCCTTGGCCAGGGAGCCTCCAATGAGTCCCAGACCTACAATTCCTATTTCCATGATACCACCTCTATCCTCTGTATGCCAGTGGTCTGATCTGATTTACCACATCCATTACATCTTTAAACGCAGCCGGAGTCAGAGACTGTGCACCGTCGCAAAGCGCTGCAGGTGGATTGTTATGTACTTCGATCATCAGACCATCAGCACCAGCTGCGGTAGCTGCCATGGCCATCGGCTTGACAAGTCCTGCGATACCTGTTGCATGGCTTGGATCGACGATGATCGGCAGGTGAGTCATAGTTTTCAGAAGCGGAATAGACGCCAGATCCAGCGTATTTCTCGTAGCGGTTTCGAAGGTCCGGATGCCTCTTTCGCAAAGGATCACATTCTGTCTCTTATACACATCT
>NZ_JACRWC010000057.1 GCF_014306095.1 Lentihominibacter faecis
CAGCGCATCCAGATTGACGTTAAATTTGTTCCCTCAGTCTGTCTGGTCGGTGATGCCGAAGGTAAAAAATTCTATCAGTACACTGCGATCGACGAGTATTCCCGCTGGCGTTATGTGGAGGCCTTTGAAGAACACAGCACCTATTCCTCTTCTGTTTTTCTCGAACATCTTATCCGACATTTTCCAATGCCTATAGAATGTGTTCAAACAGACAATGGCGCAGAATTCACCAAACGCTTTACTCAGCCGGGAAAAGAAACTCTAACGATGTTTCAACGCACACTCAGAAACAACGACATCTGCCATAAGCTGATCAAACCTTTTACACCAAGGCATAATGGGAAAGTAGAACGCAGTCATCGCAAAGATAACGAACGATTTTACGCCACTCATAAGTTTTATTCCTTTGAGGATTTTTCAAAACAGCTGCAGCGATACAACTACAGGGATTACAATCGTTTTCCTATGCGCCCGCTAGGATGGAAATCTCCTCAAACTGTTTTAGATGATTTCGTGCTTGATGGTGTAACATATGTTTGACAAACCTACACTCACGGATAGTTGGGCAGGTCGGGCGGATCCGGGTCCTGGCAGGTTTGATAGATCCGGATCCTGGCAGATCGGGCGGATCCTCACGCACAACAAATCATGAATTCCCATATTCCCAAAAAATCAACTCCGATTTGGATTTTTTGCTGTTTGCGAGCAACATGCACCTCTTTGGATTCCCGTTTTGCAAAAACAAAGATCAAGATGGGAAGTTTTTTGTAATATATTTACATGATAAAAAATGGCAGTTCCCAGGTAATAAATTTTTACGTCATTTTAGGAACTATAACATGTACTGTATACGGATTTTTAACTATTTTCCCCTTTGCAGTTCCCATATAGCTTTGAAAAAATCAAATATGGGAATTCATGATTCTAAACTCCCCCCAGATCGGGTCTTCAAACCCACAGGTCTGCATTGCCTTATTCAGCAGCCTCTTCCGTAAAAGCACTTTTGATATCAAATGTATGATCCCTGCCGCCGCCTCCGGCGGCACCTTTGTTTCGCTTGACTGCTTTTATTGCCTCGTCAATATTCCCGTCCTGTAATATCCATTCCATTAATTCCACTTGTTGCTCCGGTTTCTGTTCGTAGGATCATAGGCTCGCCGGCTTTGCTACACCACTTCCTCCCCCTTGGCATTGCCGCTTTCGGCTTGTGGTTCGCTACACTTGGCGGTACATACCCGTGACGGGGCTTTTACCCGCTAGAACTGTGCCATGCCCGGCACACTACTGCAAAGGGAGCGGCTGCACATTCTGCAATCCGCTCCCTTTCTATTCAGTATATACAAGACAATTTGTACTAGTGATTCATTTTTCTCCGGCGACCGTATGCTGCTGTCCCTGCTAATCCTGCAGTCCCTGCCAGCATGAGGGCAATCCATAATGCCAGATCAGTGGAATCGCCTGTTGAAACCGATTTATCAGCTGCCTTTCCGGTTGATTGACCTGCGGAATTCTTGTCTGCACCATTTCCATGATTCAGATCACTACCGCTCGCCGGTTTTTCAGATTTGTCAGGGTTGACCGGGTCCGGTTTCGAAACAATTTTCAGCTCAAATCCGTTCGCTTCTGCAAAGGCTGCTGCAGCACTATCCTTGCTGTCCGTCATAATCACAGTGTCCTCACGATTAAGAAATGCATCATCTGCAATGCTGGTTACTGAGGAAGGGATGTACACACTTTTCAGCATATTGCTCCCTTCCTTGCCCATAAACGCCTTCGATCCGATTTCCTGCAACATGGATGGCAATGTCAGACTCTCCAGCGAATCCAGTCTTGCAAACGCCTCTGCACCTATCGAAGTGACCCCTTCCGGAATCACCAGCTTTTTCACATCCTTGGCCCATGAAAATGCTGAGTTTCCGATAATCTTGAGTGTTGACGGCAGATTGATTTCCTCCAGACCTTCTTCATATCCCCAGAAGGAGAATTCTTCGATTTTTGTGATGCCTTCCGGAATTGTCAGCTTGCTGCCTTTGCATTCTGCAAAACCATATGCACCTATTGTTTTTACCGTTGATGGAATTCTATCGACACCAGTCCAGTTTTCTGCACCGAAGAAAGCAGAATCCTTCACCGTCACAAGGCCCTTCGGTAGTTCACACTCCGTAAGTGCTTCATCATACTGGAATGCACCTTTTCCAACCACTTTCAACGTATCCGGCAGCTTTACGGACTCCAGATCGAAACACATAAAGAACGCCATGTCTCCGATTTCCGTAACTCCGTCAAGTACTTTTGCACTTGTCACGCCTCTCGGGCAGAACACCACTTTAGTGGCATTTTTATTATAAAGTATACCATCATGGCTGCTGTAAAGAGGGTTATCATCAGAAACCGTGATAGTCTTCATCGCCGTGTCCGCAGGACTCTTTCCCGCAACCTCGAACACATCTCCCATATAGGATCCACCCATATCTTTAAATGTAGATGGCAGATGCAGTGTTGAAATGTGAGTCCTGTAAAGTGCTTCCTGTCCGATGGTTTTCAGCCCTTCATTGAGCGTTATTTTTGTCAGCGCATTACAATTGGAAAATGCACTTTCTCCGATGGATTCCACTGTCTTTGAAAGGGTAACATCAGTCAGTGCTCTGCATGACAGGAAAGCTTTTTTCGGAATCGATGTAAGTCCTTCGCCCAGTTTGATGCTTTTAAGACCCGTTTCTGCAAAGGCAGCTTCTCCCATCCTGGTCACTTTGTCAAAATTCACAGCAGTTAAATTCGTACAACCGCGAAAAGCTTCTTTTTCTATAGACATTGAAACGTCCGGCAGAACGACTTCTTTTATTGCCGTCTGACCCTTGAATGCACCTTCTGCAATTCCTTTTACCTTAGTCCCGTTCACTTCCTCCGGGATCTGCAGCTTGCTCATGTCAGTTCCCAGATATCCTGTGATCAGTCCATCCTTCGAAATGCTAAAGTCGCTCTCTTCGTCCTCTTTGACAACCTTTATCTGGCACTGAGCGGTCAGATCACCTGCTCTGGCAGTAATCACCGCCATTCCCGGCTGAACTCCCGTTACAGTTCCCTTGCTGTTCACAGTTGCCACTTTGGTATCACTGCTGCTCCATGATACGATCGGCATATGGGAACCTTCCGGATTTGCAGAAGCCAAGAGCGCTTTTTCTTCCTGCCTGCTAAGGGTCAATGAAGATTCGCTGATTTTCAGCTCAGTCGCAGCCACAAATTCATCGATCGGGTGAAATTTCAGTTTGCTGCTGCCTGACGCTTTTGCGTTATTTACATACTCTTCCGCTTTAGAACCCGATGGAGCGTACACATCAACAGCATACCAGGATGGAATTGCAGATGTGCCGATCGTTGTATCAGATCCTTTTATTACAATATATTTATCCGTTCCGTAGTCATAATCGAAATTCCACTCGCCGATACTCTTTACAGATGCCGGAATCGTTATTCCTCCTATGTGAGCTGCCGAAAAAGCGTATCCGCCAATCGTCTCCAGTCCTTCGTTAAGACTTACAGACTGTATTGCTGCATTGAAAAATGCATTTTTCCCTATTTTTCTGACAGTATCCGGGAATTTCAGATATTTAACCGATGAAGCGTAAAACGCTGCATCTCCTATGGTCTCAAGCTTTTCCGGAAGTTCCATAGAATTTATTTTACTATTGTAAAACGCATATTTCCCAAAAGTCGTTGTGTTTTTATCAAAGCTAATAGAAGTCTTTTTTGCGGGACAGTATAAGAGTGTAGTTCCGTCCGCACTGTAAACCACGCCATCTTTTGAAGAATAAGTTTTGCCACCTTCTGCCACGTTGATCGACGCAAGCTTTACTGGAATTCCCTGCGGGGTACCTGTTTTAGATACGCTGACAAACAGTTCTCCGAACCACGATTCCTCCGAATCGCCTGCCGTTGTAAGCGATGCCGGGAGATTAAGTGTCTCCAGAGCATTCATACCGTAAAACGCCTTCGCTGCGATTTTAGTAACACCTTCCGGAACCGTAAGCTCTGTGATTTTTGTCCCTTTGGAAAATGCATTTGCGGCGATTTCCTTAACACCGGAAGGGATTATTACTTTCGTATCACTGCCATTATAAGCGGTAAGGACACCATCTGTGATCTCAAAATCATCTGGATCGCTCACTGTAACAACGCATTCGCCTGTTTTATCTCCCGCTGCTGCCGTTATCTTTGCAGTTCCTGCCGCAGCGGCAGTTACTTTACCATTCTGATCAACAGTAGCGATATTATTATCCGATGAGCTCCAGGTTATTTTTTTATTTGTTGCATTTTCAGGCAGCACCTTTGCCGAAAGGGTGGTCTCACCGCCTGTTGAAAGTCCAATATTTTTCGGAGTGACTGTCACCGATTCAACAGCAATATCCAAAGCACTGTCTATATCTACAAATTCGAGTCTGCAACTATCCCCTTTTGAGGTCTTTAACGAGCTTACATATGTATCAGCAGTCGAATTCTTATGCCCATATACCTTGACATTGTTATAGTAAGCTACAAATCCGCTTCCAAGAGTCGTATCCTTTCCCTTGACTTTGATTGCAGATAATCCGTTTTCGCCGAGTCCAAGACAATCGAACGCATCACCGCCTATGCTGGATACACTTGCCGGGATTTCGATCGTTGTCCCCGCCGGGAAATATACTTCGCTGAAAGCTCCGTATCCTATACTTTCAAGACCTTCATGAAAAGTTACCGTTTTGATCTTTGCCGCATAAAACGCCATACTGTCAATCGTTTTAACCGACGACGGTATGTCGATCTCCGTTATCCGTGAATTAAAAAATGCATTCTTGCCTATCTTTGTTACAGAATTCGGTATTGTAACGCTTGTGCATGTTGAGTTTTTCAAAGCGTTTTCACCTATTTCTGTAACTGAATCAGGTATTGTTACTTTGCTGTCTGTTCCTGTATATGATTTCAAAACGCCATTTTCTATAACGAATCCCTGACCGTCTGTACCACTTTCCGTTCCCGCATATGCTGGCGCAACCTGTGTAATTCCCAAGAGCACCACAAGGATGACCGCTAAAACATATGCGGCCCTGCTTTTTAAATTTAAAATCAAGCCTGCCTCCTTTGTAATCTTTTAAATTGACATACAGCATCCGGCCCCGATGCTGTATGCACTAATTTGTTATCAAGCACTGCAGTGGTTTGATGCTTATATTGTTTGTTTTTTGATCATTGGTTAGCGAGCACTAACTATGTGTTATTATAATATCTCTTCTCTCCAGTGTCAAGGTTTGTTGCAGTTCTACTTTTTCCTGTATGTTTCGCATATGATAATGAGCTGCGACATGAGAGGCTTATCTGCCGGGAGGCTAAAGTGATATGCTGCTTGCTCCCGCCTCCCAGGCTCCTGTCGCAGGAGCCTCGTTGTCAAATGCACCGTGGAAAATAAAACTTCAGATAAGATATACATTACTTCTTGAATTTATATTTTCCTTTTCCATGACCGGATACCGGCTCAATAATATCTGCCTGCACCAAATTGGAAAGAAGTTTTGAGGCACCTGAACCTTTCAACTCAAGAAGCTCCATAACTGCACTTCTTCCAAACACCTCATCAAAATCAAACTTCTCAAAGAGTCTATGGATATGAACTGTCGTTTTTACTGAGAAATCACTACCTTTTTCGGAAAGTACACTTTCAATATCCACTTTTTTGTCTTGAATATCCACTTTTGTATCCCCAATGTCCACTTTTTCTTCGTTCAAAAGTTCACTTATATGAAGAGTTCGATTATGAAGCTCATTTTTCTCGTTCAAAAGCAGATTTCTGAGAAATGCTTCCAGATACTCTGTTGTTTCGTGAATACCTTTTTGCTCAAAGCACCGCCTTCTTCCATTACTCACGGAACTTTATGACTTCTTGATTACTTCCCGAAAAAGAAAAGCCGCCGTCGCCTGACAGCAGCCTTTCTGATAGCTTGTTATGCGTAAATCAAATCGCTTGAAACAATCTCCATAGCGGTTTTGCGGATGTTGTTCATCTTCTATACCCACAGCATTTGGTTTTCCGCTTTGATCGCTTCCGTTACACCCTCCTTTTCGGCAAGTTGTTTTACCAGCCGAGAGAACATATCCTCTGCCTGCTCGTTTAGGTCGGCAAGGTAATCGTTCAGCTTGCCGCTTATCAGCAGTTCGGAATAGAGTACCTTGTGATGCTGATTCAGATACCGCAAATGCCGCTGCCCCCGTATGCCAATAGGTCTGCTCTCCGGTTCGTCCTCTCCGGCAATCAGATAGTAGTCCCCTCGGGCGGATCCTCACGCACAACAAATCATGAATTCCCATATCCCAAAAAAATCAACCTTGATTTGGATTTTTTGCTGTTTGCGAGCAACATGCTCCTCTTTGGATTCCCGTTTTGCAAAAACAAACATCAAGATGGGAAGTTTTTTGCAATATATTTACATGATAAAAAATGGCAGTTCCCAGGTAATAAATTTTTACGTCATTTTAGGAACTATAGCATGTACGGTATACGGATTTTTAACTATTTTCCGCTTGGCAGTTCCCATATAGCTTCGAAAAAATCAAATATGGGAATTCATGATTCTAAACTCCCCCAGATCGGGTCTTCAAACCCGCAGGTCTGCATCTCCTTATTCAGCAGCCTCTTCCGTAAAAGCACTTTTGATATCAAATGTATGATCCATCGGCCCGCTGCCCTGTCCCAGATCGAGCCGGGCGGACAGAGCTCCTGTGATATACGCCTTGGCGCGCTCAATGGATTTTTCCATGGAAAAGCCTTTAGCGAGATTCGATGCAATAGCGCTGGAAAGGGTGCATCCCGTACCGTGGGTATTGGGATTGTCGATCCGCTCGCCCCGAAACCAGATGCGCTGCGAATCTGTGCACAGCAGATCGCTGGCATCGCTCACCTTGTGTCCGCCTTTGCAGAGAACGTCGCAGCCGTATTTCCGGCTGATGATCCCTGCCGCCGCCTCCATCTCCGCTTCACTTCCGATCTTCATATCAGCAAGCACCTCTGCCTCCGGGATGTTTGGAGTCAGAAGATCCGCCAGAGGCATGAGCTCGGTTTTCAACGTTTCGATGGCATCATCGCTGATGAGCTTCGCCCCGCTGGTCGCTACCATCACCGGATCCACCACCACGTTTTTCGCATCGTATTCCTTTAACTTCTCAGCGATCTTGCTGATGAGCTGCGCAGATGCCACCATGCCGATCTTCACGGCACCGGGGCGGATATCTGTAAAAACAGAATCGATCTGTTCTCCCAGAAACTTCGGCGTCACTTCCATGATATCCGATACACCCGTCGTATTCTGTGCGGTCAGGGCAGTGATCGCACTCATAGCATACACGCCATTGGCAGCCATGGTCTTGATATCCGCCTGGATACCGGCGCCTCCGCTGGAATCACTGCCAGCGATCGTTAATGCTGTTTTCATAACCTCTCCTTTTCTATATATAAATCATACTGTGAGTTCTTCGATAATCCTCTGCACATCTTCCAAAGATTCCAGTGCCAGATCCGCCTCCTTCTGCAGATCCTGCCAGTCATCACGGCTGGAAGCGTCGTACACACCTACGGTGAAATACCCCGCTTTATTGGCCGTCCTGACAGCATACAATCCATCCTCCACGACACAGGTATCTTCCGGTGCAGTCCCCATGAGTGCAGCCGCCTGGTGAAATATCACCGGCTCATTTTTACTGACGCCCACTTCACCGCAGGTGAAGATCTCCTGAAAATACTTTGCCATATCAAGGTGCTCCAGCGCACTGCGGATCTGCCGCTTATCACTGGACGTGGCGATGGTCATGGCAACGCCCTTTGCAGAAAGGGCTTCCAGCAACTCCCGCACACCTGCCTTGGCCTGTGCCTCGTCGTGGTAAAACGCATCCACGATATCCAGGATCCCCTGATGGATCTCGCCGGTAGTCTCCGGCAGCTCATAGGTTTCTTTTAAATAGGTCGCGCCGTCTGCCAGGCTCATGGAAAACAGGATCCGGGAAAGCCCCGGTTCTGCCTGCCTGCCCCGGCTTTGCAAATAGCGTTCTCCCGCATTGTCCCAGATTTTCATGGAGTCCAGCAACGTTCCGTCCACATCGAAGATCGCTCCCCGGATACATCGTTTTTTTGTCTTGTCGTTCATTCTCGCTCCTTATATCCTTTATTCCTGCAAAGCCTCCGCGGGTGCTGTCACCATTTCTGCCGTCAGGTCGTGAAGTTCTTTCGATGCTGCCTTCACGTCTTTTTGTGCAAAGATCGCGCTGATGACCGCGATGCCGCAGATCCCGCTTCCTGTCAGCTGAGAGACATTTTCTTTGCTGATGCCGCCGATAGCGATAACTGGTATGCTGACCGCCTGACAGATATCCCGAAGCGTCTGGGGACCGACCTCTACTGCGTCATCCTTGGAGCCAGTCGCAAATACCGCTCCCACACCCAGATAGTCCGCTCCGTGAGCCTCAGCCAGCTTCGCCTGCTCCACAGTCTGCGCTGACACGCCGATGATCTTGTCCGGACCTAATTTCTCCCGAACGTCTCCGGCCTCCATATCGCTCTGTCCCACGTGGACGCCGTCGGCATCCATGGCTAATGCAATGTCCACGCTGTCGTTGATGACGAACGGGATCTTCCGGGCATTGCAGAGTTTCTTGATCTCCTTGGCTTCCTCCAGGAACAAGTCTTTTGCCAGTTCTTTTTCCCTGAGCTGCACGAAAGTCACTCCACCGTCGATAGCCTGTTCCACTACCTGATATAATGTCTCACCGTCTGCCAGCCACCGCCGGTCAGTCACGGCGTATAATAATAGATCTTTTTTAGCGCACTTCATATTTTGCTCCTCTTTTCAGGGTTTCACCATCCATGTTAAAGATCGCATCAATGATCCGGTTACGATACGTTGAATTCCCATCTCCTTCTGCCATGTGGCTCCAGCCGATCTCTCCGGCAAGTCCCATAGCGCACACCGCTGCAGCTGCCGCAGCCAGCTTGTTTTCCGGGTTTGCTGCAAGGAACGCCGTCATCATGCCTGAAAGCTGGCATCCTGTTCCGGTGATACGCCCCATTTCAGCTCTGCCGTTTCGGATAACGTAACAGTTTTCCGCGTCTGCAACAAGATCGATAGCTCCGGTGATGGCGATGATGCTGTCGGTTTTCGCTGCAAAGTTTTTTGCAAAGGCTACGGCGTTGTCCAGGGTGCTTTCCGTCACGGCGTCAGCTACATCGGCGTCCACGCCCCTGGTGGTGCCGCTTCCCAAAGCCAGCGTCTTGATCTCGGAAATATTCCCGCGGATCACGTCCGGTTTCAATTCGTCTAAAATCTTCACGGCCGTTTCCGTCCGCAGCTTGCTTGCCCCTGCGCCTACTGGATCCAGCAGCAGTACGTGCCCCAGTGCTTTGGATTTTTTACCAGCCAGGAACATGCTCTCGATGGATCTCTTGTTCAGTGTTCCGATATTGATATTAAGTCCTACGCAGATGGATGTGATATCCTCCACGTCGTCCGGTTCATCTGACATGATGGGACTTCCTCCGCATGCCAGCAGGACGTTAGCGACGTCGTTTACAGTAACGTAATTTGTAATGTTGTGGACCAGCGGTGCCTTTTCCCGCACGTTGTCCATGCATGTCTTGATCATTTTTATACCTCCCGCAGATAAATAAAATAATGCTCCGGCCGTCCGGAGCGGGGAAATCGTCTCATTAGTTCCCTCGCATCAGCTTGTACATCCCGTCTTTAAGTCCGTCGATGGAAAGCCGGAACATGGGAAAAACTTTTTCGATCTCAACGAAAGATTCCGGCATCCATGCCAGCTCCTGCTCCCGCTCCTGGGGATGGAGCCAGATGGAATGAGGATATTTCTCCCGAAATCTTCGGAACCAGGTGATGCCATCGTCGGAAGCTGTCGACCAGCTGCTGCCGGAACCATCCATCAGTTCATGGATCGCCATATCCGCATCTCCCACGAAGATGACCTTGTACTCGCTGGAAATATTCCGCAGGATCCAGTCGGTTTTAATGCTTTTCGCCGGATCCACTTCCGGGTCTTCATAGACCCGCTGCTCCAAGCAGTTATGAAAATAATAGATCTTCAGATCAGAAAAAGTATTTGCCTTATGCAGCGACTGAAACAGCAGACTGCAAAGCTGCTCGTAAGGCCGCATAGATCCGCCTGAATCGATGAGGATCATGACCTTCAGCCGGTTCTTTCGCGGCGGCTGCATCCGGATGTCCAGGATCCCGCCCCGTCTGCAGGTATGATCTATCGTACCGCGAATATCCAGCTCTTCCTCGCTGGTTTCCAGCTTGCGTGACAGTTCCCGCAGCAGTCGGAACGCCATCTGAAACTGTCTTGATTCGATGGTGCAGTCGGTCCGCCAGTCGCGAAACTGTCTGTCTCCGCGCGCATGAACGATACTCTTCCCACCTGCTCCCTGCATCATGGCACCATTACCTGTTCCCGGGCCTGCTCCTGTCCCGCCAGGCACATTGCCGAATGCCGTTGCAGCATTTACCGCCACCGGTGCAGATAAAAGTTCTCTGGTCTCTGCCAGACGTTCTTCTATCTGCAGCATCGCTTCACCAAGGGGCATGTCATTCTTCTGAAAATACCCGGCAAATACCTTTGCAGCAACATCAGGCTGCGCCGTAAGCTCTCTGATCTCCTGCGAGATCTTTACAGGATCTACAGCCTCGAAATATCGGTGAAACATCTCGTCGAACTTGTCCAGATCGCTCTCCGTCTTGACAAGCAGCGTCCTGCAAAGGATATAAAACCCATGGAAGCTCTGACCGTGAAGCCCCTGGTGCAGTCCCTCGATAAGAGACATCCAGTCGTGAAGCGTCACTTTGAGTCCGCCGCTTCGCAGGAACAGCAAAAATCCCAGGAACATTACCGCAGTCCTCCGCGAAGGCCGCCGGTGCTCTGTTTTACCGTTTCCAGGTCCTCATCCTTTTTGATAAGGAAGCTTAAAAGCGGCAGGTCGGATCTCAGTTTATCCGTCGGTATTCCTGAAAGTTTCAGTGCGCCGATCCAGTCCAGCACCTCGCTGGTGCTCGGTTTTTTCTTCAGCTCGAAGTACTCCCGCACGTAGAAAAAGGCGTCCAGCACCTGATCCATCAGTTCCGTCTCAATGTCCGGATAATGCGCCAGTATGATGTCCCGCATCAGCTTTTCGTCTGGGAACTCGATGAAATGGAACGCGCACCGGCGCAGGAAAGCATCCGGCAGTTCTTTCTCCGCATTGGATGTGATGATAACGATGGGGGAATGCTTCGCCTTTATGGTCTCGTCGGTTTCCGGGATATAAAATTCCATACGGTCCAGCTCCCATAAAAGGTCGTTGGGGAATTCCAGATCCGCTTTATCGATCTCATCGATGAGCAGGACGCACTGCTCATCAGCGCAAAACGCCTCGCCGATCTTGCCCATTTTGATATATCTGCTGACGTCATCCACACCTTCATTGCCCAGCTCACTGTCATAGAGCCGCCGGACCACATCGTACTGATACAGCCCGTCCTGCGCTTTCGTGGTGGATTTGATGCTCCAGACGATCAGCTTCCTTCCGAGGGCCTTGGCAATGGATTCTGCCAGTGCCGTCTTGCCTGTGCCCGGTTCGCCTTTGACCAGCAGAGGCTTGTTCATTCTGATGGCAATATTTGCCGTCAACATCAGATCATCGCTGATAATGTAATCGTCCGTTCCCCGGAATTGATAATTTGATTCGTTCATATCCTTTATTCCTTATTTTTTTACCATGTTTCAAGAGTCGCACTTAAATAAAAATATTCAGGATGCCGATCACAAATCCGATCAGCGCGCCAAGATTGACGATAGTATTGAGCTCTTTTTTCATGACCGAAAGCACCATGTTCTCCAGTTCCATGACATCCATGGCGTTGATCTTGTCCTCAATGAGCGACGCCAGATCGATCTTCTGCATGAATCCGTCCATATGATCTTCCACTGCATGGGCATAAAAAGACTTCACGGTACTCCGCACCATATCCTTGCTGATGGAAAAGTCATACAGCATCTGAACTCCGGATTTTTCTCCCATCTCATCGACTTTCTGTTCCAGCGCCGGGCGGATGTATTCCAGTCCGTGGTCTTTCACATACTTCTGCATTTTCTCTCCTGCAGGCTCGATGATCGACGCCAGACGTTCCGGCGGGAGCATCATGGCGATCATGCCGCCCATCATGCCGTCTCCGCCCATTTCCGCCAGTTTTTCCTGAGCGTACCGGAGCATGGATTCCGAGATTTTTTCCTGCAAAGGCATCTGCAGTACGGTTTCGTAGATTTCCTGGCTCAGCTTATCGCACACTTTTTCTTTTGTCGTCTCGTACTCCTTGTCATCCCAGCGGGTCAGACGGCAGACTGCTGTCTGCAGTCTGCTTTGCAGGATGGACTCTGCCTTATCTGCCACAGCCTCCTGCATAGAGTCCGACAGCAGGCTCTTTCTGATATCCTCGCCTGTGACCAGGGTGTCTGCGACCGTCCGCCCGATCACCCGTGCCAGCCGCGGCTTTCCTTTCGGGATGACTCCCGGTGTGAAAGGCAGTGTTTTGCTGCCGATCTTGATTTCTCTTCTCGGACGGAACAGCATTTTAACTGCCAGATAATTGGTGAAATAGCCGATAACTGCCCCGATCAGAGGGCCGGCTATGATCGTCAAGTCCATGATGTCAGCTCCTTTGCTATGCTAATGATGTATATTTCTTTTCAGGAACAGCGTCGTCCTTATGGATCCGCAGGCGGATCTTTTTGAAGACTGGCGAGTGGAAGTAACACTCCTGCGTGATATCTAAAATCTGGTTAAACTCCCATCCGGCGATAGAAAGCGCTACCAGATTTTCATCGATAAGATGACGCTGCGCCAGGTCAGTTCCTGTTATGACCGCACGCGGCTGATCCTTCTTCATCTCTGCAAACGGGATCCGCAGCATGGACGCACATCCTGAGACTGTCGTGGCGATAGCGGTATCGTAAGCCGACTTGTTATAGCCATGAAGCACCAGCATACCGGACAGCTGATCCGGATCCACGAATGCAACAACCAGATCAGGCTTCATACCTTCCTTGTATGGCTCGAATCTGATGGCATCGAAACCATCCATCACGTCTTTAGGAAGCTGCTGGAACATAGCATCTGCCGTTTGTGGATCGCACTTGAATTTTTCGCCGGGCGGCGTCCACTGCTGGTCGGAACCATAGGACAGAAATACGCCGAATCCACCGGGGATCTTCGGTTTTTCGTCGTTGAGACCGCTGTTGTGATCGAACCCCCCACAGCTGCAGGAACCTTCCTTTAATACAAGAGTCTCCCCGTTCAGCACTCTTTCAAACCGTTTATAGACACATCCAAAGATATCGTTCACCTTCTCGTCTTTCGCGTGCACTCTTGTGACTGCCATCAGCCGGTTTTCCAGTTTTAATTCCTTTACCAGTTCCGAATAGCTCATGTTACTACCAACCTTTCCTCATTAAAAAGAGATATTTCTTTTATAAAATATCGATATATTCTCCTGCCAGGGCTTTGTTCATGCTGCGCACTGCACAGAACTTGCCACACATGCTGCAGGTATCTCCGTGATCTTCCTCGGGTGCTCTGCTGTCGCGGATAGCTCTCGCCGTTTCCGGATCCAGTGCACATTCATACTGAGCTTCCCAGTCCAGTTTCTGCCGTGCGTCCGCCATACGATCATCAATGTCGCGTGCTCCCGGAACGCCCTTGGCAATATCCGCTGCGTGAGCCGCGATCTTGGATGCGATGATACCCTGTTTCGTATCCTCAACGTCAGGCAGTGCAAGGTGCTCCGCCGGCGTGACATAGCACAGGAACGATGCTCCGCTCATTGCTGCTACCGCTCCGCCGATGGCAGATGTGATGTGGTCATATCCCGGTGCGATATCTGTTACGATCGGTCCCAGCACGTAGAACGGTGCTCCCATGCAGATGCTCTGCTGCACTTTCATATTAGCTGCCACCTGGTCGAGAGGCACGTGTCCAGGGCCTTCTACCATGACCTGAACGTTGTGATCCCATGCTCGTTTCGTCAGCTCACCCAGGCGGACCAGTTCTTCGATCTGACAAACATCGGTAGCATCAGCCAGACATCCCGGACGACATGCGTCTCCCAGGGAAATGGTCACATCGTATTCCTCACAGATATCAAGGATCTCGTCATAATGTTCATAGAACGGATTTTCCTCGCCAGTCATGCTCATCCAGGCAAATACCAGGCTTCCGCCGCGGCTGACGATATTCATCTTTCTCTTGTGTTTCTTGATCTGTTCGATGGTTTTCTGTGTGATCCCGCAGTGAAGCGTAACAAAGTCCACGCCATCTTCTGCGTGCATTCGTATCACATCTATAAAATCCTGTGCAGACAGAGTTGCCAGATCTCTCTGGTAATGGATCACACTATCATAGACCGGAACAGTCCCGATCATAACAGGACATTCGCTGGTCAGCTTGCGACGAAACGGCTGGGTATCTCCATGGCTGGAAAGATCCATGATGGCCTCCGCGCCCAGATTTACCGCGCTCATCACTTTTTTCATTTCTACATCGTAATCCTTGCAGTCACGGGAAACACCCAGATTGACGTTGATCTTGGTGCGAAGCATGCTGCCTACGCCCTCTGCGCTCAGGCAGGTGTGATTTTTGTTGGCACAGATCGCAACTTTGCCCTCTGCCACCAGCTTCATCAGCTTGTCTTCATCCATGTGTTCTTTCTCCGCCACCGTCTTGATTTCCGGTGTCAGGATCCCTTTTCGTGCTGCATCCATCTGCGTCGTATAGTTTCTCATTTGTTTTGCCTCCATTCTTTATTCACATGATCAAAACTATAGGAATCAGACGTTAGCAAAACAGACAGCAGTGGGAGCTGCTGTCATTTCCGGAAAGCCGCAGGCTTCCCGTTTTTCTTGCCGACGCCTTCTCCGGGATAACCCGAAGATCTCCGGAACTCAAGCAGGATCCTTTGCATAAAACTGCAAAGAGTTCTGCCGATCCGGCTTTTGTATAGCGGCACAAGGTGGTGTCCCCAATTTACCGCTTTTAAAACTACAGATTTTATTTTACACGAAAGGACTGCGGATTGCAATATGGTCAGATAGTGCTACATTCGTAATGACAAGGAGGCAAACTAACCAATGAAAAATCTAAAATTAAAAGCCGCCCGTGCTGCCAAAGATCTCTCTCAGCAGGCTCTGGCCGATCTGGTGGGCGTTTCCCGCCAGACCATCAATGCCATCGAAAAGGGCGACTATAATCCGACTATTAAGTTATGTATCGCGATCTGCAAGGTGCTGGATAAGACTCTGGATGAGCTGTTTTGGGAGGAGCAGGCACTCCTATAAATCAAACTCCAGAGCCAGTCCGCCCAGAGAAGTTTCTTTATAGGCTTTATTCAAATCGTGACCGGTGTTTTTCATTACGTTTACTACGGCATCAAAGGATACTTTGTTTTTACGGACGTATCCCAGGTTCTTGGCGTAGATCGCACAGTCGATGGCTCGAAGTGCTGCGTAGCCGTTTCGCTCGATGCACGGGATCTGAACATAGCCGCCAACCGGATCGCAGGTAAGCCCCAGGTTGTGTTCCAGCCCCATTTCTGCGGCGTATTCGATCAGACTGTTGTTGAGTCCCAGGATCCAGGCATACAGTGCTGCACCCATAGCACAGGCGCTTCCGATCTCTGCCTGACATCCTGCGTCAGCACCGGAAATGCTGGCGTTGTTCTTGATTACATTGCCAAAAACACCGGCAACAGCAAGAGCTTTGATGAGCCGAGGTTTCTCTACATTCAGCTGCTTGTAGCAGTAATACAGGATGGCCGGAAGGACCCCGCTGGAACCGCAGGTCGGTGCAGTAACGATGGTCTGCCCTGAAGCATTTTCTTCTGCGACCGCATAGGCATAACTACTGAGGATCAGTGTTTCCCGTTCACTTCCTGCCGGCAGATTGATGGCCTGCGTATACATCTGCTTGGCCACACGAGGAAGCTGGAGCTTGCCGGGGATCGTACCTTCCCGCTTCAGACCTCGCTCCACAGAATCAAACATCGTATCCAGTATTTCATACAGATAATCAACAAAGAGAGCATTTTCATGCTCCATCACATAATCGTAAAAAGAATAGGCATTTCGATCCAGAGTTTCCAGGATCTCTTTTAAATTCTTTTCGCGATATACATTTTTTCTTGACATGCTAAAATCATCCTCACCCTCCCAGATGATGGATCCTCCGCCGACAGAATATGCCGTAATATCATCTTTTAGCTCGCCGTCTTGATAGATGTGAAACACCATACCGTTGGGATGAAACGGCAGGGTTTCTTCGCAGAAATTCACCTGGCAGTTTTCTCCCAGTGTTTCATGTATGATGTAGTCGGTCAGATGTCCCTTTCCCGTCATGGAGAGTGATCCGTAAAGATCCACCACATATTCGGCGTCCTCTCCAAATCTTTTTTTAATAATTCTTGCTGCTCTCTCCGGTCCCATGGTATGGGACGAGGACGGACCCTTTCCTATTTTAAATAATTCTCTTAATGATTCCATATTGTCAGTCTTCCGTTCCTTTTAAAGTCGCTCTTAATTCGCTGCGCCTTCGTCGCTGCGCTTTAGGATCTTGCCTGTTGCGCCATCGATTTCAAACTCGTGCTTCGAACCATCGTATTTGATCTCGATCTCATACACGATCGCCCCGTGTTCCGTATCTACATCCATCTCCGTGATGCAGTCCGCATCTGCACCGGGAACATTCTCCAATGCGATCTCTGCCGCTTTTTCGATGCCGATATCCGTCGTCTGCACCGCCTGCTGACCAGAATCATCCTGTCCATAATTAGTGTCCTGCTTTTCTCTGCCGGTGATCTTGCCATTGCGTACATTTATCTGATAGTTGTACAGAATGCCATCGCTGACGATGGTCACATCGTATTTCATGCAGCCGTCATCGAAAGTCTTGTCCACTGCGATGGAATACTGCGCATCGCCAAGCCCTGCATCGTCTCTGGCGATCTCCTCCGCCTTCACGCTGCTGATCCCGCCAAAAAGACCCATCAGCCAGCACACCAGAAGAGCGATCACCACAACTGCTGCTATGATCCCTCCGATGATCATTCCCTTTTTTCGGTTCTTCTGTTCCATAAAAAATCCCCTCTTCATCTATTGAATTTCCAAGTTGTTTTAGTATATCACAGATTCCGGGATAAATTCTATCCTTTTATTTCAAAACCGACTCAAAGCTGACTCCTGTCAGTGCAGCATCCGCAATGTTTGCACAGGAATTGCCGATTCGATCGAAACTGTGAAGGATCCTCGTAAAGTCGCTTGTCATCTCCGAGTCACATGCTCCCTGTTTTACACGCTTCATGTGATTTTTACGCAGCTTCAGAGTCAGGTCCAGCACGTTATCCTTTTTATGAACGATCTTCCGCGCATCCTCACCATTACCTGTCCGAATAACTTCCAGCACATTCCGATACATATCTTCTATGATTTGCAATCCCCGGCACAGATCTTCCACAGCCTCCGGCGAAAGCTTGTGCTTCTTTTCCAGGATACTCTGCAAAGACTCCGTCGCCTCTGTGCAAAGGGCGTCTGCCCTCTCGATATCGCTCAATATGTACATCATGCCCGCTGTCTGAGTCGCCTGCTCTTCCGTCATAGAACCGGAAGAAAAAAGACTGGAAAGATACGATACGATATTGTCGTAAAGCTTTCTTACAACGACAGCCTGTCTCAAGATAGAATCCACACGGCGCAGATCCTGTCTCTCGATGGCGTGGTTCAGACGATGGATCATTTGCTCCACCATACCACTGCACCGCAGGATCTCACGCGCCACCATTTCCATAGCAGCAGCCGGCTGTGAGATCAGACGCGGATCCAGGAAAATCGGAACGTCCTTCTGCTTGCTGTTCTTCTCCTTGTACGGCAGGATCTTTACCACGATTTTCACCAGCAGCCAGATCAGAGGCAGCCAGATCAGCGTCATGGTGATGTTAAAGATCGTATGAGCGTTAGCGATCTGCCTTGCAATGACTTCAACTTCCGGACCCTTTGTAGAGATCGCCTGGATAAAATGAGCATACGGCTTCACGAACCAGATGAACAGAAAAGCTCCTGTTATATTGAAGGTACAATGAGCCAGCGCCGTGCGCTTTGCATCACGGCTCTGACCGATACACGCTAAAAGCGCCGTGATCGTCGTTCCTATGTTATCCCCCAGAAGAACAGGGATGGCACCTTCCAGGCCGATGATGCTGGAAACGCCATCCGGGCCTGCCTGCGCTGCAAAGTTCTGCAGAACCGCAATGGTCGCGCTGCTGCTTTGCACCACCAGAGTCATCAGCGTTCCCACCAGTACGCCAAGCACCGGTATTCCGGAAACGTGATCGATCATATTGATGAAAACCGGACTTTCCGCCAGCGGTTTCATCACGCTGCTCATGATCTGTATGCCCTCAAACAGCAGCCCGAATGCGAAGATCGTCTGACCGATGCTCTTGATTTTTTCTGATTTAAAGACAAAGGACACGATAAAGCCCACGAAAATGATGACGAAAATATAATCACTGATGTTAAATGCCAGAAGCTGTGCTGTCATCGTGGTCCCGATATTGGCTCCCAGAATAACGGAAATACCCTGCTTCAAAGTCATCAACCCTGCACTGACGAACCCGATGACCATGACCGTCGTGGCACTGCTGCTCTGCATCACCGCCGTTGCAATGGTTCCTGCCAGGACCCCCATCACCGGATTCACCGTAAGGATCCCCAGGATCTTCTTCATCTTTTCCCCGGCCGCCTTTTGCAGCGACTCACTCATCATGTTCATGCCGAAAATAAAGATTGCCAGCCCGCCCAGCAGGCCGAATGTGATCTGAAAAGCGTCGTTCATTAGTTTCTCCTTCTGATCTTAATTATCTATTCTTATTGCTCTTATTATAAAAGGGCTGTGTTAACTTACGTTTAACAGCCCTGTTAATTCGATATTAAGTTTGAAGGTAATGTTAAGGGTGGGTTAAGACTGATATGTATTTTTACTCTGCTTCTGGCAAGGCTTGTTCTTCCCTATGATTCAGACCCAGGCGCTATGTTAAATGTTTGTAAAATGATGGAAAATAAAAAAACAGTAAAGCCTTCGGAAGGATCCCAAAGGTATCGCTGTTTCGATGTATTGCTAAAATTATCCTTGTACTTTTTGTAAGTATATGGTATATTATTCCTGCGGAAGGCTGCCGGGATACGGTGGACGGTTGCTCCCTGAGAAGGGAGGTGATTCAGTGTACTTAACGTTTTCCGATCTATTGGGATTCGGGATGTTCGTTATTGCTCTGATCGCCTTGATCGTACAGATCAGGCGTAAATAGTTTTACCATAAAGTAAAACACCCGTCCATCATTCCCCTTGGACGGGTGTTTTCCACACTCACACTATGGGGAACCGTTCCTAGTCTGACCTGACCGTCAGACTCCCGGCAACCCTTCTGTATCATTATTATAAAACGATTCTCACAGAAAATCAATTGAAACTAAATATTCTTCCTCTTCCGCTGAAACCGCCACTGCCCTAACAGTTCCAGTCCCATGGGCAGAAGCAGGAACGCTCCATAGATGCCGTAGAACACATAGGACCAGAAGGTCACCCGGTTCCAGATGATCTCCGGGTCGTAGTGGACCCGTGTCTGATCCAGCATCAAAGCCGCTGCCAGTCCGCCAAGACAGGCAGACAACACTATGACCAGGCTGCGATCCCGATTGTCGAATCGATAAATGGAATACGCCGTCCGCCCTCGGAGGCCGCATCCCCGGCTCTTCATGGAAAATCCGCTTTCGAAAAAACTTTCCAGCATCCAGGTGATCAGGATCGACAACTCCCGTACTCCATTTTTCATTCGCTGCCAGAGGCTTCCCTGGTGCACGCCTTTACCCAATCCCCGCCGAGCCGTTTCGGTCTGAGATGCTCGCACTCGCACCCGACCGAACATCCGCAATGCCACCGACAGCATGAGAGAAAGCCGCGGAGAGATCTTTCCAAAAAGATAAATGATCTTGTCCACGGAAAATACCGCCAGAAAGCAGCTGAACATCATCAAAAAAGCCGCCGTCGTCGTCCCCAGCACCAGCCCGTAGACGATGGATTCCAAGGTGATTTCGTTACCGATAAAATCGGTCGCAAGATCCGTCACTCCAAAGTGATTATAAGACGCATACACCCCGGCATACAGCAGGATCAGAGGCACCAGGCACAGATCGAAGATCAATCCGCGCTTTCCTCGCAGCTTCACCGACCAGGCAAAGGATGCCGCAAACGAAATAGCCAGGAAAACCGGATGACGAAACAGAATGATCCCTGTCAGCGCTGCCGCAAAATATATCAAATTGATCACAGGATGATAACTGCTGAATTTCATAATCTACTCCGCTTCCATAAGTCCATACTTGACTTTGATGCGATCCAGTTTTTCGATCATCGGATGCGCCAGAATAAGCAGGGTCAGAAATACCGCCGCCCCGTGCACAGCATTGAACGGCAGCCCCGACAGATACACCGCTCCCACCGCCTCTGTATTGATCACTGAACTCATGGTAAACAATGTACACGTGTCCAGGATCGGTCCAATGAGAACCAGGATCATCCCGCCGCCGATGAGTGCTGTCACAAGCCGCCTTCCGCCAGTCATCACGCCCGCTCTGCAAAGGTATCCCGCCAAAAGCCCTGCCAGCCCGAAGGCGAACATCTGCCACGGCGTCCACGCTCCCTGGCCGAATATGAAATTGCTGACAAAAGCACTGATGCTTCCGGTCATAAAACCGGCCTGCGGACCCAGAGCCATACCGCAGATCATGACGATCCCCACAATAGGTTTGAACTGCGGAAACATAATAAACGCTGCCCGCGAAGCCACAGCGATCGCACACATCACAGCGATCAGCACCATTTCCCTCGTCTTGGGTCTGCGTCTCTCGAAACTGAGCCAGAATGCCGCAACAGCGCACAACAAAACCAGCATACTGGTAAGATAATATTTCCGATCACCCATCTGCCAGGAAAGCAGCAGCACTGCCGGAATCCCGATGATCACAAGTCCCAGCGCGATCCACTGTTTCACAGACCTGCGCCCCGCCCAGTTCTCTTTTATCGATTTTTCCTGCATAGCTCGATCACATCCTCTACATTGACCGCATTTTGAAATATGTGACGGCTCATGCGGTTTGCCGCCGTCGTGTAAAAGCTGTTGCGTGCAAAGAATTTCTCCGGTGTGTTAACCGTCACGATACTCCCGTCAAAGAACATCCCCGTCAGATCTGCGTACCGTGCGCAGAATTCCACATCGTGAGATACCATAACGACGGTTACGCCCTCTGTCTGCAAACGCTTTAACACTCTCGCAAATTTCTGTTTAAAGAAGCTGTCCATACCCTTGGTCGGTTCATCCAGCAATAATATCTTCGGTTCCGTCAGCATAACCTTGGCAAGAGCTGTCCTCTGCTGTTCCCCACCGGAAAGATCATAAGGATGGCGATCCAGCAGGTCATCGATTTCACAGAGTTCCGCGATCTTCAGAATCTGCTCTTCTTCGGAAGCTGCGCTCCGGTCTGCTGCTCCGTTTGCTGCACGTCCGTCGCACATTTCCAGCAGTTCCTCTCTCACCGTCTTCTTCACGAATACGCTTTTCGGATCCTGAGGCAGCATGGCCAAAGTTCCAGCAAAAAGTTCCCCGCCTTTATATTTATCCAGACGTTTCCCTTCGATCCAGATCTTGCCGCGGTACGGCCTGCAAACACCGCAAACACTCTTCAGCATAGTGGATTTCCCCGTGCCGTTTCCTCCGACTACTGCAAAGATGCTGCCCTGGGGGATCTCAAGATCCACGCCTCGCAGCACGTCCGGCGTATCCTTTTCATAACGGAACCAGACTTCCTTCATGACGATGGATAATGGGGAATTTTCCAGCTCTCCCTCTGATTTATGACGCCCCGAAACTTCGATCTCCTGCACCAGCGACTCCGGATCTCGTCCAGCAAAAATACCGCTTAAAAAGCTGCGGCCTTCTCTCACGGTAAGAGGGCAGTTTTCTACCGCTACGCCACCGGTCCCATAATACACCTGCACCGGTGCCGGCATGGCCGTAAACATCTCGTGCTCCCGTCCTTGCAGAAAATCGCAGACCTGTCTCGGCGTACCATCCGTCAGGATCTGCCCCTGATCCATGACGACCACCCGGTCGGCCGCATGGTAGATATCTTCAAGCCGGTGCTCCGTGATCAGTATGGTTGTTCCCAGCTCCAGGTTTATCTTGCGGACAGTGTTGAGAAAGTCCGCCGCTGCGATGGGATCCAGCTGGCTTGTCGGCTCGTCCAGGATCAGTACGTCCGGCTGCATGGCCATGATGGACGCTAGATTCAGCAGCTGCTTCTGCCCTCCGGAAAGCTGACCCACATCTTTACAAAACCAGTCCTGTATCCCGAAATAGCTGGCCATTTCCGCCACTCGAAGCCGCATGGTCTTCTGATCCATCCCCAGGCTTTCCAGTCCGAAAGCCAGTTCATGCCACACCTTATCGGTCACGATCTGAGCGTCCGGATCCTGCATGACGTAGCCGATCCTGGCCGCCTGCGTCCGCTGATCGGATTTCTCAAGGGGTTTGCCATGAAACAGTATTTTCCCTTCTCGTTTTCCATGAGGCGTCAGAACCGTCTTGCAGTGTCGCAAAAGAGTCGTTTTGCCGCAGCCGCTTTTGCCGCACAGCAAAACATATTCCCCGTCCTCTACCGTCAGATCGATATCCTGCAAAGCCTTCGGCGTATCAAAATATCCCGGTGCGCCGGAGTGCTCCCGATCGCCTTCGGATGCTCCGCCCGGTGCTCCCGGATAAGAAAAACTTAAATTTTTGATCTCAAAACATGCCATCGCATTTCCTCCACTACATCAACTGCGACCGGAATACTTAAAAATACAAACCAGCAGATGCTCCCGATCCAAAGCCACGGATCATCGTATCCTGACACCAGCAGTTCCGGTGTGTAGGATGCACGTGTCCCGCCTCGGAGCACAGCCGCAAGGATCCCCATCATAAGCAGGATCATCAGGCAAACCGTCAGTCTGTCCCGCTTCACAAAGGAATAGATGGAAAACGCGCTTCGCTTTCCGCTTCCATAGCCCCTGCTCTGCATACTGTCCGCCGTGATCACTCCTCCTTCCAGTGCCCAGGACGTCAAAGCCGAAACCACCGCAAACGACGGCAGGAGTTTGCTTTGCAGCGAAGATCCAGTTTCCATCCGTCCGATACACCTGCGGGCCGTTGTGATCTGACGCGCCTTTCGCTGAAATCCCGGCACCATCCGAAACACCATAGTAAGGATCATGGAGATCACGGGACTTTTTCGCCCGAATACGAACATGAATTTATCGCTTGTCATGGTTCTGTTATAAGATGCGAACCACAGGATCACCGCTGTGAGCATACATCCCAGCGCCATGCCGTAATACAGGGCTTCCAGCGTGTAAGGCCGCTGTCCCAGATAGAACAAGGCCCTGTCGCCTCCGGTGTTGAGAAGCGGATTGATTGCACTGACCACCACGAAGACCGGGCTCATGCCAACGATCGTCCGAAGCCCCTGCCGCCCTCGGACCTGCAGATAATACACGGCCGCAAGCACCAGGGAACAGATCAAAAACGCCGGATGCACAATCAGCACCGTAAAAAATACGGTGCCGATGTAAAATATGAAATTGACTTGCGGGCTGTACCCCGAAAATGCATCCTGTCTATTCATGGATCCATCCTATCAGATTTTTTCCGGACTGTCTACCGGCTCCTTTTCCTGCGCCAGCACCACCAGTTCACCGAAGCGTGAAGTGATATAATCGTAGGCATTGTGACTGTGAGGGATCAGACAATCGGTGCAGTCTTTGACCCCTTTATAGTAGGTAAAATTACCGCCGCAGTCCTCGCCCAGAGCATAGAGAGGGCAGTAGCAGAAGAGGCAGTTGAAGTCTTCTTCCGCCATACCGCCTTTCAGCCGGTGACACGGGAAGTATTCGCATTGTCTGTGACTGAAAAACTTGAAATTCTCTGTTTTAGGCGGTTCATACCCGCCGGTTTTACTACTCATAAAATCCCCTCTTGTTTCTCCGCTTTCTCATGACGATAATGGCGATCAGGATCGCCGCTGCGATAGCTCCTGTGATGATCCACGGCATCACGTCGCGGGCTGCCTGTGCTCCCAGCAGGGAATCAATGGACTGATCGGATCCTGCGATCCCATACAGGGAGAAGTCGGATGCTTCAAACTCGATGGTGCCTCCTGCCGAATCCACGTGACCCTCGATGAGACGGATCTTGCCGCTGTCAGCGATATATACGATGACCGGAGTCTTATAGTTTCCTATGCTGACCATCGGCATCTTGACGCGGATCAGACCGCTCGGATGCCACTCGCTGTTATCCAGCGTGTTGATGAAGTGGATATCGTACAGGGTGAACAGTTCGCTGTTATCGCCCAGCACGTCCTGCACCTTAGTCTTTTGTTTCTCACTTGCCGTCTTCGGCGTCGCCACCAGCTTGATGTACCACGGCAGGTTTTCTGCACTGGTAGCTCTCACATCGATACCGGTCGATTCATCGTAATGATACATGCTGCCCAGGTTCTGTGTGATCTCTGTAAATGCAGTCCAGGTATCTGTCGCCTCGATGGCTTTCTTTTCCGATACGGAAAGGGCATTGTAGGCTTTATACGCATCCAGGATCTGCCTGATCTGATCGTCAGTATACTCCTTCGCATTCTGCGGGAGGTTCGCATTGACGACAGCATCCAGCTTGCCCTGCACCGCCTTTGCAGCTTCCGTCATCTTGCCAAGCTTGATAGTAGCTTTCTTCGTGATGGATCGGGTCGTACCGGAAGCTGCCAGAGAGCTGCCGGAAGCCAGGGTATCCTTCTTCGGATCCTTTGCAGAATCTCCACCGTTTACCACGGTTTTCTCTATGATCTTAGACATCGTCGTTACGTCGCTCATATCGTACAGAGACGTCTTCCCGGCCTTCAGCCGATACCAGGAGGCTAGCGCATAATAGGCCTGTTCCGTGGCCAGGCCATTAGACGATGTGGTATCGCTCTGGCTGTGCTTGAAGCCGCCCTTATCATTATAGAAGGTCGCCAACGCATCCAAGGTGCTGTAGCCGTTCTTGATGAACCGGCCGTCGGACGCCGGATCGATGCCCAGGCTTGTCAGTGCAACGATGACCTGTGCCACCGATTCCGCATTAGCAGTGCCCCACGATGTATATCCGCCGTTAACTTCCTGCATCTTGGACAATCGCTTCAATGCATCATCTACTGCCGATTTTACTTTCGCATTACTGCTATAATATGGAGCCAGTGCCTGGATCGCCATGGCCGTCATATCTGCGTCAGCACCATTTCCATTGACATTCCAGCCTCCGTCGCTCAACTGTGCCGCCAGGATGGCGTCGATGAGAGCTTCCCGCGTAGTCTGCGTCTTACCTGCTGCCGCCTTCGGGATCTCGTAATCATGAGAATCCAGAGCGATCAGTGCAAAGATCGGTCCGTTGATTCCCTGGCTCTTCACGTAGTCCAGATCGGCTAATGCTTCCAGCAGATCATATCCAGCAACGTCACTCGGATCTTTGCCGATGGACGTCAGCGCCAGGATCATACGGGAGTTCTCCGTAGACTTGCTGTCGCTGATGGTGGAAGAACCTTTTTTCTTCACATATTGATATGCTGCCTGTGCGTACTGCTCCGCCAGCGTGTCGCTGATGGATCCGGAACGTGCCAGTCCCAGTGCGACCCATTCACCGCCGGATGTTCCTGCCGTCAGCCCTGCCTTGGATGCCAGAGCTGCCTGACTGCTTCCCGTCTCTTGATAGATCTTATCAAATTCTTTCTGGTTAGTCTTCTGCAGCTGTGCGATCTTAGCCACGGCGGCATCCAGCTTCGTCTTCAGGTTCTTGGAAATCAGAGCTTTAGCTTCATCGGAAAGTGCATTATAGGCGCTCTGTGCCCGACCTACAGCCGCCGCATCGTCCAGCGATAGCTTATCCACATCCGGAAGAGCTTCGATCATGGCCGCAACTTCATCCGCAGCTTCCTGAGGAGTCTTGTTGCCCGCCCAGTCGATCGTGCGATAATCGTCCACGTAGAAGAACTGCATCACATCGCCGTCATTTAATGTAACAGCGCTCATGTAGTCCACGAATTTACCGTTGATGGTGTACATCCATCCGCTGTACGGTCCGTTGGACAGCTCGCTTAACGTAACTTTTTCTTTTGCATTGCTAATGGACGATACGTAGCTGTTTCCAGACATTTCATAGTCCAGGCCGGCATCTCCCAGGGCCTTTTCGAAGAGATCCTGTGCCGTCGCACCTTTCTTCAATGTATAGGCCGTCGAACCGATCCAGGTCACATCTCCTGTATGCTTTCCTTTCTCACCGTGAACTGTATCTCCTGTTAATCCAAAGCTTACGCTGATCTCGGTCTTGTCCGGATCTTCCGGCTTCGTCGTGCTTCCGCCCTCAGAAGAGCCTTCCGTCTGCCATTTTAAAATCGGATATCCGCCATTCAGTTTTTCCGTATCTTCTGCAAAGTACTCCGTACCGATCTGCTGATTCAGTTTCTTCACGAATCCGGCTTTCTTCATGGTTTCCGAAGAAGCTCCCATCGCCGTTTTATCCGTTGCCGCTGCCTGGGATTCAGCCAGGTAGAAGCTTCCCGTTGTCTGACTGATATAGGCAGATCCTGTATAGCTGCCTACCGAACCGCCTGTGTTGATACCGGACGCTACGCTTCCGATATTGTAGCAGCCCTGCGGCACGGCGCAGACCGTCGCTTCACCGGCCAGACCGCCCAGATTCTTTTTACCGATTACGGTTCCTGTATTGTAGCAGCCTTCCACGACTGCGTAGTTGGACATCAGTCCTACGATACCGCCAGCCTGCTGGCTCTTGCCCTCCGTTCCGACGCTTCCCGTATTGATACACTTGCTGATAGTTCCATAGGATACAGCGCCTGTGATACCACCGATACTCTGTGTACCAGCTACCGATGCTGTATTGCGACATTCCGTCACCTTGGCGTTGAGCCCGGTCTGACCTGTGATACCGCCGACGTACATACCCCCGGAAACCGATCCACTATATTCACAGTAGATGATCTTACCTTCCAGATATCCAGCGATACCACCGGTGGAGAGACTATCGCCTGTCACCTTAATATCTCCGGAAATCTTCAAGTTTTTAACAGTTCCCTTGCCGTCTATATTTCCAAAGAATCCCTGCTCGTTCTTTTCTCCGCGGATCACCATGCCTGTGACTCTGTGATTCTGTCCGTCGAAAGTTCCCTTGTAGGAGTTCTTGTCGTTGCCGATCGGGTACCAGTTGCCGGCAGTTCCATCAGCAGTACTCAAGGTAATATCTGTCGTCAGCGCTCCGTTGATCGCAGTATTGCCACCGTTGACGGCGTTGACGAACCACTTCAGTTCCTTCTCACTGGAGATTTGGTGCACGCCGGATTTCACTGCCGGTTCGCTGCACTGATCCTCCGGCCAGATGCCTGCCGACGCGCCATCCTTGATGGTGCCTGTCTTCGCTTCAACATAGCCTGCCAGACTTCCGGTCACGCGAATGGAAATTTCCTTGCCCAGATCATCGTCGGTCAGTTTATATGTTTCATTAGTCGCACCATCGATGGCTTTTGATCCGCGATACCACTGGTACTTTGGTGCTTTTTCGCTACCCTTGTAAACAGCCGTCAAGGTGTGTCCCGCGACTTCCTGTCCCTGGATCTTGACCGTTCCCGACATGCCCTGCACCTTGCCGGACTCTGCCGTCTTGATGCCGTAGTGATCCCCGTCCATGCACTTGACGTAAACCTTGACGCCGACCATATCGTTCGGAACGGTAAAGCTTTCTCCAAAGCCCAGGATCTGTTCCTCTCCGCCCCAGTCTCTGTACCAGACGAACATCGGATCCTGGCCGTTACCGTCAGTGTAGGAGGCCTTGATAGTTTCTCCCGCCTGAACGTCTTCCGGCAGCGTTACAGTTCCTGTCAGAGTCTCCTTGCTGCCCGCCAGCGAAGCCAGATTTCCTGCCTTGTTTTTAATGGTTCCTGCGTCGGCTTTATTGGCGCTGGAGCTGTCCGCATCTGCGATAGCCAGGGAGCTGAGATACCAGCAGTCGGTACCTGCTGTACCTCCGCCTATGACACCGCCTACATTGAAGACTTCTCCCGTCTCCGTATCGGCATAAGAACCGGCTACATCCCCCAGGTTATACAGGCTTTTGGCCGTAGAACCCGTCGTATTGCAACCCAGACATCCGCCTACATAGCCGCCTCGGCTGACTACGTTTCCTGTATTGTAAAGGCTGCTGACACTGGCGTTGTTCCAGCCAACGACGCCGCCCGCATAAGCTCTTTCTGCTGACGAGCTAACGATTACATGTCCGCTGTTGGCAGACTTGCTCACGTTTGCCGCTTCACTCTTTACAGCATTGGTATTAGCCGCCGCGATACCTCCTGCAAAGGTGCTTCCGGCAGTGATCACAGCCGTGTTGCTGCATCCCGACACAGAACCTTCGTTATATGCCACGATACCTGCCGCATAGGATTCCCCGGTCACTGCACCCGTATTGTGACAGTCTTTGATGACGCCATCCTTGGTGTTGTTTCCGGCGATCCCGGCAATTTTGTTTCCACCCGTTACCGTCACGTTGGAAGTGATCTCCTCCAGCGTTCCCGCATTGGTTCCTGTCAATGCGGCTGTTTCATCTCCGCCCTTGAGGATACCTGCCAGGGTAAGGTTCTTCACCGTTCCCTTGTTGTACGGGATCAGGCCCTTACCGTTTTTCAGGTAAAGGTTTTTAATGGTGTGTCCCGCACCGTCCAGAGTTCCTGCAAAGCCCGTATCTGCAGTCTGTCCGCCGATGCCGGTCCAAACGTTGTTGTTGAGATCCAGATCTGCTGTCAAAACAGCTTTCAGATCAGTGGAATCCTGTGCAGCTTTTTCGGCAAACCATGCCAGTTCTGCCGGCGTTCCGATCTGATATACGCCGTCCTTCTGCTGCGGCACAACCTTGGCCGCTTCGCCCTGCCATCCGTTGTCGTCCTTTTCCGGATCGTCGGATTTCACAGTCCCGTTCTGCCATGCCAGCACCGGATATCCGCTGTTGATCCCATTGGTATCTGCTGCAAAGCCGTCGCCCAGGTCTTCGCTGGTGAGGGCTTTCAGCTCGTCGGAAGTTTTGGCGGTTGCCGTGCCGTTTTGGATCGTGCAGCCATTCAGATTGCCGATTGCCTCGTATTCGGCAGAATAGAATACGTTTTGGAGCGTTTTGTTGCCACCAGTCCATTCTAATCTTCCAGCCACGCCGCCTTTTGTCGAGGCTTCCACCAGACCTGCATTATATGCATTCTTCAGCGTGCCATATCGAAACGCCCCAACGATGCCTCCTGCAACGCCCTTTGAAGCAGAAACACTTCCAGTATTATAGACATTCTGTATTCCTCCTCCATTATATAGATGCCCTGCGATACCTCCAACATTTGCTACTCCGGTAATTCTTCCGGTATTATAAGAATCCGTCAACGCATTGGATGCGTTGGACTGCACACGTCCAGCGATGCCCCCTGCATAACCACTCGTTCCGGTTCCCTGTACCTCCCCGGCATTGGAACACTGAGCCAGAGACATATTGCTGTCCAATTCTCCAACAATCCCTCCGACATAATTTGCTCCGGTCACGCGAGTCGTCGCTGTAGTATGACAGTTTGTGATATTCCCCTTGGAATCTCCTACAACTGCTCCCGTATAATTCTGTGTCGATGTAATGACACTGTCTGAAATCGTTACATTTTTGATCTCACCTGCTGCACCAACGTAACCAAACAAACCTGTATTGGCCGCTGTACTGTTGATATACAGTCCCGAAATGGTATGTCCATTTCCATCGAAATTTCCTGTATACGCCTTAGTTTTGTCCATTCCGATCGGCGTCCACTTGTACTTCTGGGAAGTCGCATCAGATCCTGACACATCTTCATTGATGGTGATATCCGCCAGCAGTTTCGCTGAATCGGTCATCTTGGCGTTTTTATCGAACCACATCAGCTCGTCCGGGCTGGAGATCAGATAAACGCCCTGCCCATTCTTTGCAGGTTCTGTATAAGATTCCCCGTCCCAGGAAGTCTGTATCTCAAGCTGAATACCGTCTACAGTCAGGTCTTTCCCGGAAACTGTAAACTCGCCTCGAACCGTCTTGTATCCAGAACAGGAAACACTATAGGAATAGTCGCCGTCCGGCAAGTGGTAGTCGCCGTCCTCATCCGCTTCCAGATCGGCATCCTTGTCATCCTTGCTGGTCACCGTGATGACCGGCGTGGAATCCTGTCCGCCCGCTGCTTTTTCTACTGTAAAGTTTACTTTATAGACCGGTAGCTTTTTCAGGGTCACGCTCTTCTTATCATTGTCCGCATTACCCTTGACATTCAGCGTACCGCTCTTGGTTTCATATCCGAATTTTTCTACCGTGTAACGATATGGATTGCCCTTTTTCGCCAGTTGATAGGTTCTACCGTCCGCCAGAGACTTCTGGACATCATTGCCGGATTTCACCGTCAGCTTCGCATCCTCCGGATCAGTGGTGAAGACGTAATCGTATTTCTGGATATCCAGAGAAACGCTGATGCTCTGTCCGCTGTATGCCACCGTAAAGCTTCCCGTCTTCGTCTTGTACTCGTCCGCCGTCACTTCATAGGTATATGTACCGTTTTTCAGTTTATAGGTTCCGTCGCTCTCTGGATCCACCGTTTTGTCAGAAGAATCCTTGACTACCAGCTTGGCGTCTTCTAGGTTGATATTGAATGTCACTTTATAGGTCGCATTGGGATCCTGCCAGCCCAGGATCGGATGACCATCCGGGCCCATGACCCAGCCGTCGCCGATATCGCCATCTGCGATCTGTTTTGCCGTCTTGGCTGTGATGCCCGATGCGTTTTTATTGTAGCCGTCACCCTGCGCCGCTGTCGTATCCAGATACCAGCAATTGGTCACGGTCATCAGGTTTTCCGTTGCTGTGCCGCTGTAAGTTTTGGCTGCGCTGCATCCAACGATCCCGCCGACCGTAATATCCGTCAGCGTGGAAGCATTGCTGACTGTTCCCATATTGTAGCAGCCGGAAACAGAAGCCTTGTAGCTGGTACCTCCCACACCACCGATGATGCCGCCGATCCCCTTGGCATTGGTATCCTTGAAAGACGCCGACGGCGATACACCTTTTACGTCTCCCGTATTATAGCATCCAGTGACTTTTGCATCAGATGTCCCCGAATCTCCTGCGATCCCGCCGACGCCGTAAATACCAGTGATCGTTCCTGTATTAAAGCAAGCATTGATAGTACCTCCGGCACTTCCTGCAATGCCGCCGGTACGTTTTAATGTACTAGTAATATTTCCCGTATTCCCGCAACGTTCTACGGTAACACCGGTGGAAATACCGCCTGCAATACCACCGGTACTGTAAGCATAGCTGCTGGGTTTTCCTGTGTTTGTAACCACTCCATGGTTAAAGCAGCCTGTAATCGTTGTCGTTGATCCTGTTACCGTTCCTGCAACACCGCCCACGTAATCTCCATATCCGGACACCATGCCTTTATTGGTGCAGGATTCCAACTTCGAACCATTTATCACATATGCGCAAACACCTGCAGCATATCCCTTGGCACTCGCCGTCACATCCACCTCGTTGGTGCAGTTTTTTATAGTTACAGGATTTCCGTAGGATACGATCCCCGCTGCGTATGACGAACTTTTCGTAGAAGTCTTAACGCTGCCTTTAACCGTCAGATCCTGTATCGTTCCGCCTTTTACATAACCAAATAGCGCCTGATATGTCTTGGCATTATTGATCGTCAGCCCGGAAACCGTATGTCCGCCCCCATCAAACGTACCACCATAATAAACACAGTCACTATAGCTGTTGTAACATCCAATCGGCGTCCATTCTTTCCCCGTCAGGTCAATATCAGATGTCAGTTTTGCACACAAATTGGATGTACTCTTTTTCGTGCTGCCATTGACCTTTGCGGCAAACCACATGAGCTGATCGGCGTTCCCGATCTGATATGGATCGGCTGCCGTACCGCTTCCAGACGGTTCTTCCGTGCTGGCATCCGCCGCCTGAGTCGCAACCGCATTTTCTGCTACCGTGACCGTGATGGTTTCACCGGCAGCGGAGGATGCAGATCCGCCCGCCGTATTGGTTACCAGAACGCGGTAATATACCGTGCCCGCTTCCCCGGTCTGCGGGGTGTATTCCGCATTGGTAGCATCTTTGATATCGGTAAAGTTCTTTCCGTCTTTGCTGCTCTGCCACTGATAGGTCAGCGTGCCGCCGTCGGAAGCAGAAGCCTCCGCTTTCAGCGGCTTTGCAGGATCACCTGCTGCATACTGATATGCCTTGACGGAGAGCTTTGCAAGAACCGGCTCTGCCGCACCACTGGTTTCCACTGCTGCAGCCTGGCTCTCCTGCACACTATTCTGTGCTGCCGGAGCCGCCTCCGTTCCGAAGGCCCAGGTAGGCGCCAGCGTCGTCGCCACCATCAGGAGCATCACTATAATACTTAATGCTTTTTTACTTCGTTTCATGCTTTTTCTCCTTGTTCCCCTTTACATTCCCGTGCAGGTATAGCTCCAGACGACGCATCGCCATCCTTCAGCTTATAGCTGGAGCATCCGTAATTCGGGAACCATCCGTTGACCTTGTACATCCAGCCCGACTGGCTGCCGCAGTCGAATTCATACAGATGATTGATCCCTTCCACATAATAGCTGCCGTACATCGGCGTATAGGAATATTCCAGCTGGATCCCCGTGTAGGAGCAGGCTCGTTTCAGCACGTCGAAGACCGTTTCTCCATCTGCGAATTCCACCTTGCTGGTGGCCAGGATCACGCCGTTTGCCGGCACGTATTTATTCTTGCCTTCCTTTAGATCCCCCATGTGTTTCAGGATGGAATCGCAGCGGATCTGGATGGTGCAGGTCTTGACTTTGGAAGAGCTGCCGCTTTTTCCGGATTTGCTGCCGGACACTGATGAACTTCCGGACTGACTGCCGTCGGACGACATGATCTCTTTATACAGAGCGTCTTCTTTCGCTGCCGCCTCCTGTGCTTTCTGCTTCTCAGCAGTCCGTGTTTCCTGTACTTTTTTCAGATCCTTGGCCGCAAAGCAAAGATCGTCTTTACTGTCGCATTTTAACGCCTGTGTCAGCACAAAATCGTCGAAAGATTCAGCCTTGAGAGTCGCGATCTCTGCACTCAGATGCCCTTCGTTATCGTGGGCGATCAGCAGGGATTCTCCAGCTTTCACATCTTTTTCCGTTCCGTCCTCGATGCTTACGCTGAGGCTTCCTCTCATAACGCTGACCGTCGCACTTCCCTTTTGCTGCGAGGCTGCAAAGGTTACTGCGTCCCCGGATTTTGCCGCATGCACGGTGTTTTTGTCCAGCGCTACATCAAATGTTTTCCCCGGATCTTTCCCATCTGCAAAGATCTCGCCTTCATTCAGCGTAAAGGCTACGTCGTTCTTCTCGCTGTTTTTTACGGACAGTTCCGCATTTTCATTTAAGGTAAGCGCGTTGTGGCCACTTACTTTCGCCGTTACCGTGGAACCTGTTTCGGTCTCTATGATATCTCCGGCCTTCAAAGGTACTTTTTCCTTTAAGCTGTACCCTACGCCGCTTCGCTCAATATTGGCAACTCCGCTGATTTCCTTCGTGACCACCGCGGAGCTGGAATCACCACTGCCGAACCATCCCCTGATATGACCGACCGCCATGACTGAACAAAAGGCAATCACGGCGATCATGGCGATCATTAGGATGTTAAACAGCTTTTTATTTTTCTTTTTCTGCTGCTGCGTCTGCATTTTTCTCTCCTGATTCATCGATATAACATTTTTATTTAGAAACGGTCATCCCGTCTTTGTGCTGCTGCGTAGATGTAAACTGCCGCCACCATGGAAGCCAGCATCAGCATCATCCACACATAAAGCTGTGCATCGTCTCCTGTCCTGGCGCTGCCGCCGGAAGCACTTCCGCCGCCACTGCCGTCAGACCCACCGTTTCCGCCTGCTCCAGCCTGCAGTGTCGTCTTGTTCTTATTAAGATCCCGGATCGCGTTGTCTTTCTTCGGATCGTCCTTTTTCATATCATCCTTGCTCGGATCGTCCGGATCTACCACCTGACTGTCGCCGATGGTGATGTCCGCATGAGCGGACACATAATAATCAAACGGAGCTGCTGTTACATCAGCACTATAGCTGCCTGCTTCAGAAATCTTAAAGGTAACGATACCGTCCTTATCGGTCGTACCCTCTGCGACCTGCTTGCCGTTGCTGTCCGCGAGGACGACTTTGCAGTTTTCCTGCGGAGAACTTACCGGCTTCCAGTTTGCATCATACCCGCTTCTCATCAGCGTCAGCGAAACCTCACCCAGCTCCTTCTGCTGGATCTGGGAATCTACGAAATACAGATACGTGTCAGAATAATTTTGAGTGTCACCATACTGATACACAGTCACGACATCGCCTGTTTTGATCGGGGAATTATTGCAGAGCGTCGCACTCCCATTTAAATCTGCCGGCGACTGATCATTGAGCAGATATCCTATCGCACCAGTCTCTATTCCCCAGAATTTCTGGATCCATCCGCCGTTGATAATCAAATATTTTCCTGGATCTTTCCCAAAGTCATCGCCGTACATCTTCTGATGTGCCGCTACCATAGCGTCCAAAATAGTCACGGTGTTTTCAAATCCTTCCGGCTTGGAGAAGCCTGCCTTGGCCGCCATATCGGAAGTTACTTTTACTGTATAGGATTTCCCCGGTTTTCCGGAATCCATATTGATACGAACGCTTACGGATGCTTCTTTTGCGTTCTGCAGAGCCTTCGCATCCTTTACAGCCTGCTGCAAATCAGCGATGGCTGCATCCTGCTGCGCTTCTGTAGCGTCTTTATCGTCAGCTACTGCCTGCGCTCTGGCGATGGCTTCTGCCAGAGCAGCCTTTGCACCCTTCTGGTATTCGCCCGGCTGAGTGCCTTCTACCATGCTATCGTAAAGCTTCTGGGCTGACTCGATCTCTGCCAGCAGAGCTTCGGCAGACGCCTTGGTGCCCTTGACGGTCACAGTTACGGAAACTTCCTGCTTGTAAAGCTTCTGCAGCTTCTCATTGTTCGGATGGTCCTTGGCGAACTTACCATATTTCTCACTGGAAAGGAGCGAGGAAATCGTGATCTGCGTCGAGTTTTCTGGGCGGGTCACCAGCAGATTTTCGTGAGTTACGATAGCGTTGTTGGAAGATTTGAACCGATTATACGGCCATCCCGTCTGCCCCAGGGAACCATCCTGGTAATCGTCCGGTATGATGCCTGTACCGGTTTTATCGTCAACATTGTACGCCCATACCGGATTCCCCTGCTCATCCAGACTCATTTCACAGAATGCATGAAGGTTACCTGTGATGGAATCCTTGTCCGCATACTTGCCGTCGTTGATGCCGTCAAAGTAATGCTCCTTCGCTTTTTCCATCATGGCCAGTTCCTTATCCAGCTCTTTGTCTGTGATCATGCTGACTGTAAGCGGGATCTTCTTAGAAACGGTCACGCCGTCTCTCGTAAAGGTAACGATCAGATTAACGGTTTCCTTCTCGTTCTGACTTGCAAACCGGTCTACCGCTGCACGGTAGCCATTGATTTTGAGGATATCTTCCTTGTCTGTAGTTACTGTAATTTCCTTGTTGGCGAAAACGTCTTTGTTGTTTTCATCTTTGATCCTCGTGTATCTTGGCAGCTGGATATCGCCTGTTACATTGGCAGGATCCACCTTCTCCTTTGTATTAGGATCCGTCAGGCTGTCCGCTGTGTAATATTTGTCCAGAATCGCCTTCAGTTCATCTTCCGTCGGCTTGGCAGCCTGCTTGCCCTTGACTGTGACTTTGAAAGTCTTGGTGATGGTACCGAAATCGCCGACTTTTTCCACGTACTCATTGAGATCAGCTTCGTTCGCCTGGAACGTAGCCGTAAGAGTAACTACGCGGTCTTCACTCGGCTGTGTCACCGTTCCCTTCTTCGGGTCGATCATGGAGTCATATCCCGTCTTGTCGATGGAAATGAGTGAAGGATCCGAAGACGTCCAGGTCACCTTGGACCAGACATTCCTGGCGGAAGTCCCCATGCACTGCGGAAGGGTCAGATCCGTGGTTACTTCGTCTTGTTTCAGGTTGGCATTTTTGATCGTGTCCCATGTAAGGGAGTCTGCCTCCTTCTGCATCTGAGATTTGAAATAGTCTCTGTCCCAGCAGATGGTCGCACGCGTTTCAGCGGAAACGGCTTCCGCATTGCCTGCTTTGAATACAAAGATATTTCCTGTTACCGTAGTACTGTTATTTCCCCACTGATCGAGGGCGCCGTTCTTATAGATGATCGTGCCATCATTTTTAATGTAATTCGTATCACCAGACGTTTTCAGTTCTACCGTTACGCCGTCGGTCGTCAGGTCCGTGTATCCCTTTATCTGGCGGAGCACCAGATCCGTGATCTTTTTATCCTTCGAAAAATCCGGTCTGAGAACGCTGGTTTCTTTATCAAACTTTGCTTTAATAGCGTCCACTTTCGCCTGATCTGCAGGATCGACAGTCTTCGTGGATTTCAAGGTGATCGTTTTCGTAATGTCTTCGTTATCACCGCTCGGAGTATACGTCCCTGTCGCTTTTTCATACCCGTCGGCGGTGATCGTATAGGTGTATTTCGTGGATTTGTCCAGTTTGTATGATCCGTCTTTTTCCGGTTCTACTGTGATTTCATTTGTGACCCAGTTCCAGTCGTCATCGTAATCGGAATCTTCATATGTTACTTTGATTGCAGCATCCGCAATATCCTTATCATTGCTGTCGACCGGCTTGAATGTAACGTTATATTGGGAGATGTTCTTCGTCATCGTGATGTCGATAGTCTGGTCACCTGACGGGATAAAGCTCACGCTGTTTATCGAAGTGTAATTAACAGCCTCTACCGTGTAATTATATGTCACGCCGTTTTTTAGCTTATAACTTCCGTCACTTTGCGGACTTACGGTATCATAGTATCCCTGTTTGACCTTCACCGTCGCTCCATCAATGTTCTTTCCTGAAGAATCCTTGATGTTGAACTTAATGGTGCTGTATGCCGCCTTAGTCAGCGGGATCTTCACCTCTCCGCCCTGCTTTGGCTGGAACTCATCCCTATAATCCAGATAATCATCAGCAGTTATTTTCAGAGTGTATTTCTTATCCTTGGATAAGTTTTTATAAACACCGTTGGTTGGATAAACAGTGCTCCAGTTTTCTTCTAATGTAATGCTTGCACCCGAAATTTCTGCACCAGTTTCACTATCGACTGGTTTAAAGCTGACATCGAAGGTGGATGGAGTCTCCACTTCACCGGTGCCCTTTATCGTAATCAGGAACTCCTGCGATGCCAGCGCTGCAGAATTGTCCATGGATGCAGTTTCTCCATTGATCATATCATCCCCTGTGCCGCTTGGAAACAGCTTTAATGTCACCTTAAAAGTCTTGTCTGCATCAGGCTGATTGATATTGATGCTTCCAGGGTTTCTTGCGGTCCAGCTTCCGGATCTCGGCTCAATCGTATTTCCAACATCTTTCTGGTCGTTGATATACCATCCGCTCTTATAAAGACTTGTTCCTGTCCCGCTTTCATACGCAAGACGAAAACTCGATTTACTCGATGGTATGATCGCATGACAAGTATCCTTTTCCTGTGTGCTGCCAGTGATAATTTTCGTAGTGGCAGACACATACTTATTCTGCAAATATGTCATCGCAGCTTCTGCATCCGCTGAGTTTCCCTCAGCATCCTGCGTCAGCCAAATGCCGTTCTCGGCACTGCTTCCATTTCCCGCTAGAATTTCTATGGTTCCGGCAATGGCTTCTGAGAATCCTCCTGCGCGAGCATTCAGTTCCACGCCATAAGCGGCCGTCGGCAGCGCAGCAGTTATGACCATAACTGCCGTCAGCACGATCCCCAGCGATCGCTTCCATAATTTTTTCGGTGATTTGTTCATTGCTTCTCCTTCCCATAATAAAATTGACATCTCCTCCGAGATGCCAAAAAACGTACACAAAGCTACGGTCTGACCGACCGTATGTTAAACGTCGTCCTACCTCAGAAGACTTTTGTTTTAAGCGTGCAGGTCTCCCGACTTAATCCTTGACCGTCAGAACGCCTTCCCAGAGAGCTTCGCCGGCTTATAGCCTTTACAGAAATAAAGCCCGCTCCCCAGTGACTGCAGGATGCTTTGCAGCAAACCTCGCGTGTTCCTCCGCAGATATCACGGTTGCTGAGACACAGTGCCGGACTCACACCGGCTTCCGAAGTGCCCACTCACGATATTTTCTTCAATTACATAATAGGGGATAATACTCTAGTTGTCAAGGTTTTTTTAGTATTTATCATAACTCTTTTGCTATCAGCGGCATTTTTGATTGCCTATTTTATTGATTCGATTTTTTCCAGCAGCTTCGGCGTCATAAAATTAGCGATAATCAAAGCTGCAACACCCGCAGTTACTTTCCCCAAAATCATCGGCACCAGCATCTCCTGATCGACTCCTGCTGTAAATCCCAGGAAGTCACCGAATACAGCGAAGCTGCCTGTTCCGAAAGCCAGGCTCACGATTTTCCCTTTTGATCCCATCTTTTCCAGCGAAGTGACCAAGGGAATCAAATTCGCCAAACCTCCAATCATTCCAGCACAGTCATCTTTTTTCAGTCCAAATCGGCTTCCGATCCCTCCCAGCTCTTTTCCAAAAGTGCTCGTAATCCATTTCATTAAAGGGAACGCCCCCGCCAGAACGATTCCGATTTCTCCACAAACGAGAATCCCTGATTCCAGACCAGTTAGTCCCGTCGTTTCATCCGGGATCGCCATGGCACAAAAGCCCGGCAGTAAAATCCCTGTAACCTGTTGAAAAACAGCAATTACAACAAGCCCTGTCGCCAAACCCGTGATCACCGTTCCCACAGCACTAAAACTCCTGATTACTTGGTCAGGAAAAAACCACAATGATACAATAACCAAGCTTGCAATCACTGCAATCGGCAGCGTATTAAATAATAATGCATAAAGCGAAAGCTTATACACGGTCAACTTCATAGCGAAACCACCCACAAGGCATCCCAGCGGAACAGATACAAGGCCTGCCAGAATTCCCGCCGCCAGAAACGGTCTGTCCTTGACTTTGATCAAGGAAAACGCCACAGGAATCGTAAATGTGATCGTAGGACCCATAATGCTTGCTACGATAAGTCCATTGAATTTTCCCACCGCTTCATTTTCTGCAAGCGCAGTCGCCATAGGATATCCTCCCATATCAGCACCAAGTAAAATACCTGCCACAACCGAGGGATCCGCTCCGATCGCATGGGCAATCGGTGTCACCAGCGGTCTGATCCATTGCGAAAGACAGGGTGCTATCGCAATGATCGCCGCTACCGCCATGGCCAGCGTCCCCATCGTCTTAAAACCTTCTTCGAATTCTTTTCCGTACCCCAGCTTATTCCCCCGAATGTAGTCAACTCCACCGATCACCATAAAAATCATCATGATCATCATAATAATGGAATTCGCCGAAATATGTGTTATCCAATCAGTTAGTGATCCCAGAAACAATTGCATCTTTTTTCTCCTATTATAAATTCCCTATTTACATTATGTGTTATTATATATATAATCATAAGTACGATAATATTTATTATAATTCACATGATCAAAAAAAGCAAACACACATTTTTTCAAAAAGGAGGCAATTATGAAAAAAGTTACAGTAGTTGGATGTGGCGTTATGGGAAGCGCTATCATCCGCGCGTTAATGGCAAAAGATTTTCAAGTCACGATCGTTGACCTAAACATGGAAGCTGCGCAGCCTTACATCGAAAAAGGTGCTAAGTATGCAGCATCTCTGGATGAATCCAGAGAAGAAGATTTCATTCTGTTGAATCTGCCAACACATGATATCGCAGCAGCAGTTATCAAGAATACTTCTGATAAGAAACTGGCTGGCAAGATCCTGGTAGATACCACGACTTCCACACCATCCGAAGTAAAAGATATGGCAGCGATCACAGCAGAACGTAATATGATCCACCTGGATGCTGCTATTGAGGTTTATCCCGGAGACATTGGAACTCCAACCGGATATATCGTATATGCCGGAAGTGAAAAGGCATTTAACGAAACAAAGCCTGCGCTGGAAGCCCTGGGAAAAGCTGTGTATCTGGGCGACGATATCGTCGGTGCCAGCGTAACTGACCTGGCGGTACTGCAGGTTCACTTCGCTGCTATCGCGGGCCTTGCAGAGGCTTCTGCATTCTGTCTGAAAAACGATTATTCCGTTCAGAAATTCGTTGATCAGACTCGCGAGATCCTGCCGATCATGCTGGAAGGCAACCTTAGAGCCTTCGGATCAGAACTTGCTGATTACAATAGAGAATTCGATGATGCCAGCGAATGTACTTTGAACATCGAAGCAACTGCTACTGAAACGATTCTCCGCGCAATGCATGAATACGGTGTAAAGACTCCTTGCGGCGATGCCGTGCTGAAGCTGTTCCAGGATGGCATCAAGAGCGGTTACGAAAAGAAGAATGTCTGCTCTGTAGTCAACGAGCTGATATAACACACCTTAATACTTAAAAATATGCTCGCCTAAAAGCACTCCCACTTTAAGGCGAGCATATTTATTTTAGTGAGACTGTGAAATAAAGTCTCTATTTTGCAATCACATTTACGATCGTTTTTGCGTGCAAAATTGTTTTTTGGTTTATTGAGCCATCTGTTTTGATCGATTGGCTTCGAGTTTTGGTCTTCTGCATCGAAAACTATATTATTTCGTAAAGTTTCTGACTTGTAAGTCGGAAACTTTTGACCACGCCGAATGTTCATATATAGTAATTATAATGAAGATCTAAATAGACCCGAAAGACTAACATTTCCAATTTCTCAGGTTTTATTAAGGAATATACCATTTGGCATTTACTTCGTACGTTATTATATGTATAATAATAATATTAATAATATATCACAATTCGCACGTTTTAAAGTAGACAAACATTTTTATAAAAAAAGAAAGCAAATGTGAAAAATTCCACTGCAGCTGAATGTAGCGTTATGGGATGCGTTATCATTCGTGCATTAATGGTAAAGCTTTTCAAGTTGCGAAGGAGGATTTTATGGAATTTAAATGGTTGAATGAAAGCAAAATTAAAACTAGTGGAGATCAAATCGAAATATTGGCTCCTCCTCAAAGTGATTTCTTCTACAATAACGGTTCAATCAATGAGGACGGAATCACCCCAGAGTCTTTATGCAATGCGCCTTTTTACTACACTGAACTGACAGGAGATTTTGTAATGAAAGTACAAGTATCTCATGATTTCAAAGACACTTACGACTCCGCTTCTATTATGGTAATGCAAGATATTAAAAACTGGGCAAAAGCATGCTTCGAAAAGACCGATTTCAATACACATGCTGCCGTAAGCGTAATTTCTCGCAATGGGGAGTGTGACGATGCTAACGGTTGCAACATCGAGGGAAAAAATGCCTGGCTTCAAATATGCAGATGCGGCGATTCCTTTGCATTTCACTATTCTACCGACGGACAACAATTTTACATGATGCGTTTTTTCAATTTTGCCGCAGGAAGTACCGTTAAAGTAGGATTATCCGCTCATGCTCCCGTAGGAAATGGTGGTATTCGGACATTCTCAAATCTCATTATAGAGAACAAAACGGTTAAGAATATTCGTGAAGGCATGTAAACTATCTCCATATTCGTATAATTAATTTTAAAAAAGAATACCTGTTGCCATTATTTGCAACAGGTATTCCTTTTTAATTTACAAAATAAAGATGATCCTTTTTTATTTCACAGCGTGCCATTGGCAATTTATACAGTAAAATCATCGAGGAAAAACATATACTATTCCTGTGTCAGCTCAAATACCGTCCCTTCAAAATTCTTCATGTATTCCCAGCAAACATTGCCATCATCGAGAGGCTTATACAGTGGTTCGCAGCCTGCCTTCTTTAATTCTGCATGCGCCTCCTCCATATTTTCTACTTCGTATGCAACGTGATGTTTCCCCACATAATTTAACGGTGTTGGTGTAACATCTGAGATTTTAGGATATTCATAATAAAGAGCCTCTATAATCTGACCTGAAGGCATTTCAAACATAGCAGTTGCGGAAGTCACATTCTGAAGTTCCAGATATCCAAGCCCCTTTGCTTCCATTTCATCTGTTTCCAGCTCCGGTTTCATTACCATTTTAAATCCCATGGTATTTTCAAAAAAGTCGATTGCTTTATCCATATCTGTTACCGTGTGGCCCACATGAAGAAGCTTAATATAATCCTGACTTGTATCCGCATTGGCTTCCTGCATAAACTCCAGAATCATTCCATCTGCATCAGTCATATAAGACCTGTCTCTTATACACATCTCCGAGCCCACGAGACGG
>NZ_JACRWC010000074.1 GCF_014306095.1 Lentihominibacter faecis
CTTTAGTGCTGATTCACTAATCCCAAGATTTTCAGCACACTTACGAAGCGCAATCTCAGGATGTTCCAACCGATATCTTACTGCATCTTCCTTAAACTCTTGTGAATACCTTGTACCTCTTGCCATAACCATTCTCCTCTCTTGATCTATGACTATCATATAATATTTATTGAAAATGGTCATGTTTATTTTGTACTATTTATATTCTAACACCAAAGTAGCTGCAACCTGCGTTAAGGATGGTAATGTTGGATATTATTTGTGTGAGAATTCCAAACTAATGTTTAATAATGCCGAAGGAACTGAAATAATTACATCCGTAGTTATTCCGGCTACAGGTGAACATGTATATGCAAACGGAAAATGTACAATGTGCGAAGCAACAGATCCGGCAGCAACTCCTGCAGAACCAGCCAAACCTGCAGACAAAGTTTCTGATGGTACAACAGAAACAGGTGATGACGCTAACATACTTCTTCCAATGGGTCTTGCACTTGCCGCACTTCTTGGTATGGGAGCATTAGTCGCAACTAGAAGACGTAACGGATAAATAAGAAAAATAGATTTCAAAACAAAATACAAATTTGAAAACCATCCTAGTGTTCGACGCCGGGATGGTTTTTTATATAGTGGCTCGGCGGGCGCCCGACAAAAACGATAAAAGTGGTCGAACATAAAAGAAAAATATTATCAGAGAATAAGCAATATGGTAAAATATAAAATAAAAACGATAAAAACGGAAACAAGATGGCACGAGATTTGCTTTAATTATAGATAAGGTTGTAATAAATGTTTAAGCTGTATAAGGAAATATTATAAAAAGGGAAGGTTATAAGATGGATAGAAGCGGGGTTGTGCTGGCTGAAAATATGGAAATAAATGAGGCATTTGGGCTGATGCTTGATAAGAAGGCAGACTTTGCAGCCGTAGTTTCAGAAGATGAAAAACCTGTAGGAACGGTATCGTTTTTTGATGTTGCTGACTGCGCTGTTAACAGCAGCAGTGAAAGCAAAAATGTTGTTTCGGATATAATGAACGGGGCGTTTTCTACGATTGAGGAAAACAGCAGGAATGAACAGAAGAAAATAAAAGAAGCAATAAAAGACACTATGCCGATGGTTATAGTTGACGAGCAAGGCAGTTACAGAGGCATTCTTTCCATGTGGGAGATTGTGGATATATTGAAACAGTACCTGGATTATCTGGAACGGATGCTTGACAACATAGATGACGGCATTATTGCCATTGATGAAAACAATAAAATAATCTATATGAATAAAACCTACAGGCAGATCCACTCAATCGAAGATAATGAGCTGATTGGGAAGAATGTCCAGGAGAATTTCCCGGAAAGCAGACTTATGGAGATTAGTGAAGCAAATGATAATATAATCGTTGAAGATCCTCTGCATCTTAATTTCTCCGGGGCAACAGTAATGCCACTTTATAAAGCTCTCAAAGGCGATGATGAAAAGTACCTTGGGGCAGCGGCAATAATTAAAGATTACAATGAAGCCAACAGCATATATATAGGGATTAACGAGATCAATCAGTTTAATAACCTTGTGGGACAGATTTTTGACAACCTGAAAGAAGCGGTTTTTATCGTCAACAGCAAGCTGGAAATCATTTATCATAATGAAAAGTTCCAGGAAACCGTGCCTCGCAGCTTTAATGGAACGATATATCAGAAAGAGATAAGAACAACTCTTGAAAATAAATTTAAAATAGGCAAAATAGATGTTTTCCATGAAAACATTGAGCTGAGCAACAACACGGAGCTTTCCCTTATTGGAATTCCTTTGTGCGGGATAAATCAGAACTTGAATAATATTGTAGTAATATTTCAGGATATCTCGCATATAAAAGAACTTAAAACGGAAATAAGCAAGCAGGAGAAGCTGCTTAGCTATTATAAGAATAAAATCACAAAACTGCCTGATGAAATGGTATGTGAAAGTGAAAACTTCAAGAAAGTGGTCACCACCGCATTAAAAGTAGCAGACTCATATGCAAATGTGATTATAGAGGGCGAAAACGGCGTGGGAAAAGAACTCATCGCCAACCTTATTCACAATAACAGCGGCAGAGCCGATAAACCGTTTATCCCTGTAAACTGCGGCGCTATACCGGACTCCTTGTGGGAGAGTGAAATGTTCGGGTATGAAGAAGGTGCCTTTACAGGCGCCAATAAGAGCGGTAAAATGGGAATCTTTGAGATGGGTGACGGAGGAACGGTTTTCCTTGATGAAATCGGGGAGATATCTTTAGCCGGACAGGTTAAAATGCTGAGATTTCTTCAGAATAAGGAAATTGCTAAAGTCGGGCGAAAAGAAACCAAGAAAGTTGATGTAAGAATTATCGTTGCGACCAATAGAAATTTAAAAGAAATGGTAGGAAACGGCACCTTCCGTGAAGACCTGTATTACAGATTGAGCGTGGTTAAGCTGGTGGTTCCGCCGCTTAGGAACAGAAAAGAGGAGATAAAACCTCTGGCTTTGAAATTCCTCAATTCCTTTAATGACAGGTATGGAAAATCATTAAATATTTCAAAAGATGCACTGAGGCTTCTTGAAAACTATGACTGGCAGGGAAACATCAGACAGCTTAGAAATGTTATGGAGCAGAGTGTCATAATGTGTGACAGAATAATTCAGACTTATGATATACTTATAGATAATATTGAAGAAGATAATGTTGAAAAAATAAAACAGCATCACCAGCTTAAAGGTATTTTTAATGATGATGACATACTTAACATTCCTTTAAGAACAAGGGCACTGGAGCAGGAACTCATTTTAGAAGCACTGAAAAGGAGTGACAATAACAAGAGCAGAGCTATAGAGATGCTGAACATAGGACGCAAGACATTTTATAAAAAACTGAAAGAATACGAGCTTACATAGTTGTATCCCAAGGAAACGAGGAGTGTTTCGATTAGAAACACTCCTCGTTTCCTTTAGAAACAAAATAAGTGCCTCATATCATCAATGTTAAATGCATTTAAAAAAATTCAAACAAAAAATATATTTAAATTTAAAGGATTAGAGTATCTTAGTGGGAAATTTGCAAATCCATAATGTGAAGTGGCACCGAATTTGCGCTATTAAAAGGCAATAGTTAAAGAAGACATTAAAAAAGGAGGAGAATTTTATGTCTAAACTAAAAGGATATGAGTACATTGGAGAGACATTAAAGGCTAATGGCACTACTCATGTTTTCTATGAAGAACTTGCTTTTTTCTATTCCACTAAAGAAATGAGAAAGTATGGTATAACACCGGTGCTGGCTCATTCGGAAGAAGCTGCAGGTTATATGGCAGACGGATATGCAAGAGCATCAAACAAAATCGGTGTTTGCATGTCACAGTCAATCGGTGCAGCAAACCTCGCAGCATCCGTACATGATGCATGGCTCGGCAACACTCCGGTACTGGCTATGACTGGATTTAAACAGGACAATGCTTATCAGAAGGGCGGATATCAGGAATCAAACCACAGAGCACATTTTTCAGGAGTAACTAAGTACAATGAAACTACATATGATGCTCAGCAGCTGCCGTTCCTGTTAAGCCAGGCTATAAGAGAAGCAACAACAGGAAAGCCAAGACCAGTACATCTTGATGTAATCGGATATGCTGGAGAAGTTGCTGAAAAGGCAGAGATGAATGCGAACTTTGTACCTGAACCGGGCTTCGCTTCAATACCGGCATTCAGACCTGCAGCAGATCCCGAGGCTGTAAAAAAAGCGGCAGAGATGATCAATGCGGCAGAACGTCCTGTATTTGTAGCAGGCAGAGGCGCTTTGATTTCAGATCCTGACGGCAAGGTATTATATGAAATGGCAACAAAGGCTGATGTACCTGTTTGTACAACTCCTGACGGAAAAACTATAATCAGTGAATATGACCCGCTTTGGGGCGGAGTAGTAGGCGGATATGGAATGGCATGCGCAAACCATATCACTACAGATTCCGATTTAGTTGTTTACATCGGCTCAATGGTATCAGACCAGACAACACTGGCATTCACAGCACCGCCGCTCGACAGACAGATTATCCATATCGACATTGACGGAAGAGAGCTGGGCAAGAATTATAAGAACACATTCGGTCTTCAGGGCGACGCCAGAACAGTTATGGAACAGCTGCTTCCATTAATTGAGAAAAAGGACAGAAAAGACTGGAGAGACAAAGCAGCAGCATATGTTGCCAAATCCCTCAAAGAACTGGACGACATGTCCGGAGAAACAGTTCCTGTTCAGACAGGAAGACTCTGTCAGGAAATATCAAAAGCATTACCTGACGATGCAATCGTTGTAGCAGATACAGGCTGGTCAGCAACTTGGGCTGATGTAGCAATCAGAATGAAAGACACTCAGAAATACATGAGAGCTGCAGGTTCACTTGGATGGTCATTCCCGGCTTCAATCGGTGCAAAGTGCGCTTGTCCGGACAGACCGGTATTCAACTTCAGTGGAGACGGAGCTTTCTATTATCACCTTTCAGAGCTGGAATCATCAGTAAGAAACGGCATAAAAGTTATCGTAATCCTGAACAATAACTCACACTTCAATCAGTGCATCCCATATGTTTCAGAAGCTTATGAAGACGATCCGGAAGGATTTGAAGTTTATGCTGAAAAGGTTAAATTTGAGCCTACTGATTTCGTGGGTATCGCAAAGAGCTTTGGTGCCGACGGTGAAAAGGTAACTGATTCTGCTGATATAGGCAAGGCTATAGAAAGAGCTATGGCATCAGATGTGTCTTATGTTATCAACGTTATAACTGACCCTTCATGTGCGCCTATAATCACATTCTAAAGCAAAATAACAGTTATTTTTAGAAGAAGTGTTTATATAAGTCGCTTTGTTGTTAAGGAGGCACATAATGAAAGCTAAGAAATTAGTTGCAATAATTACAACGATGGTTCTTGTAATCACTATGGGTGTTTGTATGACATCGTGCGGAGACAATGGGGGTAAAGGCGAAGCTGAGGTAATCGAGCTTAGAATAGGCTCGGGACATTCGGAAACAGGAATGCCTTATAATGTGGCGGCCAATGATTTCTTTGTTAAGGAAGTTGAAAAGAGAGTTGCAGAAAGAACAGACTATGAGATTAAATGGATTACTGCGTGGAGCGGATCTGTAGCAAAGCTGGCAGAAGTAGGTGATGCAGTAGGAGCAGGACTGCTTGATGTAGGCGCTGTATGCTCAGCATTTAACTCAAATATGATTTTGCAGAACTTGACGTACAACGTACCTTTCAACTCCCCGGACCTTGTAACGGTTAACAAGATTATGGAACAGCTTTCGGAAGAGTATCCTGAAGATTTCAATAAAGTTTTTGATGACATGAACTCAATCTGCCTTGGCATAGGCGGTGTTGGCTGTTATCAGCTCATCACAACCATGCCGGTAGATGAAATCTCGGATCTTAAAAACGTCGGCGTTGCAGCTGCAGGACCTAACCTTCCTATGCTGAAGGGAACCGGTGCAGTCCCTATTCAGGGAGACCTGACGGAAGCTTACACTTCATTCCAGACAGGCGTTTATGATGGATGGGTAATGTACCCGGCATCATCAGACGGATATAAGCTTTATGAAGTGGCGCCGTATCAGACAAACCTTGATTTAGGTGCAGTATCATGCGGATATATTACTGTAAACAAAGACAAATTCAACGAACTGCCAAAGGAAGTTCAGGAGATTTTCATAGAGGTAGGACGTGAATACACTGTTGAATCCGGAGTTATCGCCAACGAAATGGACGAAAAGGGTTTGCAGCATATGGTGGACAACGGCCTTACAGTAGTAGAAATGAAGCCTGGCGAAAAGGAAAAGTATGCAGAGCTGATTCCTAACATGGCCAAGTCATGGGTAGAAGATGCAAACAAAGCCGGTTATAATGGCACGGAAATTATGAAGAGATATATCGAATTGCTTAAGGAAACAGGCTATGAACTGCCACGAGATTGGAGTGAAGAATTATAATTTCTGTTAAAAACCATTATATTAGTTACCTTGTTCTTTCTTAGGAGGTGAACGCTTTGGGTGTTATATTAAAAATTGATAAAGGCATAAGAAAGCTCTCAGAAGGGTTGAGCTTTGCCGGAGCTATATGGATTTTGATAATAATGCTGATCATCACATATGATGTAATTGCGAAGAACTTTTTCAATTCTTCATTTGTAGGAGCTTCTGAAATAGTAAGAAACTCCATTGTAGGAATAGCATTTTTCATGATTCCATGGGCGACAGCTACTTTGAGTCATGTCAGAACTACAATCGTAGTTGACAGAGTAGGATTTACAGGAGCAAAGATATTGAACATAATCTCATACACATTGGGATTTCTCCTGTTCGTATTTATTATTATATCTGCCTGGGAACCGTTCGTCAGTGCGATCGAAACTCATTCATATGAGATTACAGGCAACTTTAAATGGCCAAACTGGCCTGTTAGAGGAATAATTATCTTAGGGTCTCTGCTTTCAGCATGGAGCTGTGCCGTATATGTACTGCAGCAGATTACTCTAAAAAAAGAAGACAAGCTTGCGGGCGTAGAAAACGGAGGTGGCGTGAATGAGTAGTTTAGCAGTAGCACTTATTGTGGTAGTCGGCCTATTTGTTTGCGTAATCGCAGGTGTTCATATAGGTTTTTCATTAGCACTTATGAGCGTGCTGGGAATAGTTCTCATGTCCGGCAATATCGATTCCGGATTGTACATTCTGGGAACAACTTCGTTTGAAGCCTTGAGAAGTTATTCCTTTGCGGTCATACCGCTGTTTATGCTCATGGGGGCATTCATGAGCAATTCGAATATAGCAAAGGACCTGTTCGCTTTCCTTGAAAAAATTCTTAAAAAGATTCCGGGAGGCCTTGGAGTAGCAACTGTACTTGCGAATGCAGTCTTTGCAGCAATAACAGGTGTAGCAATCGCATCAGCAGCTATCTTTGCTAAAATATCCGTTCCTGAAATGGAACGTCATCACTATAAGCCGCAGTGGGCAGCAGGATGTGTTGCAGGAAGTTCAACACTGGGAATGCTCATTCCGCCAAGCCTTATGTTTATCCTTTACGGTATGCTGGCGGAAGTATCAATCGGAAAGATGTTCATAGCCGGTATACTGCCGGGTATATTACTGGCGGTAATGTTCTCCGTTCTTGTTTTGGGATATGCAATCTTCAAACCGGAGAAAATGTTTGAAGCGGGATATTATAAGAGAAGCAAGAAGGATATAGAAAACAAGCTGGATGAAAAGATTGAAGCCGCAGGCGGAATTGAAGAAGAAAGCTTTGCCAAGGTATGCATCAGCGTAATTCCTACAATTCTCCTTATCATCCTGGTTCTGGGCGGAATTTGGGGAGGATTTTTCACTCCGACAGAAGCTGCAGGTGTAGGTGCATTAGGCGCACTTATCATAGGATTTTTATCCGGTATGAATTTAAGCGGATTAAAGAATGCACTTCTTGAAACTGCTTCTTCAGCATCTTCGATCCTGTTCCTGCTTATAGCAGCAACAATGTATTCCAGAATGCTGGCAATGAGTGGCGCAGTTGTATGGCTCAGTGATGTTGTTATGGGATTAAATGCCAACAGATACCTGATACTGGCATTGCTCATGGTAGTAATCATCATACTCGGATGCGTACTCGACTCGACATCCATAATGCTTATTACGGTTCCTATGATGGCACCGCTGATTGCAGATATGGGATTTGACCTTATATGGTTTGGTATTGTTATCGTATTGTTTGTACATATGGGACTTATTACACCTCCGTTTGGAATGTGCGTATTCTCCGTTAAAGGAGCACTTCCTAAAAAATATGAAGGTGTTAAAGTTGAAGGAATGTTTGTTGCAGTAATTCCATTCCTGATCACAATGCTGATTCATGCCATTATTATTGTGATATTCCCGTTCATTTCGCTGGTACTGACCGCGGGAATGTGATCAAGTTAAGAAAGGAGTTTAATTATGAGTAAGCTTTGGAAAATTTATTCACTTTATTATGGAAAGATTAACGTGCCTAAGGGCGTAATGACAGCCGGTTTAGACCCGGATCTGATGATCGATATTCCATACACTGGATTTCTTCTTCAGAACGGTGAAGAAAACATTCTGGTAGATACCGGTATTCATCAGGATAATATCGTAAACGGCCGTGCCTGGGGCGGATACGAAGCAGAAGGCGGAAACCAGTATGTACTCGATGCCCTTGCTAAGCATGGACTTAAGCCTGAAGACATCGGAACTGTTATGTACACACATCTGCATAATGACCATGCAGGCGGCCTCGCATTATTCCCGGATGCAAAGACTTATTTCCAGAGAGATGAATATATAAATCTTCTTTATCAGGTTCCGGGACAGAAAGTAAGAAGCGACTTTGACAAGAGAACACCTGATGATATGAAGGTTCTCAAGAACATATATCAGATTGACGGAGATCTTACTCTTCCTAACGGCATTGAGCTTTACAAAATTCCTGGACACACTAAGGGAAGTATGGCAATAGTAGTGCCTACTTCAGAAGGCAGATTTATTATTACAGGAGACCTTCCGCATATGAATCAGTGTCTGTTCCCTAAGCAGACAAGCATGGTACAGCTTGACGGAACAGAAGTTGAGATAACACCTGCTCCGGACAATATGTCACCATATCTGTTCAACAGTGTTGTTTATGACCACTGGGAAGCATATGACAGCTACAATAAGCTGAAGGCAATTGCTGATGAATTTGACCCTAAATATTATCTGACCGGACATGATCCTTGGGTTATTCTCAAGGGCAGCTGGGGCTAAAAACAATTAAAACGAAAACTTTCAATATTGCATGCGTGACATTAAATTAATCTTCTTTTAGCATGGCAATAAGCCTGCAAACGAGAGATACCGTGCCTACATTTATATATGTTGGTGCGGTATCGTAAGTGGTAAACCAGTGGTATCTGTTCATGCTCCTCTAAATTTGAGATAATGTTAGGAAAGGTTTAAAAAGTTGGTTTCAACTTTTCCCTACATTTTCAAACAGGAGGCTATCATGGACACCAAACTTGCAACTACAAATATTCGTCTTTCCCAGTGGAATGCTATCATTCAGGATCGGATTCATTCCGGCCTGACGGTTGATGAGTACTGTGAAGACAAAGACATTACCAGGAATATGTATTACTACTGGCTTCGCAAAGTGAAAGAAGCAGCAATAGAAGCATGTCCGGAAACGTTTGCAGAACTATGCCCAACGGAAATCATTTCAGATGTAGAGTCAGGGTCTGCATTTTCACCACAAATGATTATTCGTGCAAATAACCTGACCATTGAAGTAAACGGAAATACACCCCAAATGGTAGAGTACATTATGAATGTAGTTTATCTATTGATTCTGTACAGAATTGTACGGGAAATAAAATGACCGCCTCCCATGCAGCCGGTAGCGGTCATTAAAACCAAAATTGGCTAGCCGTTTTCTACGGCTTTCCTCTTATTTTATTGTATCATATAGGATTTTACACGACAAGAAATATTCGTTTAAGTGGGAGAAAACTCAAAAACAGCAAAATCAAATTTGGAAAGTTGTCTCCAAGAACGTATTACTATAGATACTGGGCGCACAGTGGTGACAAGGCATATAAAGCGTTTGATTACAAGTTTACTGTAAAGAAAGACAGTGTCAATCCGTTGTGAAACAGTTGTGAACGAAATCCGGATGTGCTATAATAAAATTCCATATGGGGCATTAGCTCAGCTGGGAGAGCGCAAGGTTCGCAATCTTGAGGTCAGGGGTTCGATCCCCCTATGCTCCACCAATTACAACGAAAAACTCTTTGGAATTTCAACGTTTCAGAGTTTTTTTTATTGCCTTTCGTTATGGTGGATTGTGTTGGTTTTTGTTATGGCGCGGCATATTTTGCGTTGACACATTTATCATGAAAATGTAAGATGATAATATCAAATAGTTTTATATGATTCAATCTAAATTTGTGGGTTGTCAACATTGAGAAGTTTGAAAACCAAAGGCGTTTTTCTCCCAAAACCCGATAAAACCCCTTGAAATTCCAATATTTATATGATAATATAAATACAACAAACCTAAGTAATTCGAGTAAGAGTGGGTAAATCGCCCACTCTTTCATTTTGTCAGTGGAGCAAGAGGAGTTTTTATGGCAAAGAAAAAAATAACGGTACTGGCCGATGAACTGCTTTCTGAATTTCTGCAGGAAGAGGGGCTGGAGTTGTATCATTCCGAATTTGTGAAGGAAGGCAAGGACTGGTTCCTTCGGATCTACATCGATAAACCGGAAGGCGAAGGCTATATCGGGACAGAGGACTGCGAGAAGGTGAGTCGTTTTTTAAGCGAGAAGCTGGACGAAGCGGATCCTGTGGAGCAGAACTACTATCTGGAAGTTTCTTCGCCGGGCATGGATCGGGAACTGGTCAAACCGGAACATTACCAGAGATATCTGGACAGTGAGGTGGAAATCCGGCTCTATAAGGGCAAGGACGGCACTAAAAATATACAAGGGGTCTTGCAGACAATGGAAGGTGATTCCATTACTGTGCAGGATCACGACGGAAAAGAATGGCATCTGCAGCTTGCTGAAATCGCAAAAGCAAAGCTGGCAGTTATTTTCTAAAGTGGGAGGAAAAAAATATGAATAAGGAATTCATCAATGCGATCAATGATTTAGTAAAAGAAAAGGGAATCTCGAAGGAGGTCCTGATCGAAGCGATCGAATCGGCACTTGTTTCCGCATATAAGAAAAACTACGGAACTTCTCAGAACGTGAGAGTGAACATCGACCGTGAGGACGGTGATGTGGATGTGCTGATGCGCAGAGATGTCGTAGATGAAGTGGAAGACGAATTCACGGAGATCTCTTTAGAAGAAGCTCTGGAGATCGACCCGAGATACCAGGTAGGGGACGTGGTGGAATACCAGGTAACGCCGAAGGATTTCGGTCGTATCGCGGCACAGACTGCCAAGCAGGTAGTTGTGCAAAGGATCCGCGAGGCAGAGCGTGGTATGATCTTTGACAACTACATCAGCCGTCAGGGAGATCTGATCACAGGTGTGGTGCAGAGGATCAGCAACGAAACCATCTTTGTCAACATGGGTAATACCGAAGGCATCCTGGTGGCAGGGGAAAGAGCTTCTGGCGAACGGTACAAAGTCAATGACCGGATCAAGGCGTACATCATGGATGTAAGAAAGAGCACGAAAGGTCCTCAGATCTTCCTTTCAAGAACACATCCGGGATTTGTAGAAAAGCTCTTTGAACTGGAAGTTCCTGAAATCGAAGACGGCACGGTAGAAATCAAGAGCATTGCCAGAGAGGCTGGTTCCAGAACGAAGATCGCCGTATACACAGAGGATGAAAATGTAGATCCGGTAGGAGCGTGTGTCGGCACAGGCGGAAGCCGTGTCAAGAATATCGTCGATGAACTTTTCGGAGAAAAGATCGACATCACGACATGGGATGATGATCCGCACATCCTGATCAAGAACGTTCTCAGCCCGGCAAAGGTAGAAAAAGTACTGATCGACGAGGAAGAAAAAGCGGCGACAGTAGTAGTCCCTGATTATCAGCTTTCGCTGGCTATCGGCAAAGAAGGTCAGAACGTAAGACTGGCAGCAAGACTTTGCGGCTGGAAAATCGATATCAAGAGCCATACGCAGTTCTTTGACGGGCCGGAATACATGGAAGAAATCGAAGTATATGAAGATGAAGATTTCGAAGAATACGAGGACGACATCCAGTACACGGAAGATGCTGCAGAGACGGAGACTTCAGAAGAACCTGAGCTGGTGGCAGCAGAAGATGCTGCAGAGCCTGAAGAGACCGACGATGCAGAGGATGATGGCATCCAGTATGTAGATGAAGATGACGCAGATAGGGGCGATGAGATTGAAGAATAAAAAGATCCCGATGCGAAGATGCGTAGGCTGTATGGAATCCAAACCAAAAAACAGTCTTGTGCGGATCGCATGCTATGAGGGAAATCTCAGCGTGGATCCCAGCGGAAAAGCAAAGGGACGAGGCGTATATCTGTGTCCGAGCCGGGAGTGCATGGAAAAGGCGCGCAAGCGGCGTGCTTTGCAGCGAAGCTTTGACGTTGAGATCTCACAGGAACGGCTTGAAGAAATCTTTGAGGAGCTGATGACATATGAACAGAAAAGTGATTAGCTATCTCGGATTCGCGAAAAAATCGGGAAATCTTCTGACCGGCGTCAACACCTGCAGCTTTGCCATGGCGAAGGGAAAGGTAAAACTGATGATCTTGGCGGAGGACATCTCGGAAAACAGCCGAAAAAAAATCATGAAGGAAATCCGAAAGTACGGCGTAAATCATATAGAATACGGTAATAGTGAGGAATTATCACATGCCGTGGGAGCTTCCGGCAGAAACGTGTTCGCCATATGCGACAAGGGTTTTGCGGAAGCGATTACAAAGGAAATCGAGCGGGAGTTAGAATAGAAAAAGTCCCTCGTGGACAGTAAGGAGGAAGTGTGTATGAAAATAAAGGATCTGGCCCGGGAACTGAGCCTGAGCGGCGATGAGGTTCTCGAAAAAGCGAAAGCCATGGGAATAAAAGTGTCCGGAACCAGCGATGATCTTTCGGACATCGATACGACAGCTGTAAAAAACACCATCTTAAAGGGTGGTACACATACGGAAACAAAGGTAGTGCGTACCAGGGCGAAGAAATCGGATGCAGAAAAAAAGGACGGTGGCCCTAAGGTGACAGTCAAAGCGGCTAATATCAAGCTGCCTGAAAAGAAGAAGACGGTGAAGGCTGCTGCAAAGCCGGCTGCGCGGACTGCTGCAAAGCCTCCGGCAGGCAAGCCGATCGTGCCGAAGGAAGTCGAAGGAAGACCAAAGCCGCTGGAAGGCAAGCCGGTAGTCTCCAAGTCCATGCTGGAAAAGCGTATCGCAGAAGAAGAGGCTGCGAAGCAGGTGGCAGCAGAAGCGAAGGCTGATAAGCCGGCAGCACCTGCAGAAGAACAGCAGAGCGCAGCGAAGGCACAGCCTGCAAAGAAGACTGCTGCAAAGCCGGAAACGAAAACAGAGCAGAAACAGGAAAAGACGGAGAAACCTGCTGAAAAGAAGCCGGAAGCTCCGAGAAGACAGACACGGCTTAAGGTGATCAAAAGAGCAGAAGACGTGCGAAGAGAAGAAGCGGAAGCGGCAGAGCGCCGTGCAGCAGCACGAGAAAAGCGTCAGGAAGAGAAAAAAACTGAAGAAAAGAAGCGGGGCGGAGATCGTGACCGCAAAACCGGCGATCGAAAAAATGAAAAGCGTGGCGAACGGAAATCATTTGATCGCAAAGGCGGCAAGCCGGGCGAAAAGAAAGACGCTCGCCCGAGCCAGGATCGCAGCAGCAGACCTGCTCCGAGAAGAGATGATGCTGCCGGCGATGTGGCAGTATCCAAGCCGACTTCCCACAGAGGCGAGAAGAAGAACAAGGAAAAAGAACACGATAAGTTTTCCAAGCTGGAACGGGGCGGCCGCAAGGGCGGAAAGCCGCAGTCCCTGGAAAAACAGGTAAGAAACAAGAAGCACAACAAGCCGAAGGCTGCACCAGAACCGGAAGTAGAAACTGTAGAACTGCCGGCAGGAACCATTATGATCAATGTACCGATCACCGTAGCTGGCTTTGCAGAACAGACCAAGACATCTGTATCTAAGATCATCATGACGCTGATGAAGATGGGCGTTATGGCTAACGTAAACCAGAATCTGGATGAAGATACAGTGGTGCTGCTGGCTGAAGAAATGGGTCTGCAGGTTGCCATCGGCAAGGTCAAGGAAGAGACAGAAGAGGAAGGAATCGAATCCTTCGAAGATAAAGAAGAAGATCTGAAGCCGAGAGCTCCGATCATCACCGTTATGGGTCACGTTGACCACGGTAAGACATCCCTGCTGGATGCGATCCGTAAAACTCACGTAACTGCCCAGGAATCCGGAGGGATCACTCAGCACATCGGTGCATCCGAAGTTGAAATCAATGGTCAGAAGATCGTATTCCTGGATACACCGGGACACGAAGCATTCACGGCAATGCGTGCCAGAGGCGCTCATGCAACGGATATCGCTGTACTGGTCGTTGCTGCTGACGACAGCGTCAAGCCGCAGACCATCGAATCCATCAGCCATGCCAAGGCAGCAGGTGTTCCGATCATCGTTGCTATCAACAAGATGGATAAACCAGGTGCAAATCCGGACATCGTAAAAAAGGATCTGGCAGAGCAGGGCGTCCTTGTGGAAGACTGGGGCGGAGATGTTATCAGCGTGCCGGTATCTGCCAAGACAGGGGAAGGGATCGTGAACCTTTTGGAAATGATCCTGCTACAGGCAGAAGTCCTGGAACTGAAGGCGAATCCGGACAGACTGGCTCTTGGTACCGTTCTGGAAGCTCGTCTGGACAAGGCAAAGGGTCCGGTAGCAAGTCTTCTGGTGCTCAATGGTACGTTAAAGGCAGGCATGAGCATCGTAGCAGGAACGTGTTCCGGCAAGATCAGACTCATGACCAATGATAAGGGAGAAAAGATCCGTCTGGCAGGTCCGGCAACTGCTGTGGAGATCCTCGGTCTGACCGATGTTCCACACGCAGGTGACGTGTTCAATGCCGTGAAGGATGACAAGGTCGCAAGAGAGATCGCAGAAAAACGACAGGATAAACTGAGAGAAGAAGTTCTGGCAAGAAACTCCAGCACAACGCTGGAAGAACTGTTCAGCCAGATCCAGGAAGGCGAAGTCAAGGAACTGAACCTGATCGTCAAGGGCGACGTACAGGGTTCTGTCGGTGCTATCGTATCTTCTCTGGAAAAGCTGTCTAATGATAAAGTAAGAGTTAAGATCGTACACACTGGCGTAGGTGCGATCAATGAGTCCGACATCATGCTGGCAGGAACTTCAGATGCTGTAGTGATCGGCTTCAACGTAAGACCGAGCGCAGCTGTAAGTTCCATCGCAGAGCGTGAAGGGATACAGATCAGAACATATCGTGTTATCTACGATATCATAGATGATGTGGAAAACGCTATGAAGGGTATGCTGGATCCGGAATTCAAGGAAGTCGTTCTTGGTACAGTGGAAATCAGAAATACTTTCAAGGTTCCTGGTGTCGGTATCGTAGGAGGCGCATACGTAACGGACGGCAAAGTAGTTCGTAATGAACAGATCCGTCTGGTGCGTGACGGCATCGTTATCCACGAAGGCAAGATCTCATCTCTCAAGAGATTCAAAGACGATGCAAAGGAAGTTGCTCAGGGTTACGAATGTGGTATCGGCATTGAAAACTACAATGATATCAAGGAAGGCGATATCATCGAGTGCTTCACGATGGAAGAGGTAAAGAGAGACTAGTAAGGAAGGTAATCTTATGGGAAAAGGATACAGACAGGGTCGGTTAGGTGAAGAGATCCGTAAGATCGTCAGTGAACTGCTTCTGCGGGAACTGAAGGATCCGGGGCTTTCGTCAATGATCAGTGTCACAGCAGTTGAAGTGACCAGCGATGGAAGCTATGCGACAGTATATCTTTCGGTGCTGAGCACCAGCGGTGCGGAAAACGAACAGGAAGAGCAGCAGAAGGCTCTGGATGCCATGAACCGTGCGAAAGGTTTTATCCGCAATGAGATCGGACGTCAGGTCAAGCTGCGTCATACGCCGGAACTGATCTTTAAGATCGACCATTCCATGGAGTATGGACGACATATCTCCAAGATCATCCGGGATCTGGATATCGACCATGAGGATGAGGAATAGAACATGATAGCAAATGTGTCATTAGAGAAAATCGGGAAAACAATCCAGGAGGCTGACAGCATCCTGATTTTCCCGCATATCAATCCGGACGGGGATGCCATCGGTTCGGCATGCGGACTTTGTGATACACTGCGGGAGCATGGCAAGAAAGCAGCAGTGCTTTTAGAAGAGGATGCTCCGGAATATCTCAGTTTTCTGGATACCAGCTGCTGCATACAGGATGCGGAGAATTTCGGCAGACCGGATCTTTGCATCTGTGTGGACTGTAGCGATGAGGGCAGACTGAATAAGAGAAAAAAGACGTATCAAAGCTGCGGGAGCACCATTTGCATCGATCATCATCTGGCAGCGGAGAATTTTGCAGAAAAAGGATTCTGCGATCACTATTATATCGACAGCAGTGAAGCGGCGTGCTCCCAGATCATCTACAAGCTACTTCAGGCGATGGGACTGAAACCAACGCCGGTGGCAGCAGAGCTGCTTTATACGGGAATCGTAACAGATACGGGGAGCTTTCAGTATTCTAATACGACGGGAGATACTCACCGGATCGCAGCGGATCTGCTGGATCTGGGTGTGGATCACATGAAAGTGACGGTCGCACTGTATCAGAACATCAAACGTAATAAGCTGGATCTGGAGATAAAGATCCTGGATACGATGGAGAGTTTTGCAAAGGATCAGGCGGTCATTACCTATGTGACGGAAGATATGGCGGAGGCTGCCGGTGCGCTGATGGAAGATGCAGAAAGTGCCATTGATCTGTTGCGAAATATCGAAGGCGTGGAAATCGCGGCACTTCTAAAGCAGCGGGAAGAGGGCATCAAGGTGAGTCTTCGGGCAAAATCCTGGGGCGGCGTCGATCAGATCGCTGCAAAGTTTGGTGGCGGCGGCCACAAAAAAGCGGCGGGATGCACGATGCATATGTCCCTTAAAGAAGCATGGGCTGCATTGAAGGAAGAAATAGAACGAGCGCTGGAGAAATAGATGGAAGGCATTTTAGTAATCAATAAGCCGCAGGAATGGACTTCTCATGACTGTGTAGCGGTGTGCAGACGCGCGACCGGTGTGAAAAGAGTCGGGCACGGTGGCACGCTTGATCCTATGGCAGAAGGTGTGCTGCCTGTATTCATAGGCAGAGCTACCAGGATCATGGAGTACATGGATCTGGGGTGTAAAACATATCGTTGCTGCATGCGGCTAGGCATCGTGACGGATACGGAAGATATCTGGGGTGAGATCCTGGAGGAAAGAAGCACAGAAGGCATTACGGAAGATCAGATCCGGCAGACGGCAGAGTCTTTTTGCGGGGATATTTTGCAGAAACCGCCAATGTATTCTGCGCTGAAAATAAAAGGCAGGAAGCTTTATGAATATGCACGGCAGGGAATCACACTGGAGATCCAGCTAAGACCGGTGAGGATCGAAAAACTGGAGATAGAGGAAATCAATCTGATGCGAAAGGAAGTCGTATTCGAAGTGACTTGCTCTAAGGGGACGTATATCCGGTCACTTTGCAGGGATATGGGCGAGAAACTGGGATGCGGAGCTGTGATGAGCGGGCTTACCCGGACGGTCAGCGGAGCTTTTTCACTGGAACGCTCTTTGCAGCCTGAGGAAGTAAAGCAGATGAGTCCTGAGGAAATAGAGGCGTATCTTTTACCGGTAGATTATCCATTGATCCATTTTGGGAAATGCACGATGCCCAAAGATCGGGCTCTGTATTTTGCAAGCGGTAACAGCATCAGGTGGCATCAGGTGACGGTGACGAAAGAGCCGCAGCGAGAACTTTCCGGGAGAAATTCTCGTCAGACAGCATATAACCAGATGTACTGTGTGTATGAGAAGGAGAGCGGTCTTTTTCTGGGAACAGGCTATTACAATGAAGAAGAGAAGACTTTAAAGGCAGATAAAATATTTGTAACGAGGCAGGAATTATGAAAATTTTTAATTCACTGGAGGAAATCAAAGACATCGAGGAAACGGTGGTTGCTCTTGGAAATTTTGACGGAGTCCACCGGGGACATCAGCAGATCATCGAAAGAACGGTGAAAAATGCGGAAGCTGCCGGGCTGAAGAGCGCGGTGTTTACTTTTTCCAATCATACGAGGACGTTGCTGAAAAATGTGCCTCCGGTAAAAAATATTCTGTATGCGGAAGAGAAGGCAGAGATCATAGAATCTCTCGGGATCGATTATTTGTTCAACATTCCTTTTACACGGGAAATCATGAACATGTCACCGGAGCGTTTCGTACAGGAAATCCTGGTGGATAAATTCCGGATTCGGGAAGCGTACTGCGGGTTCAATTATACCTTTGGACACAAGGCACAGGGGACACCGGAGGTGCTGATGCAGGAAGGCAGAAAGCACGGGTTCGGGATCCACATCCAGGAGCCGTTCAAAATCGATGGGATCGTGGTCAGCAGTACGTACATCAGAGAGCTGATCAAGGATGGCAAGCTGGAGGAATGTCACAGATTTATGGGCAGAATGTATGCTATTGGTGGAGAGGTCGTAGTGGGAAACAAGCTTGGAAGGACGATCGGTTTTCCAACGTCAAACATTATGATCGATGATACGATGGTAACGCCGCCAAACGGCGTTTATATCACGTACTGTACGTATAATGGCGTGCGGTATCCCAGCGTGACCAATGTGGGTGTCAAGCCGACCATAGGCTCTTATAAAAAGAATGTAGAGACTCATATCTTTGATTTTAATAAGGAATTGTACGGAAAAAAGATCAAGGTCGAATTTGTGAAAATGACTCGCCCGGAGCGAAAATTTGATAGTGTGGAAGAATTGAGCAAACAGATCCAGAACGATTGTATCGCTGCCAAGGCGTATCATAGAGAACACTGCGAATAGCAGGGGAGATGAGTATCATGAAGCAGAAAGACCATTTGGATTCGGATGATTTTATGCAAAAAATGAAGCGGACGGTTGCGCTGAGGGAAGACTGTGGGATCTTTTTCGAACAGGAGCTTCCTCGTCCGGCGGGGGAGCTTTTTTATGCGATTGAAGATCAGAAGCTGGTGCGAAAAGATGAAAAACCGGCCTGCGGATATATTCAGATCGTATCAAAAGCGGAGTTTGCACAGCAGTACGGAATGCTGGATGAAAGTGGGCTGCTGCTGTATCATTACGAGGAAAACAGTATTGATAATATCGATGTATTTGAAGATCATGTAGTAGGCACTTTTGTCGTTCCAATGAAGGGAAGCGTGCTTGAAAGCAAGGTTTCTGTGGGGTTTTATGTAACGGAGTCCAGGATCCTGCTTTTAGATGAAACTTCCATGCTTTACAATGTCCTGGAACGTATGACAAAACGGCAGAAGATACGTGATCTGGATATCTCTCACGTATTCGTGCGTATCCTGGACTGTATGATCTCGGATGATATGCTGCTTTTGCAAAAGTACAGCATGGTGCTGGATCAGATGGAGGATTATCTGGAAGAGAATGTGAGTGATCTTCCCCATAATTTTACCAGCTTCATTATGCAGAATAAAAAAGAACTCCGGGCTTTGATGGTCTATTATCGGAGTTTAAACTATATGGTAGATGAGCTGGCTGAATCGGATATTTTTGACGGCATCGTGGAACGAAGACTTCAGTCATTTGATAACAAGGCGACCAAGCTGTATGCGGAAACTGCAAGCCTTCATGAGGCAGCACAGCAGCTTCGTGATGTGTATCAGGCTAAGATCGACATCCGGCAGAACAAAGTGATGTCTATTCTGACTATTGTTACTACCATATTCATGCCGCTGACTCTGATCGTAGGGTGGTATGGTATGAACGTGAAAATGCCGGAAGTGGGATGGCCGTACAGTTATCCGATCATTATTTTAGCTTCGATCGCAGTGACAATTATAGAAATCCTCATTTTCAAGAAGAAAAAGTGGTTTTGATGCATATCGGGCATAGATCTGCAGCTGCCTGGCTTCTGTCGTAATGCCTTTGCCTTCATTGGGATGAAAATGAGAATAGAGTACATCAGCACTGAACAACAACAGGAGTATTGCAGCTACAGCAAGCTTCTGTTTTTTTTGTACTTTTGACAGCAGGTTATCCAGAAATGGACCAGCGATGTAGACGAAGATAAATCCTCCAACTGCAAAGGTAAGGGCACCTTCCAGGCAGATACGACCGTTGAGATTCATAAAAAAACTGCTGTAGTCCCAGTAGTGCAGACCTGTCACCTGTTCCATGATCCAGCTTGTCATATATTCAAGCGTGCTGCAAAGAGTCATGATGCAGAGGAACAGTAGCGCAGGGCGCTTTGCAAGACGGCGAAGGAATACGAGGATCATAATTCCTCCCGAACCGTAGATCGGCAGCCATGGACCCATCAAAGCGCCTCGTTTGACAAAGACTCCTTGCTTGATCAGGTGAAGAAGCACTTCCCAGCACCATCCGATCACAGAGAAGATAAAAAAAAGCAGAACCAGCGTCAGCAGGGTGTAATGGCGGGTCGGATTCATATCCTGGATGTGTTCGATGAGCCAGTTGTGACGTTTCGGAGCCAGCTGAGGGTAAGCTGTCGGATAGAGGATCATACTTTCATCCGGCTGGATCCCCTCTTCTTCAAGGAGTGGCTGCGGCGGCTGTTCCAGGTACTCATCATTGAGACAGTAAGAGTATGGCAGATTCTCTTCGATGGCGTTTCGGCGCAGTGTCATATAGATCTCGGTCCTGCCCAGATAGCGCTGCGGTGTGATGTAAAATACACTCAGCAGGCCAAAGGTGAACAGGGAGAGGATCCCCCAGACAATATAGGAAAGATCATAGTCGATGGCGTGGATCCGGTTTCCCTGCATCATATCAGCGGAAAGCTGGAAGGCTTCCTTGCGGGTCACTTCTGGATTTTCTGCGAGGATATAGGGAACGAGGTAGAGGGCATAGCAGCGCGAGATCCAGTACCATGCAGCCGTTCCGGTTGCCAGGATCCCGATGGACAGCAGAAGGATGGAACTGGTCAATTGGGTCAGGAACAGGGTAAGCCCCAGGATCAAAAGTGTGGCAATGCCGCACAGAGCCAGCTGCAAAGTGCGCACGATCATGGTAAATGCTGAATACATGACACGTCCTTTGCCAAACAGGAAAAAGAGCCTGCGCATCGGTGTTTTCGTGTAGGTCCTTGTTTCCATCAGAAAGCGGGAAAACCCTACGTGGAGGATATTCCGAAGTAAAAAAGCATAGGCGAGATAGCCGGCTATAGCCAGGATCAGTGTGACACGAGCAGCCGCATCGTGAGTAAAGATAAACTGATCGACACGATACATGATGTTATATAGGAAGCCTCCGCTGCCTTTGAAGTTATCCATAGCTGCAGAGGCGATTTCCTGGCGGGAATCGGTAGTGGAGAAGTAATTTCCAAGATAGCTGACCAGCCCGGGTCTGATATCTGAGCTTTCCCAGGTATTGACGCCTTCGATTTTTTTATTCGTATGCTGCGTCTGGCCCAGTGCAATTTCTTCTGTGCTGGGCATTCCGATGAACTGTGAGCTTTCACTGGAAATGATGCCGAAGAATGCCAGCAGGAAGGTGATCATGATGATCGTAAAATAATTGGCTTTTAGAGATTTGTGTGCTCGTTGTTTGATTTGTTTATTCTTCCACATTATAATGTTGCATCCCTGTATTGTATTCGTAAGATGTTCTGATTATATCATGGGAAGGGTGGCTCATGGAAAGATTTTAACACTTTTTTCACAACTTTCTTATCTGCATCATGAATTCCCGGATCGAAAATTATCTGATCTAATTGGGAATCAATCTCTCGATTCAGATGTTTACTCACATCATGAATTCCCAGATTTGATTTTTTCAAAGTCATATGGGAAGTTCAATGCTATAAATGTTTCAAGATCCAGGTGCAGCACTCGTTATGATTCCTCAAAAGACATAAAAACTGTTTATCCGGGAACTGTTTTCCTCTGCGCTGTAAATATCTCGTAAAGCAGTTCCTAGCTTGCTGTTTTATTTTGAAAAATGGGAATTCATGAAGGAAGGCACAGCCCATAAGCAGTAAAAAATCCAAATCAGGATCGTTTTTTTCGTGATCTGGGAATTCATGATTTCCCGGATATCCCGGGCAACAAAAAACCCATTGAAACGTTGAAATTTCAATGGGTTGATTGTTGATACTGGTCGGGATGACAGGATTCGAACCTGCGGCCTTTGCGTCCCGAACGCAACGCTCTACCAAGCTGAGCCACATCCCGTTCTCAGCGAACATTATTATTATAGTACAGCTTCATAATTTCGGCAAGTATTTTTTTCGTTTTGCAAAGGATTTTAAGAGGAATTTTTGATGATAGTTGCTGTTTTTGGTCATTTGTGTCATAGTAGGGAGGACATAATATTTTAGGAGGCACGATGTGAACGAGAGCAATATGTGGAAGGAGACGGATGAAGAAATTTTGCAGCAGATCCCGGAAAAGCTTCTGAAATGGTACGATCAGAATGCACGCATTTTACCGTGGCGTGAGAATCCGCAGCCGTACCGTGTATGGGTGTCGGAGATCATGCTGCAGCAGACACGTGTGGAAGCAGTCAAGCCGTATTTTGAGCGTTTTTTGAAAGCTTTACCGACTGTGGAGGATCTGGCACAGGCGCCGGAAGAACAGCTCCTGAAGCTATGGGAGGGTCTGGGCTATTACAACAGAGTGCGTAATCTGCAAAGGGGAGCACGGGCTGTCATGGCGGAGCACGGTGGTGTGATCCCGGCATCCTTTGAGGCATTAAAAAAGCTTCCGGGGATCGGTGATTATACGGCGGGAGCTATCGGATCCATTGCGTTTCAGATCCCTGTTCCCGCAGTGGACGGAAACGTGCTCCGGGTTATTTCCCGGGTGCTGTATCGCAGGGATAATATATTAGATGCAAAGGTGAAGCGGCGGATCGAAGGGGAGATCAAGGAAATCCTGCCGGAGAGGACCGGAGATTTTAATCAGTCGCTGATGGAGCTGGGTGCTACTGTATGTCTGCCCAATGGAGCGCCGAAATGTAACGAATGTCCTTTGCAGGAGCTTTGCAGAGCGCATCTTGTGGGAGATGAGGAGAGCCTTCCGGTCAAGACAAAAGCAAAGAAGCGAAAAATAGAGCAGCGTACGGTATTTTTACTGGTTTGTGATGGAAAAATCGCACTGCGGAAACGCCCGGAAAAAGGGCTTCTGGCGGGACTTTGGGAATTGCCGTCGCAGGAGGGAATGCTGGGGTGTGCAGAGGCCGGGAAGCTGCTTCAGACCTGGGGTGTGCGGACGCTGGGAGAGCTGCAGAAACAGACGGATGCAAAGCATATTTTTTCTCATGTGGAGTGGCATATGACGTGCTGGTATGTAGAGGCAGCATTGGATCCTGATGCTGATGTGAAGGAGCTGATCTGGGTTTCCAGAAAAGAACTGGATCAGGACGTTGCTTTGCCTGCAGCATTTAAAACGTATCGGAAGGTGATCGAGAAAATTTTATAAAATTTTTCTGGCAAGAAAGAAGGCAGAGTTTTCAGCTATTTTTCAATGTTCCGGGGGTTTTCCGGAGCATTTATTCATATGCACCCTTCTGGATTATCCTATTGACAGGAAGAAAAAAGAGAGATATTCTTTAATAGTTCTTTTGAGTTAGCGACAGCTAACTATATTTTTTCTGTCAAGTTAGTATAATCTAACCTAAGGCGGAGAGAAGGGAGAAAGCGGAATGTTTGATTTGAAAGGAAGGACGGTTGTCATTACGGGAGCATCTTCCGGACTGGGAAAGGCAGCTGTGTATGCATATGCAAAGGCTGGGGCTGCGGTATTGATCACAGCAAGAAGGTTTGAGCGTCTAGAGGCAATCAGGGAAGAACTGGCAGCACAGGATTACAGAGTCGAAGCAGTGGCATGTGATGTTCGTGAGGAAGAGCAGGTGCGTGAGACGGTAAAGCATGCTTTACGATCATTTGGGAAGATCGATGTCCTCTGCAGCTTTGCAGCCGTAACGGATGACAGGGATGTAGCGGAACTTGAGAGCGGGCAGTGGAATGATGTGCTGCAGACAAATCTGAGCGGGGTCTATTATTTTTCAAAGCATGTGATCCCTCATATGAAAGAGCGCGGATACGGGAGGATCATCAACATCGGATCGGTCAACGGGCTGGTGGGATCCAAGATGAAACCACGCCATGGATACAATGCTTCGAAAGGAGGTCTTCATGGACTGACGATCGGCATGGCGGCTACATACATGAAGTATGGGATCACAGTCAATGCCATCGCACCGGGGCTGTTTCGCACGGAAATGACAGAAGCGGTATTTGAAGATCCCGTATCACTGGCAACCTATAATCGTTTAGTGCCGGCGGGAAGAGCAGGTACTGAGGAGGAACTTAACGGAGCACTGCTGTTTCTGTCTTCGGAAGAGGCCGGCTATGTGACGGGACAGATCCTCGCCGTTGATGGAGGATATACGATTTCACAGCTGATCTGATGCAGCGTTACTGTAGAGAAGAAAGGAGAAACCATGGAACAGAAAATCATAGAAATTTTAAAGGAGCATATCGAAGGCTTGGAAAATGCAGAGGTATGCGAGGATACACAGCTGATCGCAAAAGGCCTGCTGGAATCCTTTGATGTGATCAACCTTTTACTTGTTTTGGAAGAAGCTTTTGACGTGGAACTGGTACCGGATCTTTTGCAGCTGGAGGATTTTAATTCCCCGAAAACGATTGCTGCGATGATTGAGCGGTGCAGAGGGTAGAAGTATGGAATTTCAGAGAGCGAAGGAAGCGGACTTTGAGGGGAAATGGATTCCTCAGCCTGCTCAGGAAAAGGACCTTGCAGAACTTGCCGCTATGATCTTTGATTCTGAGCTGGGGCGGAAGTATTATCCGACGGAGAAAACGCTGCTGGAAAAAATGCAGGCGGCCTGTCAGAATTCAGACAGGATCATGGTGGTGCGGGAAAAGGAAAAAATCTGCGGCATGTTATGGTTTCAGATGAAGGGGGCGTTTGGCATGTACCCGTACCTGCATCTTATTTTTATCCCGGACTCTATGAAGGGAAACGGCGTGGGACGGGAGCTGATGCGCTATCTTGAGTACTATGCTCTCAATGGTGAAGGCCAGAAAATCAAAAGCAGGATATTTTTGACGGCAGGCAGCTGGAATGAGGGGACAATCGAATTTTATGACAGACTGGGTTACACCACGATCGGAGTGATTCCGTCTCTGTTCCGGAAAAATGTGGAGGAGCGCCTGCTGATGAAGGTGTGCAACAGGGTATTGTAGAAACGATGAAAGGAAAAAAGAATGATCGATGTAAAGAATCTTAATAAGACTTACGGTGAGAAGGAGGCTGCGGCACAGGTGCTGAAACATGTTTCCTTCTCTCTGGAAAAGGGCTGCTTCTGCTCCATTGTCGGACCTTCCGGGTCGGGCAAATCCACCTTGCTGAATATACTGGGAGGCCTTGAGACAGCTGACAGCGGTATGATCACAGTGGATGGTGCTCCGGTCTGCGGATTAAGCAGCAGGCAGGAACTTAAATATCGGAGAGAGTATCTGGGCTTTATTTTTCAGTTTTATAATCTGATTCCGAACCTGACCGCGTATGAGAACATCAAGGTCTGTGAGGATCTCAGCAGTGATTCCCTTGACCTGGAGGAACTGATGAAACAGCTGGGAATCTGGGAGCATAGAAATAAATTTCCATCTCAGCTTTCCGGTGGACAGCAGCAGAGATGCGCCATCGCAAGGGCACTGGTGAAAAATCCGAAGATCCTGCTTTGCGATGAGCCTACCGGGGCACTGGATTCCACAAATACGAAGGACATCATGTGCATCCTGAAGGAAATCAATGAGAAATACAGCACCACGATTCTGATCGTGACACATAACGACCTGATCTGTGAGACTTCTGACAGGATCCTGCGTCTGGTGGATGGAGAAATCGTGCAGGATCAGAGGAATGACCATCCGAAAAAGCCGGAGGACATCGACTGGACCGGCAGTGAGGGGGTCAGATAAGTGTATTACAGAAAAATGTTTCGCGATTTAGGCGCGAATAAAGTTCGATATGGAATCATATTTCTCGTGCTGGCCATCGGGCTGATGATGGTCGTGGGAAATGTGATGGCTTCCTGCAATATTTCCGACCAGATGGACAGGTATTTTGACGATTGCAAGGTGGAATCAGGGGAGTTTGTAACGCTGATGAAGCTGAGCGATGATGAAGTGAATGAGCTTGAAGATAAGGGAACGCAGGTTCAGGAGCAGTTCTACCTGGATTGTGACCGGGAAGACACTACACTGCGTGTATTTCAGAACCGGGAGGCGATCAATAAGCTGAAGCTGATTTCAGGGCATGAGGCGGCTTCGGACTCGGAACTGGTGGTGGAAAAAAGCTATGCTGAGGCCCATGATCTGAAGCTGGGCGACAAACTGGAGCTGCACGGAACCAGTTATGAGATCTGCGGGATCGGCACCGTGCCGGACTACGTTTCCATCAAGAAAAATATAACAGATCTTAATTCGGACAGCAAAAGCTTCGGATTATGCTTTGCAGCAGATGCGGCATACGATGCGATCCGCGATGATCTGAGCGGAGATGAGGCAGAACACCTGCAGTATGCATACCGGATCACCGGTGATGTCATCGATGATGAGATACGGGATTTCGTAAAAAACGATACGGGCACGAAGCTCCTGTCTTTTGTAACGAAAGAAGACAACGGGCGCATTACCGCCTACCAGGCTGATAATGAAACGATATTATCCGTATCCATTATGATGGGTGGAATGCTGGCGGTATTATTTGCGTTTATCCTGGCGGTGTTTGCTGTTCACACTATCAACCGAGACAGGGTGGCCATCGGTACGCTGTATGCCTTAGGTGTAGGTCGTGCAAAGGTGATGCAGCAGTATCTGCTGCTTCCGGGTCTGGTGCTGACGGCAGGAGGTGCCGCGGGGCTTGCGCTGGGGCGTATTCTGTGTGGAGCATCTATTGCCAACAGCGGAGCATCGTATTCCTATCCGGAAATACAGCATGATTTTTACCCGGTATCGATTCTGTACGGACTGGTGCTCCCGGTTGTTCTGGGAGTCCTGATCAACTTCCTGGTGCTTCACGGGAAGCTGCGAAAAAAGCCGCTGGATCTGATTCGCGGGAAAAAGCGGAGCCTCCGCACGCCGAAGCTGAAACTGAAAAAAAAGAAATTCATTTCGATTTATCGGATCCGGCAGCTGATGCGGGAAAAAGCTATTTATATTTTAACGTTCCTGGGCGTGTTTTATGTGATCTGCATCATGATGTTCGCCTTTACGATTTACGCGGCTATGAACAATTATGTAGAAAACTCCACCGGGCATGTTAAATGGAACTATATGTATGTCGTCAACGATCTGCAGGATCCTCAGGGGAACGCGGAAACAGGAGTCTACGAGAAAGCACAGGCTTCTAATGTGTACTCCGGAAAGGATACGGACGTGACGATCCTGGGAATACAGGAGGGCAGCCGCTATTTCGATTTTGATGTGGATTGCGAAGAAGATGAAATACTGATATCTGACTGTGCGGCACGCAAGTTCGCGTGGAAGACGGGAGATAAAATCACCCTCGATAATAAAGAGGATGGCGAGAAGCATTCCTTTACCGTGAAAAATATCGTTCCTTACGATGCGGGACTGTTTGTATTCCTGCCGGTGAATGAAATGAGGGCAGTATACGATCTGGAAAGCGATTATGACAATGTCGTTTTTTCAGAGCAGGAACAGGAGTCCGATGATCTGGGGACGATCCTGACAACGATACGTAAAAGTGATATTGAAGAATCCGGACATGCATTGATGGATTCCATGATGCTGACGGTGATCGTCATGTTGTGTGCAGCGGTGATCGTTTTCGTGGCGGTCTTGTATCTGCTGCTGAAGCAGGCTATGGAAAAATCCTCCTTCGGGATCTCCATCATGCAGATCTTCGGATACGGGCAGAAGGAAATCAACAGGATCTTTATCCATATCAATACGGTCCTGACAGCAGCAGCCTTCCTGTGTGCCGTCTTTTTAGGAAAGCCGGTGATCGATCAGATGTACCCGAATCTGGTGACCGATATCGATCTGGGATTCGATACCGGATTCAGCGGAGGCATCTACGGACTGCTGGCATTGATCACAGCGGCGGCATATGGAATTTCGATGCTTCTTCTGAAGCGGAGACTGAATCGGATGGACTATACCGAGGTTCTGAAAAACAGAGAATAGAAAGGAGTATGTATGTGGTATAAAACAGAGAAGATCCCGGCAGGCGATATAAACTTTTTTCTGGATATGATCCCGTATATCTCAAGGCATATTGAAGAGATCAGGCGGGGAGAAGATGGTGTGGAGATCCTTTGCAGCGAGGCTCATCAGGAAGAAGTGCTGGCAAGCCTTACGCGGCTTGAAAACATGATCGGTGAAGGGAAATTCGCCAAGAAAGATGTAAAACCGACGATACTGGAGGATTTCACGGACGTTCCGATGCAGAATACAGAAAACATTTTTGAGGAACTGCTTGCACGGGGAATCATAAGGAAAATCACGGAAGGAGTATACGCGTACAGCGATATCTTCCTGAAGGTCTTCCGGTATTTCGACCGGAAGATCGAAGAGAACGGGTTCAAACAGTTTCCCGGTATCAGGGAGTATGAATTCCCGGTGTTGTATCCGCTGGATTCCTATCAGACCGGAGGCTATTTTGAATCGTTTCCGCATCATATCATGTTTCAGTCGGTGATGAAAAACGACCTTGAAGTCATCGACAGATTTGCGCAGAAAGGCGTGGAGAAAGAGACGCTGGGAACCGATATGAAGACTCCTGTCAATGTGCTTCGTCATGCGGCCTGCGTTCCGGTCTATGAGTTTCTGAAAAACCAGATCATTTCACCGGATACGCCGGAGATCTATCTGGTTTCCGGAAAATGCTTCCGCAATGAAGCGGGTAATGTAAAAGAGCTTGCACGGCTCAATGAGTTTTTCATGAAGGAGTACGTGTTTGTGGGAACGGCGGAGCAGTGTGAGGAAAGCGTGAAAAAAGCAAAGCGTCTGTGGCTGGAGTGGATCCGGGTATTTGGATTGAACTGCAGGATCTCTACGGCGACTGATTCCTTTTTCGCCAGCAATTACAAGAAGCTGAAGCTTTTTCAGATCCTGGGGAATTCCAAGCAGGAATTTCAGGTCTGCCTTCCGGGGAGCGATATGTTTTCGTCATGCGGCTCTGTGAATTTCCACAGAACGCATTTCACCAAACCGTATAATATCCGCAGCTCGGAGGACTCCTATTGCTACAGTGCCTGCTGTGCGTTCGGCATCGATCGGCTCAGCTATGCGCTGCTGTCCCAGAAAGGGCTGGATCCTGACAGATGGGATCAGGAGACCTATGATGAAATTTTCGGTATCACTAGAGAGAAACGATAGAATATGAGGAGAACAACTATGAAAAAAGCACTTGTTACAGGCGTGGGCAGATACCTGCCGGAGCGAAAAATCACAACAGAAGAAATGGAAGAAATGGCTGGATATGATAAATTCGGTGTGCGCTACGGATTATGCAAAATGCTGACCGGCTGTGAAACAAGATACTATGCGGCAGAGGATGAATACAGCTCGGATCTGTCGATGAAAGCAAGCCTTAAAGCAATGGAGCAGGCCGGTGTGCAGCCGTCGGATATCGATGCGGTGTTATTCTGCTCGATCACACAGGATTTTGCAGAGCCGGCGACAGCCAATGTGGTGGCAGATAAGCTGGACATACGGAACGCCTATGTGTTTGATGTGAAAAACGCCTGCAATGCCTTCATGAGCGGTGTGGATCTTGCAGACAGCCTTATCAAAACAGGAAAGGCGGAGACGATCCTGGTGACCTCGGGCGAAGCTCTGTCCAAGTGGATCCGCAGAGGCTTTGATTCCAAAGAAGAGCTGATGGAAAAAGCTCCGGTGACATTGTCCATGGGAGATGCAGGAGGCGCTTATATCCTGCAGGCAGGGGAAAATACGGAGCGAGGCGTCAACAAGACATATTTCCACACATTTACGGACATGTGGAACAACAACGTTGTCTGGGGCGGAGGTACCATGTTCCCACGGGATCCGGACAAGATGTTCATTCCGGGGACGACCAAGGAGATCGTGGACAAGCAGAAGGAAGTGTTTGCAGGACTGATTCCTAACTTTGAGAAAATTTTTGAAAGCAGAATAAGCGATATCGACTGTTTCATACCGACGCAGGTGGCAAAGTGGCTCATCACAAACGGTGCAAAAAACTATTCTGCCGTGACAGGGATCGATGTAGATGTATTCCTGAAAAAGACGGTAAGTATCATTGACCGATACGGCAATATGGGAGCCAGCAATATTCCTGTGGCAACCAGTGTAGCCATGGAAGAGGGACTGATCAAAGAGAACACGCAGACGCTGTGCATGAGCGTAGGTGTCGGGATCAGCGAGGCTATGATGACGGTAACGTTCTAGTATGGAAGACAGGTTAAATATGATGAAAAATGGATTTCAGCAGCTCTATGAGTTTCTGTTTTTGGAGGATGAACGGATTCTGTTCGAGGTGATGCAAAAGGATGGGCAGACATCGGTTGACTGTCGCGGCTTCTGCGAGCTGGTCAGCGGTCTTGCTTTTTCTCTGAGGCAGGAACAGGCAGAAATGACTGCAGGTAAATCCCGCACACGATTTCTGGCAGTACAGATAAAAAATTCTCCGATCCTGTATGCCTCCGTATTTGCGGCACTTCAGGCAGGATTTGATGTGCTGCTGGTGGATCCGAAGCTGGGAGAGGAACCCAGGAAACAGCTTCTGCAGGAAGCAAACGCTAAAATTCTGTTAACCGACAGACCGGGAGCAGACGCTGACTGGAAATGTCTTTCTGCTGCAGAACTGCAGCAGAAAGCTTTGCAGGAACAGAAGAAGGTGAAAAACGCCGATAAGGAAGCACCTGCAAAGTGGGGACGATATCTGGCATTTGCCACGTCAGGAACGACGGGACCCGGCAGGATCATTGCATATGAAGGGGCGGCTGTCTGCAGACAGGTGATGCGCACCGTGCAGTGGTTCCGGGAAACACCATTTATGACAGAGCTTCTGTCGGGAAAAGATCCGCAGGGAGAACGGGTGATGAGCATTCTGCCGATGCATCATATCTTTGGCTGTCTCTGCCCTTTGATTTTAATGGGCTATGGTTTTCGGATCCTCTTTCCTAAGAATGATGCCATCACTACGATTTTGGGTACCATGGCATCGGCGCAGGTGTGGGGCTGTATGAGTGTGCCTATGTTCTGGCAGACTGTTCTCAATCTCCTGCGGAGCAGATACGGAGAGGTTTCTGCGGATTCCATCGGACAGCTTGCCGGGGAAAATCTGAAGTTCTGTCTTACGGGAGGAACGTATGCCGATCCGGGGCTTAGAAGGAGTTTTCTGGAAGCAGGAATCGGGTTTTCTCTGGGCTTCGGGATGACGGAGACGGGATGCTGCACGATGCATTTTATGAGCGTGGAAAACATGGATTCGGAAGGGTATGTTTATCCGTGGTATGAAGCGGAGATCTGCACGGAGGATGGACAGCAGCTGAAAAACGGAACCGGAGAGCTTCTGCTGAAAAGTGATGCGTTGTTCAGCGGATATATCCAGGGCGGAGATCTGATCCCGTGGGAGCCGGAAGGAGATGGATATTACCGGACGGGAGATATTTTCTGCAAAGAAGAGAGCCGGCTTACGTTTGTAGGTCGTTGTAAAAACCTGATCGTCAATGCATCGGGAGAAAACATTTATATCGAGGAGCTGGAACAGAGTTTTGAAGCTCTGGCAGGCTTCGGGCTCCTGTATGGCATAATCGAATGCAACAGTGAACCGGTACTTGTTGTGCAGCTGCGAGGCGGGGAAAACCGGGAGCAGCTTCTGCGATGCATTACAGAAATCGTGGGGACACTGCCGGTCTATCAGCGCCCTCAGAGGGCTGTCCTGACGAAATCCGTGCTTCCGGTTACGGCAAAGGGCGAAATCAGAAGGCGGCAGATTACGGATGAAATGCTGGATGATCCCGGAAATACAGTACAGATTTATAAAAGATAGGAGACATGTATGAAAAAAGCAGGAAAAGAAGAAATAAAAACCTTTATTAAGGAACGGCTGGCGGAACTTTTAAATATAGATCCGCAGAGCATTGATGAAAATGCATTTCTGGTAGAGGATCTGGGAACGACCAGCATTATGATCGTGGATCTTCTGGTTGCTGTTGAAGAAGAGTACGGAGTCGATATGCAGAGCAGATTCGATCTGGTCGAACCCGTATCGGTGAATCTTGTAACAGACCGGATCCTGGAAAACATGGAGGCATGATATGGAGATTTTATTCTGTATCCCGGGAGGCGGCACTTCATCACTGATGTATATGGGATGGCAGAAGCTGCTGAAGGATGAATTTACGATCATCCCGCTGGAGATCCCGGGTCGGGGACGGCTCAGGGAGATGGAGCGGGCATCTTCTCTGGAGGAAATCGCAGAGGGAATGGCAAGGCAGGTCTGTGAGCAGGCAAATGGCAGATCGTATGGCATTTTCGGATATTGCTATGGCGGGATCCTGGCATACGAGATCTGCAGGATTCTGGCGGAGGAAGGAAAATGTCTGCCGGAGGATCTTTATCTTTGTGGAACATCAGCTCCTTTTGAGGAGATTTCTGTCACACCGCTGCTGAGCAGAAAGGAGCATCGTCAGGATCTGAAGGATATGCTGAGTCGTTTTTTTCCGGCGTATCTTACTGCGAATACGGTGGTAATGGAGCAGCTCTGCGAGAAATATATGGAAGCTCTTTTTCAGAAGTACGATGCGGAAAAACAGATATCGGACATTACAGAGGAGGATCTGAATCTGGAGAAACTGGAGGACGGCGAGGAGAAGCTGCTGGACTATATAGTATCGTTTGCCAATGATTTCTTTCGCAGCTACAGCGAGGATGAGGCTTGATGCTCCGTTACTGTAAAGCGTGCAGCAGCCCCTATTGCCTGGATAGCCGTATCACGGTGATCTGTGGGGGCGATGACCACATAGCAGGACAGAACGGGAACTGCTGGAAACGATGCTGCAGGAAGGAATTTATTCAGCATACCATTGAAGGAAATCACTTTACTCTGATCGAGGATATGGAGAAAATCACATCGATCCTGCGGAGAAAAAACAGGTCGGATGTTGCGGAACAGCTGCGTGAAATCTGGCGAAAGGTATTGAATGCCGATGATTCTCTCGATATTGAAGCGGAAACGAATTTTTTTGAAGCAGGTGGAGACTCCCTGCTGTTAGGACTTCTGAACATCATGATCGAAAAGCAGATCGGTCGCAAGCTGAGAATCGAGACGTTTTTTGAACATCAGACGTTTGGCGGGATGGTTCGTGCAATTCAGGCGGAGCCTGCTGTCTGATGCCGGAAAGGAGGAACTTTGAATCAGGAATTATATGAAAAGTTTTGTCATGAATATGAAAAGAAAGGTCTCTGGGAGCATAGCACTCACGGATCGAAACTAAAAAACTGTGCGGAGAAATACGGGGAGCGGATCGCGCTGATCGATGAACAGGAGGAAATCTCTTACCAGGAGCTGGATCTTCGATCAGATCAGATGGCTGCCTGGATGCTGCATGAGGGGTTCGTGAAGGGAGAACGGATCGTGATTCAGCACGTGAACTGCATCGGATTTGCCGTGATGTGCTTTGCGATGTTTAAGATCGGGGTGATACCGGTGCTTGCAATGCCGTCTCACGGTATGCGTGAGCTTTCCGGTATTGTAAAGACAGCGCAGCCGAAGGGATTCATTGTGATTGAAACGTATCACGGAGTGGATCATCTGGCAGAGGCGGCGGTTTTGCAGAAGGAGAATCCGTGTATTGAAAAGGTGATTCCGGCTGAGCGTCTGGAGCAGATGGATTTCTCTCAATGGGAGCTTGATGAGGAGCTTTATGAGAAGCCCTGCAGCCGGGATACTGCGATCCTTGTGCTTTCTGGAGGCTCTACAGGAATCCCGAAGCTGATTGCCCGTCCGCATGCGGACTATCTGCATCTGCAGAAATACTGCGCTCTTTCCTGCGGGATGGATGAAAACAGCGTGAGTCTGATCGCCATGCCTGTGACACACTGCTGGAATCTGTGCGGCCCCGGGCTGTTGGGCTCTTTGTTTGCAGGGGCAAAAACCGTCTTGTGCCGGAATGGAAGTGCAGATGAGATCCTGAACTGTATCGAAATGCACGAGGTGACGACGATGGCTCTTGTGCCGTCCCTTCTTCGTGCCTGCATAAGTCTGCAGGACCTCATGGAAAATGACCTCTCTTCTTTACAGATGATCCAGATCGGTGGAGCGATGTGTCCGCCGCAGCTTGCGGAGCTGGCGGTAGAGAAACTGGGATGTAAGGTGCAGCAGATTTATGGTATGAGCGAGGGATTTGTTTCTGCGACAAGACCGGAAGATCCATATGAGATCATGATCGGCACGCAGGGAATTCCGGTTTCGCCGGGCGATATCATGAAAATCGTAGATGAAGAGGAGCAGGAGGTTCCGGCAGGAGAGGCAGGAGAAATACTGGCTCGAGGTCCATCTGTTGTCTGGGAGTACTATGAAAATCCTGTTATGAGCAGTGTAGCGTTTACGGAGGATGGATTTTACCGGACCGGTGATAAGGGCCGGATCGATCCGGATACAGGACGGCTTCAGATCCTGGGCAGGATCCGTGAGCAGATCAATCGTCTGGGCGAAAAGATCATGCCATCCGAGCTGGAAGAGTATCTGCTGGATCATCCGCAGATCCAGCAGGTATGTGTTGTTCCGGCGGATGATGAGAAGCTGGGACAGAGAATTTGCATCTGTCTTCCGGAAGCTCTTTCCGGGATCGGGCTGACGCAGCTGCGTCAGTTTTTAAAGGAAAAGGAGATCGCTTCTTTTAAGATGCCGGATCAGGTGATTTATATCAGGGAGTGGCCGTATACAGCGGTCAATAAGATTGATCGCGGCAGGCTGCGTGAAATGGCGGAAGGAAAGGTGGCGCTGTGTTAGGACTTACAACCGTTCACTGGATTTATCTGCTGTTTTCGATTCTGATTTTTGTCGCACTGGTGAGGAAACGTGAAATCGTACTGGTGGGTATTGCCGGGATACTGGCGGTTGTTCTGGTGTATACCGGCAGCCCGGTAACAGCGTTTCAGGCCTTATGTTCGTCCATCGTGGCCGGATTCAGTGAAGTTCTGTATATTTTTATCGGGATCGCTTTGATTCTTACGATGACGCTGGCGATGAAAGAGTGTGGAGTGGATCAGGCGCTTTCCCGGCCACTGGATCGGATCAGAACCGGGCCGGGGAGAACTTTTCTGATTTCAGGCGTTATCATGTTCGTTGTTTCACTCCTGATCTGGCCGTCTCCGGCGGTAGCACTGATGGGTGCATTTTTTATTCCGCTGGCGCAGAAGGCCGGGCTTCCGGCGATATACATGGCGGTGGCTTTGAATCTGTTTGGCCACGGGGCGGCTCTTTCCGGAGATTTTTTCATTCAGGGGGTTCCGGCTGTGGCAGCGGAAAGTGCCGGGTATACCAGCAGCGATCTGATGCCGTACCTTGTTCCGCTGTGGATCACGATGACGGTGATCACCATCGGCATGAGTTTTCTTCTGATGAAGCTGGATGTACGTCATATGAAAAAGGAAGATACTGTCTCTGGAAAGAATTCGCACGAGTGCAGGATGATTTCAAGCGATGAGACCGGAAAGAAAAGAAGAATCTTCTTTCTTGTGATGGGACTGTTACTGATGTTTGATATTGTCGTTGTAGTGACGTGTGATGTGAGCGGGGATGATGCTTTGACGCTGATTACCGGAACGGTTCTGGTGATTTCAGGGATTTTGTGTCTGCTGTTTTTCGGTATGTCCCAGGCGGCATCAAAGTTTATCGGATTTATGACAAAGGGTTTCGGCTCGGCAATGGAGATGTTTGCTCCAGCCGTTATCATCATCGCGTTTTTCTCCATCGGAAATCAGGAGACCGCACAGCAGATCTTGGGAGAGGATGTCAGCGGGATTTTAAGTGATCTGGTTCATGCGCTGGTCAGTGGACTGCATGTGCCGGAGCTTTGCCTGCCGGTGGTACAGTCTATGGCGGGGATCCTTTACAGTATGGATGGATCCGGATTCGCAGGGTTGACAGTGATTGGAGAAATCGCACAGAGCTACCATGTTTCAGGAGAATGTGCCAAGATCCTGACTTCGCTGGGGCAGATCGTGATTATCTGGGTAGGAGGCGGGACTGTGATCCCTTGGGCTGTGATCCCGGTCTCTGCAATATGCGGAGTGTCACCGCGCGAACTTGCAAAGAAAAATCTCATCCCGGTAGCCTGCGGGCTTGTCGGCACGATCGTGTGTGCTGTGATTCTCATGGCAGCTGTATAAGGTTACAGCATCAGAAGACTGACAGCCATGACAGCCATGCCCAGCACCAGGCCATAGATGGAAAATTTGTGATTGCCGTATTCTCTGGCGGAAGGAAGCAGCTCGTCGAAGGACATGAAAATCATGACCCCGGCGACCCCGGCGTATAAAAATCCGAAGACCAGATCGCTCATAAACGGTACTAAAATCAGCCACCCGGCGAGGGCGCCTGCAGGCTCTGCAAGTCCGGATAAAAAGGAGTATTTTATAGCCTTCATGCGGGATCCGGTCGCGTGATAGATGGGTGAGGATATGGAAATCCCCGCAGGGATGTTGTGGATGATGATGGCAACAACGACAGGGATTGCGATTTTCATTCCCTGCAGTGCGGATACAAAGGTGGTCAGGCCTTCCGGAAAATTGTGGATAGCCAGAGCAATAGCGGTGAGCTGACCGATCCGCATCAGTTTGGAAGGATCGTGTATGGATTGTCCGTGGGAGCTTCCATGAAATCCGCAACCATGATCATGACCATGGGGAGCGATGACCGCTTCTAAAAACCACATTAAAAGGATGCCGCCGAAAAAGGCTGCCAGCGTGAAGATACCGCCCCTCAGTTCTCCTGAGGCATTGTCCAGATATTCTCGAGCTTCCGGCAGGATCTCCATCATGGATAGATAGATCATGACTCCTGCGGAAAATCCCAGGCTGACGGATAGGAATTTTTGATTTGTAAGCTTCGTCAGTACCGTAATACCGCTGCCGATCAGCATGCTGAGGCCGGCCAGTACTGTAAGCAGAAATGCCAGTGTATAATCGTTCATTTTGTACTCTTTTCATCTTATTCATTCTATTTGCCTTATACAAAATACCAAATTCATAAAAACCTGTCAACCGTTGCGGCTTAATTGGTTTATGGCAGTGCTAGCACTTTTGGGGGAAGGGTCTGTTTTGAAAATTAGTACCGATTGTGGAGTTACGGCCGAACAGATTTTTGTTATCATTGCTACAGTGTTAAGGCGACAGAGCGTCGCGCAGAAGATCCTTTTTATGAATCGTATTGCTGAAAGCTTTGCCGCAGAAAGGAGTCAGCCATGTCAATAACAGTTGGTATTATTTTTTTCTGTGTCGTTATTGCAGCACTGTACGGTTGTTTCTGGAAACTGTACTAGGAAATTACATAGGGGCGTTCGATTTTCAGAAGCAGGACTCCGGAAATGATCGTGAGGAAAAACTCCGACGGTTTCCGGAGTTTTATTTTTGAGAACGGTGCAACGGAATCGCAGCAGTGTGTTATAATGAGAAGACAGAAAGAAAAGGAGCGGCATGATGCAGGGATATAATTGTATTTTGGTGTATAGTGAGGATCGAAGGGAGATCTTATTCTGCAAACGGCTCAATGATCCGTATGAAGGGATGTATAATCTGGTTGGCGGAAAGATCGAACCGGGAGAGGATGGCTTTCATGCAGCGTATCGGGAGCTTTTCGAGGAAACGGGGATTTCTCAGGAGGATGTCACTCTGTATCATATGATGGATTTTACATATTATAACCAGAACTGTTTCGTAGAGGTGTATACCGGTGTGCTGCAGGCTGACGTAGAGCTGCGCCCGGAGAAGCATCCGCTTCACTGGATCTCTGCTGAGGAAAATTTTTTTGATTTGGAAAAGTACGCGGGAGAAGGAAATATCGGGCATATGGTGGTACAGGCGGAACGCTTTGGATCGGGAATCGCGAAGTAACCTGGAAAATATGTTTTACAAAAGCCGTAAAAAGTGGTAAAATACAGTGAAGTGTTTTAGAAGACAGGAAACGCTGCGCTGTAATATTTGCGGATGTAGTTTAGTGGCAAAACCTCAGCTTCCCAAGCTGAAGTTGTGGGTTCGATTCCCATCATCCGCTCCAGGTAAAAGCCTTGCAATTTCAACGATTGCAGGGCTTTTTTCTACTTTTTTTAAAAGGCGTGGTTTTGCTGTTTTTTACCGTGTTTTGCTACCTGTTCAGGCACGGAATCAGGCACGGTATGGCGTTGATTTATCAGGCTTCGAGCTGTTTCCAACGTCTCAAAACAGGCATGAGTATAGATTTTGGACGTTAGAGCAATGTCTGAGTGTCCCATGAGTCTACATGCGATGTTGATGGGAACCCCGGCTTTCTCTAAATCTGTGCAGTATGTATGACGGAGATTATACATGACGAAATCTTCTGCTAGCGGAAAAGGCGGGATCAGCTCGTCTTGTTCTACGCGGCATCCCATACCAATATTCATAAGCCGTCGGATATCGTCCCACATGGAACGTCTGCGTCCAATCGTAGGAGACTTGCCGTCGATCAGCGTGGCTGATTCAAATGGATCACGTTTGCAGCTGCATAGTTCATTCAGAAAAATTTCAGGAATTGGAATCTGCCGGAAGCCTGCATCGGACTTTGGGTATTTAGAGCGTCCCTTTTTATCCCATGCTCTGGAGACCGTAAGAATTCCTGTTTTAAAGTCGATATCTTTCCAAATCAATGCTGCGGATTCGCTAGGGCGCAGACCGCAGTACAGGCAAAATTTGCAGAACAGGTTTCCTCGGTGAGGCTTTGGATCTGAGACAAATGTATTCGTTTTATAAAAATCCTCGGTGATTTTTCCGGACAGTACCTGCAGCAGGACTTCACGCTCCCTGTCGGTGATACTCCGGCGGGGATTGCTCTTTTTCCCTTTCGGGCGGACTAGATCTTCGGAGAAATTTCGATCCAGACTACCATTCTTGTAGGCAGAGTCGAACAGTTCTTTCGTTGCACGAAAAATTTTATTTACATATTCCTGAGAGTAATGGGAACAGTCGTTTAGGAACTGCTGTACATGAAGCGGCTGGATGTTCCCCAGCGAACGGTTTCCGATACCTGGAACTACCTTCCGCAAGACGATATAAGAAAGGTTATCAAACCAGTCATCACCGACTGTCTCGGACTTATAGGTTTCAAGCCATTGCTCTGCGAAATCCTGCAGCCGTGTCTTGCGGTCGATGATACCGCGATCGATCTCATTGTGTTTCGCCTGCAGTTTCTGCATGAATTCCGACAGAGTGTGGGCACGAACGTCGATGGGAACGCCGTGATAGATCTCCTGCTGGCGGAACTTGAAGCGGGAAGAGGTGTTGGCTGTGTTCTGTTTCTTCTTGGTTGCCATATGTATCATCTCCTTAAAAATGGGTATAAAAATACCCTGAATATTGACTGTCTCTTAT
>NZ_JACRWC010000103.1 GCF_014306095.1 Lentihominibacter faecis
GTATAAGAGACAGTACTCATACTTTTTACTGTATTTTGCCCACCGATGTTTTAATTCATCGCTCTCTTTAACATCTCGAAATGCTGCTTCATTTTCAGCAATAATCCACTGTGAACCTCTCTTTTCCACAGTACTTTCGAAAGCATTCTTTAAAATAGTTTTGTCCACCTGATACCATCTTAACTGGTATAAAATAAACACATCATAAAAATCTCTTGGACGAGTATTGGCAGTTCCTCTTGATAAAATTGTTTCAAGTTTTTCTGCAAGTACTGTTTCAAGATTATAAGCCATAATACTTATCTCTTTATTGTCAAATAGACAACTAAATTTATATTCTATCTCCTTTGGTGTTATTTTATCACCTGTTGTTACATCAACTGTAATCGCTGTACAGATTGGCGGGTATTCTCCAAAAAGATAAACTCTGATTCCAGGGTAGTCATCACCCTCTCTAATATCTTCTGTTCTATCCAAAATAAATTTAATATCGTCATCTATTTCTATGCTGCATATCTCCGTAAATATATCTTCAATAGAATCATGCGACAAATCAAACCCCTTAATTGTAGTATCCAAATCCATTGTTGTTCTTGTATCAAGCCCAACAATAGCTGAAATAAGGAAGCCACCTTTTAAAATAAAATTGTTTTTATATCTTGAAACGGAGATACGTTCTAACAATCTTTCCAACATATAATTCTGCATTACGAGTTGAGCACTGATATGCTTTTCTTCCGCCTGTTTTTTTATAAATGCTTTTAACTGCATTGGATTCTTCGTTTTCATAACAGCACCTCCATATAGTTTCTGATTTTCTTTTCTACTTTAAGCAATTTAGCATACTCCATGAGCCTTCGTAAATTTCTGTTTTTATCCTTTGCATATCGTTTCATTGCATTATTCACAATTTCAATATCAAAGGTCTCATTTCCTCTTACAACATCACACAAACTTTTTTCCAAATCATAAACTTTTATTTTATGTCCTGCCGGAGATTCCATAGTTATAATTCCAAGCTGGTAAATTTCTTTTACTGCATATCTCTCAAGAATAGGAATATCCCAATTCTTTTTTATATGATATCCTCTTGGAAATGTCATATTAAATGATGCCGGTGTTCTATCAGAATATCCGTGCAAAAATAAAGCTGTTTCATGAGAATAAATTCCCTTTGAATAGCGATATTGAGCAATCAACCATTCATCTTCCCATGCAGTAGGGAGCTGATAAAGACCTCTTGCAGTTTTAATCAATAGTTGCCGATTTACCATATCAGTTAATACTCTTCTCGGAATACCATTAGCAGTAATTTCACTTGAAGTTACCATTCCATTATTTTTTTCAGCCATATTTAATACTAATTCAATATTGGTCATTATTCTCACTTCCTCACCCATTCTGTACTTTTACACTACATATTATATATCATTGCAGTGCAAAAGTACAGTATTCATTTGCTTTTTAATTTCATTTAAAATTATCCTATAGCGCCGTAATAATATTAAATTTATTTGTAAGTGGACTGCCAAAGCGAGGATTGCTATATAATATTGATTCTACTTTCATTATCTCTCCTAGTGCAACGGACCTAAACGTTTGATTATATCTGTTCTCGTCATTGCCTATTAACGTATGGCTTTTTTCATCTAAATTATCCCAAGTCCATAAATATATATAATCATGTACACTATCATCAAAAGAATCCCTGTCATGAGTTCTTAACGGATCTGCAAAACCAACTTTCACAGTACCGTTTCTTAAAGTACATCTTGTCATCATTCCATTTATATGTCTTAAATTATGATTATTCAGCAGTTCTGTTCTATCCAGCTCACCGTTCAATTTATAAAACAATATCTTATTGTTCACTATAGTCACTCCTTATAGAATCAAACGCCTGCTTAATCTCTACTGCCCATTCTTTAATCATAGTATTAGTATTTCTGAACTTACTATCAGGTCTTTTACATACAACTATTTTTCTATTATCAAAATATCCTGTTGAAACTACAAATTGATTATTATTACAATTCTGTAGTCCTAATTTTTCAGAAAAAGAAGGAGCATCTTCAAAAGGATTCATACAATTCCAATCCGTTATAAATAATATTTTATCAGGCTGATTTATTTCAATTTCTTCCATCAAAATATCTATATACGTTTGCATATTGTTTTTTATGAATTGCTCATTAGGATTGCCACCCAGACTAGGGGATATTTTATATAAATTTGACCAAACAATCTTTTAATTCCATTCAGGTTCACCATTATCACAATACCATGAAAACTCTTTTGCTTCTCCATACTCCTCTAAAACATATTTTATTAATTTCCAAAACTTTGACTTGGAATAATAGTAAGTGCCATCCTCCGTATGAATTCCTCCACGAGTGGTAACATCAGCAAGAACATTCTTTTCCTCTAAAAGTCTAAATGTATCTGTAATTGCACTATCTACATCATGAATATCCTTAAAGCTTCCCCAACCATTCATTGCTCTTCCAACAAACATTAGTTTTAATTTACTTTCAACATACCATGAAATCATCTGCTTTTTTGATACAGTTTCTATTTTCCAGATCAGATCCCTACCCGAACAAGCTGATCTGCGCCGTCTCCGGCAGCCCGTCCAGAACGCCATGCTGGCGCAGCTCATCGATAGCGGATTTATTGACTTTGCCGCGGTCTGCAATATCCTCCACCGTCTCATACGGTCTTCTCGCATATTCCTCCGCAAACTGCTTTGCAGCACCTTCACCGACACCGGTGATTGCCACAAACGGCAGCAGCACCTTGCCGTCATGGGCCAGAAAACGCAGCGGATCAGAGATCCCCAGCCGCGCCGGTGCGAATTCATAGCCTCTGGCGCACATTTCATAAGCGACCTCCAGCACCGGGATCTCGTCCTCTTCCTTCTTTGCAGCGTCCTTGCCTTTACGCAGGATCTCATCCATCCTGTCTAAAATTGCATCCTTTCCCTTCAAAATGACCTTCTCATCAAAGTAAGCCACCTTGGCAGTAAAATACACCGCATAGAACGCCACCGGATGGTACACCTTGTAATACGCGATCCTGTTGGACATCATAACATAAGCCACTGCATGAGCTCTAGGGAACATGTACTGGATCTTCTTACAGGACTCGATATACCACTCCGGCACATCGTTTTCCCGCATGAGATTTTCCTGTTCTTCCGTCAGTCCTTTCCCTTTACGGACTTTTTCCATGATGGTGAACGCGTCCTTGTTCGGCACACCTTTTAGACGCAGGTAGTTCATGATATCGTCTCGCGTGGAGATGGCATCCTTCATAGTAGCAGTTCCGTTGACGATCAGCTCCTGCGCATTGCCCAGCCACACATCGGTTCCGTGAGAAAATCCGGAGATCCGCACCAGATCTGCGAAGGCCTCGGGCTTGGTATCGTCCAGCATCTGCCGGACGAACTTGGTCCCAAACTCCGGGATACCATAGCTTCCGTGTACGAACCGGTACTCCGGATCCTTGATATCCAGACCCTCGATACCGTTGAATATGCTCATCACCTTGTCATCCCGGATCGGCACATCCTGTGGATCCAGGCCTGTCATATCCTGCAGCTGCCGGATCATGGACGGCGCATCGTGCCCCAGAATATCCAGCTTCAGCAGGTTCTTATCGATAGAATGATAATCAAAATGTGTCGTGATAATGTCCGATTTCACGTCGTTGGCCGGATGCTGTACCGGACAGAACTCATAGATCTCATGACCATCCGGCACGATGATGACGCCGCCCGGATGCTGTCCCGAAGTCTTTTTGACCCCTGTACAGCAGTCCGTCAGACGATCCATTTCAGCCTTGTTGACGCTGATCTCCCGCTCTTCAAAATACCGCGCTACATAACCATAGGCGATCCTGTCCTTGACCGCACTGATGGTTCCTGCTTTATATACATTTTCCTTGCCGAAAATCTCTTCGACATACTTCTGCGCCGTACCCTGATACTCCCCGGCAAAATTCAGGTCGATATCAGGCTCCTTGTTGGCTTCAAATCCCAGGAACGTTTCAAACGGGATCGTAAACCCTTCCTTACGATACGGTGTGCCGCATTCCGGGCAGACCTTGTCCGGCATATCCACGCCGCAGTCGTAAAGCTCTTTGTCGCCCCATTCCAGGTGCTTGCAGTCAGGACACAAGTAGTGCGGCGGCAGAGGATTTACTTCGGTGATTCCAGACATGGTTGCTGCAAAGGAGGATCCTACGGATCCTCTCGATCCTACCAGGTATCCATCCGAAAGGGATTTCTTTACCAGAAGCTCCGCCGACCGGTACATTACGGCGTACCCGTTGTCGATGATGGAGTTGAGTTCCTTGTCAAGCCGCTCCCGTATCTCCTGCGGCAGCGGCGATCCGTACATGTTGGCAGCACGTTCCTCGCAGGCCTTCCGCAGATCTTCTTCTGCTCCTTCGATCTTCGGCGGGAATTTACCATCCGGCACCGGCATCATGGATTCGATTTCGTCTGCAATCTTATTGGGATTGGTGATAACGACTTCATAGGCCTTTTCCTCTCCCAGATACATGAATTCTTCCATCATTTCATCGGTCGTCCGGAAGTAGAGACCTTCATCTCCCTCAACATCTTTAAATCCCTGTCCCGCCATAATGATCCGGCGGTACAGTGCCTCTTCTGCATCAAAATAATGAGCATCGCAGGTCGCCACCACAGGCTTGCCGTACTGCTCTCCCAGCGCGATGATCTTTCGATTGATTTCCCGCAGCGCCTCCTCATCCTTGACATGCCCGCCTTCGATGAGAAATCTGTTGTTGATCAGCGGCTGGATCTCCAGATAATCGTAGAATTCCACAAGGCGTTTCAGTTCCGCTTCACTTTCCTCGTGAAGGACAGCCTGATACACCTCTCCCGCTTCACAGGCCGATCCGATGATAAGCCCTTCTCTATATTTTGTCAGCACGGATTTCGGCATCCGCGGTTTTTTATAAAAATAGTTGAGATGTGACATGGAAACCAGCCGGTACAGATTTTTCAGCCCATCCCTGTTCTTGGCAAAAACGATGACATGGTTGGTGGGACGTCCTTTGTAATTGATGGTCCCGTCCTCTGCGATGAGATCCTTATCCTCCAGCAGATACCCCTCACAGCCGTACAGGATCTTGATATCCTTGCCCGCATGCGACGCCTCCGGGAACGCCTGCACCACTCCATGGTCGGTGATGGCAACGGCCCTGTGGCCCCATTTTTCCGCGGTCTTCACCATGCGCTTGGCATCGTTCAATCCATCCATAGCACTCATCTTGGTATGAGCGTGAAGTTCGACACGTTTCTCCGGATAGGTGTCCATCCGTTCCTTTTTCTCCGCTTTTTCAATACTGTCCGCCATGATCACGGTACAGTTATCAAACCGGTCCCACTGAGCCTGGCCCTTGATCTTGACGCCGTCTCCTGCACCCAGATAATGATCTATATCGTCCCATTTCTCATTGACCACGAATGCCTTGATGCAAATACTTGTCCGCTTATCTGTCACGAACAGAGTCACCAGCTTGCTGTCGCTCTTGGTCGTACGGGAATCCTTTTTGAACAGCTCCCCTTCGATGCAGACGACACCACTCTCAGAATTGACCTGTCCGATGGATAAAAACGGACCGTACACAGCCGAGCCCATGATCACATTTCCCTTTACAGGCACATAGCTTCGCTTTCTGCGTTTGAATCCGCCCTGGCTGCCGCCAGAGCCCGAGCTGAAGCCGCCTCCGTTAGATCCTCCGGATGCCCCGGTTTCTTTTGCAAAGCCGCCTCCGCCGGCAGTGTTTCCCGCAGCTCCCGGCCGGTTTCCCTTCGTCTGTCTCTGCTTTGCAAATTCATCCATCTGTTCTTCCACCGCACGACGTTCCTTTTCTTCCACATGAAGTCCAGCCTGTTTATATACGTCCACCTGGTTCTTGAAAACAACCTTTGCATCCAGGTTCAGGTCGCGCTTCAAAAGCTTCTGAAACTCTGCGGCGGCTTCCTTGTTGAGGATCTTTACCGAAAGTTCTCCCAGTGCAAAGATAGTCAGGACTCCGTCCTCAAGGCTGCACGCTTCCTTCTCGATGGTTTTCGTCACATGAGCGAATCTGCCGTTGACGATACTGATCATGTGTCCTATGTAAAAAGGCAGAGCTTCCTCGATCGTCTGCCTTAAATCACTGTAGGAAATCAGCAGAACAACGTCCTCAATGCCCGGCAGCTGTGCCACAAGACTTCTCTTGAACAGATCCAGATCTTCTACAGGCAGCACAAAATTAAGGTCCATTTCCAGTTCCAGCACCTTGCTTTCCTGCAGGATCACAGCCCGTTTCACTTCAGATTTCAATTCTTCTTTTGTGTGATTTCCCAGTTTCGAAAAATCAATGGAATTCTCCAGTATTTTTATCATATTCTCCTGCCAGTTTTATAATCTCATCTGCAATCTTTTCTTCCGGTACAGTCTTTAAGATCTCACCACCGGAAAAAATCACGCCTTTTCCCTTGCCGCATGCTACGCCGAGATCTGCGCCTCTTGCCTCTCCCGGTCCGTTGACGGCACAGCCCATAACAGCGATCTTGATACCGCAAACGCCTTTTTCCGTCACTTCATGGATCCTGCGTTCTATGCTTTCTGCGATCTTTTCCAGATCCACTTCTGTCCGGCCGCATGTTGGACAGGAAACGATTTCGATTGCATCCTTTCTGATGCCTAAAGCCGCCAGCAGTTCCTTTGCAAAGAGCACTTCTTCTACCGGATCCGCCGTCAGAGAAATACGCATGGTGTCTCCGATATCCTCCAGCAGCAAAGCACCTACGCCTGCCGCCGATTTTATCTTGCCCCGTGACGGCGTTCCTGCCTCAGTCACGCCGATGTGAAGCGGGTAGTCCGATCTGTCATTTACGATCTTATATGCTTCATAATTCATTTTGACGTCAGATGATTTCAGAGAAATCACGATATCATCAAAGTCATATTTTTCAAGAAGGGCAACATTTCTGAGAGCACTTTCTGCAAGGCCCTCTGCTGTGACCTTGCCGTACTTCTGCAGAATGTCTTTTTCCAGGGAGCCGGAATTGACTCCAACACGAATAGGGATGCGGTATTCTTTTGCCAGATCCACCACTTCCTTTACCTTGTCTTGCGAGCCGATATTTCCCGGATTGATGCGGATCTTATCCATGCCGGCACGGATCGCTTCCAGTGCCAGCCGGTGATCAAAGTGTATATCTGCTACAAGCGGCAGATCCGTCTGCTTTCGGATATCATACAGTGCTCTTGCTGCCTCCATATCCGGCACCGCCATCCGCACGATCTGACAGCCTGCTTCCTCAAGACGCCGAATCTGCTCCATCGTTGCCTTGACGTCAGCCGTCGGCGTATTGGTCATAGACTGTATAGAAACAGGAGCTCCGCCTCCGATTTTCACATTTCTGCACAGAACAGCTTTTTTTTCACTCATATGATTTCACCTCATCTTAGAAATTCAGATTATTTAAGAAAAAATCGGTACGACAAATCGCACGATATCGTTCCATGTCACATAGACCATCAGCAATAACAGCAGCATGATCCCTACAAAATGGACCTTTCCTTCCATCTCATCGGTCATCCGTTTGCCTGTGAACTTACGGATCACCAGGAACAGGAGTCTGCCTCCGTCCAGTGCCGGAAGTGGAAGCAGGTTCATGATCGCCAGGTTCAGACTCAGCAGCGCCGACAGATAGATCACATATATGACCCCGGCCTTCGCCGAATCATTTACGGCATAAACGATCCCCACCGGCCCGGAAAGCTCTTTCACAGAAACCTCACCTGTCACCAGTTTTTTAAGGATATCGTACATCATAACGGTCATTTTCCCGGTGTTCTTCACACCGTTGACCGTTCCTTCTGCCAGACTGTGTTTGAAAACAGGTGAAACGCCCACCTTGTTTCGCTGTGCCTGCTCATCGTATTCCACGCGGGACTGTATCGTCATTTTTTTGCCATCACGATCCAGTTCAAAGGAGACCGTATCGTTTTTTGTTTGACCGACCACAGTCAGAAGATCGTTCCATTCATCGATCTTCTTTCCGTCTATCCCCAGGATCTCATCCCCTTTCTGAAGCCCTGCTTCATAGGCCGGTGATCCATCTATAACCTTGTTGATCGTAGTCGTAGGCTGTCCTGCCCAGGTTGCAATGACAACAAGAAGCAGCATAGCGGTCAGCAGGTTCATAAAAGGTCCTGCCGCAAGTACACATGCTCTCTGCCAGGCAGGCTTATTATTAAAAGCCCGTTCATCTTCCGAGTCTTCATCTTCCCCTTCCATGGCACAGAAACCGCCGATAGGAAAAATTCGCAGGGAATACTGTGTTTCCCCTTTCTGCTTTTTGAAAAAAGCCGGCCCCATGCCTATCGCAAATTCGTTGACCTTGACGCCGCAGGCTTTTGCAGCGATAAAATGTCCGAATTCATGGACGAATATCAACAGGCAAAATATAAGGATGGCGTAAATTATCGTCATATGGTTCCTCCGTTATATGGTCTTCTCAACCAGTTTTCTCACGTCTTCTCTTCCCCTCATATCCTCTTCCAGTATTGTTTCAAGATCCAGGTTTCTCTTCGTCTGATGGGCCTCCATCATCTGTATCAGGAAATTCTGGATGTCGATAAAACGGATCTTTCCGTGGAGGAACAGATCCACTAAAACTTCATTGGCACCGTTGAGCACCACGGGACAGCTTCCGCCCTCTCTGCATGCTTCGTAAGCCAGATCTATCGTTTTGAATACACTGCGGTCCGCCGGATAAAAAGACATGCCTTCTTTAAGGGAGAATAGATCCAGCGGCTGCGTCACATCTGAAAGATCCATCCGCTCAGGATAAGAAAAGGCATAGGCGATCGGGATCCGCATATCCGGGTTTCCCATCTGTCCGATAACCGAGGAGTCCATGTATTCCACTGCGGAATGAAGGATACTCTGCGGATGAACCACCACCTGGATCTTTTCCAGCGGCACATCGAACAGCCATCTGGCCTCGATGACTTCCAGACCTTTATTCATCATGGTAGCAGAATCTATGGTGATCTTGCTCCCCATAGACCAGTTAGGATGGTTTAATGCCTGCTCCAGGCTCACCTGCTCCAGCTGCTCAAGACTGTATCCTCTAAACGGCCCTCCGGATGCTGTCAGCAGGATCCTGCGTATCTCGTTATCCTGATTTCCCTGCAGACTCTGGAAAATAGCACTGTGCTCACTGTCTACCGGCAGCATGGCAACACCGTGCTTTTTCACAGCATCCATAACAAGCTGCCCTCCGGCAACCAGAGTTTCTTTGTTTGCAAAGGCAATGTCCTTGCCGCTTTCGATCGCGGCCATAGTTGGCTCAAGCCCTTTCATACCCATGAGCGAATTAAGCACCATATCGCAGCTTTCCATGGACGCAATAGTCTTTAGCCCTTCGGCGCCCCAGAAAACCTCCAGATCCTTATACTTATCAGCAAGCTCCTTTGCATCCGTCTCGTCCCTTACCGCGACAGCCTCCGGCGAAAACTCCTCGATCTGTCTGCAAAGCAAAGGAAGGCTCTTCGCACAGGAAAGAGCCGTCACCTTAAATTTATCTTGATTGTGTGCGATCACATCCAGCGCCTGCGTTCCGATAGAACCGGTGCTTCCGAGAATCGAAATCTTTTTCATATCCATCAACCTCTATGGCATGTAGCCGATGACCAGTACAATATAATAATATACCATCGGGCCTGTAAATAATACACTGTCGAATCTGTCCAGAATCCCGCCATGGCCCGGGATCAGATGGCCATAGTCCTTGATTCCCATCTTTCTCTTGAAGATAGACGCGGTCAGATCACCGAACTGTGAAACGATTCCGCCCAGCACACCGATCACCAGACAGTGGATCAGCAGATCAGGCAGGAAGAACCAGCCGAAAAGTCCGCTTAAAATCACACTGCCCAGCACACCGCCGACAGAACCTTCTATGGTTTTCTTCGGGCTGATATGCGGACAAAGTTTATGTTTTCCCAGCAGATATCCGGAAAAATATGCCATGATATCCGTTCCAAACGCCGTTATCACTATGAGCCACAGCATCAGTCCGTAAGGACCGGCCTGATCCACCAGCGTCACATGGAATGAGAAAAACACCACATAAAAAATACCTGTGATGGTCGCCATGGCATCTTCCAGCTTCCGATGTTCGATGTTGAACAGGTACAACATGCTCACCAGCACAACGCCAAAGAACCACAGCATATACCACTCTGATTTTTCTCCAAATATATTGATGATATACAGTGCTGCCGCTGCTGCTACCGCGATCCCGTAATTCGGTTTTACTCCCATCGCATGGAATCCGTTGTAAAACTCCCGGACGCCCATGATCCCGATGAGAAAACATGCAGCGGTCAGTACGTAACCGCCAAAATACAGGATAGCCAGAAGCGGTATCATTACAAGTCCTGAAATAACTCTTGTTTTCATCCTTTATCTTCCTCCAAAACGTCTGTCTCTGCTCTGATATTCTTCGATTGCTTTCTCATATTCCTCCGGAGTAAAATCCGGCCAGAGGGCATCGGCAAACACCAGCTCACTGTATGCGCTCTGCCACAGCAGGAAATTCGAAAGCCGTTCCTCTCCGCTGGTGCGGATGATCAGCTCCGGATCCGGGGAATCTGCATGAGAACTTCCCGTGAACAGTTCTGCACCGATCATGTCTTCTGTGATCTCCTCCGGCTGCAAAGCGCCTTGTGCTACTTTCTCTGCCAGTGTCTGAACGCTGCGACGGATCTCGTCTCTGCCGCCGTAATTCAATGCAATGTTGAACTGCAACCCTGTATTGTTCTTCGTTTCCTCCAGTGTCTTTTCCAGACTCTTTACCGCATCTTTCGGCAGTGTGGAGTAGTCTCCCAGCACCTGCACCTTGACGTTGTTTTCGATCAACCCCTTCAGATCGCTGTTCACATAAGTCACCAGCAGCTTGAAGATCCCTGACACTTCTGCCAGAGAACGCTTCCAGTTTTCTGTGGAAAAGGCATAGACCGTCAGATATCTGATTCCCAGTTTATCTGAATGATCTACGATTTTTTTCATAGCCTTCATGCCGGCATTATGTCCTGCCAGTCGCGGAAGACCTCGGTTTTTAGCCCATCTGCCGTTGCCGTCCATGATAATGGCAACATGTCTGGGCATTCTCTCTTGATCGAGCATAGTATATCCTCACTCATACACGCATGCCGCTGACAAGCAGCGGCAACCTTCGATTTTCTAAATTTATACTTCCAGGATTTCCTGTTCCTTTTCTTCTACGATCTTATCGATATCTTTTATGGTCTTATCGATCAGCTTCTGGATATCATCCAGCGTACCCTTAGCGTCATCCTCTGTGAAGTCACCCGCTTTTTCCATTTTCTTGACCTTGTCATTAGCGTCTCTTCTCAGGTTTCTGACAGCGACTTTAGTATCTTCGCCCATCTTCTTTACGACCTTGGTGAGTTCCTTTCTTCTCTCTTCCGTTACCTGCGGGATCTGCAGACGGATCACTTTCCCGTCGTTTACCGGATTGATCCCGATGTTAGCTGCATTGATCGCATGTTCGATTTCCGGGATGCTCTTCGGATCGAACGGTGAGATCATGAGAGTCCGCGGATCCGGAACCGAAATATTGGAAAGTGCTTTCAGCGGTGTCGGTGATCCGTAATAGTCAACTGTCACCTTGTCTACCAGTGCTGCATTGGCACGTCCGGCTCTTACTGTTCCCAGCTCTTCCCTTAATACGTTTAAGCTTTTTTCTGTTTTTTCTTTCAGTATGTTAATATCAAAACCACTCATTTTCCTACCTCCAGGATTATCTTACGATCGTACCGATTTTTTCGCCGCATACGGCTTTCATTACATTACCTTCTTCAGCCAGTGCAAATACGTGGATCGCAATGTCATTGTCTCTGCACAGAGATGCTGCTGTAGAATCCATCACCTTCAGATCCCGCTCCAGGACTTCCTTGTGAGTCAGGGATTCATAGCGTACTGCGTTCGGATTGGTTTCCGGATCATCAGAATATACCGCATCCACTTTTTTGGCCAGTAAAATCACTTCTGCGTCGATCTCAGCTGCACGCAGAGCCGCTGTCGTATCTGTAGAGAAGAACGGATTGCCGGTTCCTGCTCCGAAAATGACGACTTTACCATGATCCAGATGGCTGATCGCCTTTCTTCTTACATACGGTTCTGCCACCTCACGCATTTCGATAGCGGTCTGCACTCTTGTCGGAAGGCCTTCTGCCTCAAATGCATCCTGCAGTGCCATAGCATTCATCACCGTTGCCAGCATTCCCATGTAGTCTGCTGTTGCACGATCCATGCTCTTGCTGGTTCTTCCTCTCCAGAAGTTTCCGCCACCGACTACAACGGCGACCTGCACTCCCATTTCTGAGATTTCCTTTACCTGCAGAGCGACCTTCTTCAGCATCTCTTCATTGATGCCGAAATGATCTTCCCCAGCCAGGGCTTCTCCGCTTATCTTCAAAAGTACGCGCTTATATTTTGCCTCCATAACAAAACTCCTTTATCTACTTTTCAATTCTTGGCATTTATTATAACACAAGATACTCGCATATGCTATAATGAAGACGAAATTAGTATGTATCTGAACGGAGGCTTTCTTATGTATCATTTGCCGGATTTTCTTTATGAGATCAACCTTTTATCCGTTTCCCTGCGGCTGACCCTTGCCCTGCTCTTCGGGGGCATCATCGGTCTGGAACGAGGATCCAACCGGCATCCGGCCGGATTCCGGACCCATATCCTCGTCTGCGTAGGCGCTGCACTGGCCATGATGACCAACCAGTTTATCCTGCAGCAGTTCGATACAGGCGATCCCGCCCGTCTGGGCGCACAGGTCATCACCGGAGTCGGTTTTCTTGGTGTGGGTACGATATTAGTGACCGGACGTCATAAAATCAAGGGGCTGACCACAGCAGCCGGGCTTTGGGCTTCTGCCTGCCTGGGTCTTGCCATCGGAATCGGGTTTTATTCCGGCGCTCTCGTGGCTGCTCTGATCATCTTCATCAGTCTGACCATGCTGCCGCGCATGGAAAATTATTTCTACCAGAGATCCCGTGTACTGGAGGTGTATCTGGAAGCCGAAAGCCTGGAGCATTACAAAGAAGTCACACACTATATCAAATCCCTTGGAGCAGCTTTCATGGAATCTCATATCATCCAGACCTCACCGGTGACAAACGGTTCCATCGCCATCAATCTTTCCGTGATGCTTCCTAAAGAAATAAGCCGCCAGGAAGCCCTGGCGGCTATCGAGTCCATGGATGGAATTTTCCTTGTCGAGGAGATCTGATTCGGATCTATTTCATCCGTTCCTGCTTGATCTTGTGGTCGATCACATGGCGCTTGGCCAGTTCTGCTGTCACATCCTGCAGCGTGATCCCCTGCTCCACCATCATCACCATCAGATGGTATGCCAGATCGGCCACTTCATAAATCGTTTCTTCCTTGTCATTCTTTGCTCCGGCAATGATGACTTCGGTGGATTCTTCTCCTACTTTTTTCAGGATCTTATCCATTCCCTTTTCAAAGAGATATGTCGTATAACTTCCTTCTTTTGGCTGAGTCTTTCTTCCTTCGATCATCTCATACAGGCCTTTATAAGAAAACGGCGTCTCTTCCGGATTGACATATTCCATATTGTGAAAACAGCTCTCTGCTCCCGTATGACATGCCGGACCATTCTTTATGACCTCGATTACCAGCGCATCGTTATCGCAGTCGGAAACAATGCTGACTACTTTTTGTTTATTGCCGCTTGTTTCTCCCTTTCTCCAAAGTTCCTGCCGGCTTCTGCTGTAGAAACAGGTATATCCTTCCTTCACGGTGATTTCCAGAGATTCACGGTTCATATATGCCACCGTTAAAACTTCCTTCGTAAAATAATCCTGTACCACTGCAGGCACTAATCCTTTTTCATCAAATCTTATTTTTTCAAAATCCATTGCCTTGCCTCCTGCTTCTAAAGACGTACTTCCACGCCCTGATCCCTGAGATATTTCTTCAGATCTTCGATCCTGATCTCTTTATAGTGAAAAATGCTGGCAGCCAGCCCTGCATCTATCCCTTCATGAGAAAACAGCTCCGAAAAATCTTCCATCTTACCGGCACCTCCTGATGCGATGATCGGCACATTGACACGAGCCGCGATAGCATCTAAAAGTTCCAGGTCAAAACCACCCTTGACTCCATCAGTATCGATGCTGTTTACTACCAGCTCTCCCGCACCGCTGTTAACGCCGTCGACTGCCCACTGAAGCGCATCGATCCCCGTGTTTTCCCGGCCACCTTTGGCAAACAGACGGAACACGCCGTCGACTCTCTTGATATCCATGCTCAGCACCACGCACTGATCGCCGTATTTCTTTGCAGCCTGTCCGATGATATCCGGATTGCGGATGGCACCGCTGTTGACGCTGACTTTATCTGCACCACATTTCAGTACCCGGTCAAAGTCTTCTAAGGTATTGATCCCGCCTCCTACCGTCAGCGGGATAAAAATCTCCGAGGCCACCTTTCGCAGGATATCCGTAAACAGACCCCGTTCCTCAACACTGGCTGTGATGTCGTAGAACACCAGCTCATCAGCACCTTCCCGATTGTAGAACTTCGCCATTTCCACAGGATCCGACACATCCTGGATCCCTTCAAAATTCTTTCCTTTTACTACTCGTCCGTTCCTCACATCAAGGCACGGAATGATACGTTTTGTAATCATGATCTACCTTCCTAACGAACTAACTTATCCATCCGGCTAACGAGCCAGCTCCACAGCACGCGAAAGATCAAGCGCTCCGCTGTAAACAGCCTTGCCTAAGATCGCCGCCGCAACAATATCTTTAAGTTCCGTGATTTCCCGCTCAAAACTGATCCCGCCGGACGCAGTCACTTCCAGTCCTTCGATCTGCTGCAGCTTCCGGTAAGCATCCATATTCGTACCTTCCAGACCGCCGTCCCGTGAGATATCCGTATAGATCACAGTCTTCACACCCATATCTCTCAGGTCCCTGCAGAAGGAGAAGCTTTCCTGAGCGGTGATCTCTTTCCAGCCGTTGATAGCCACATAACCGTCTCTGGCATCCACGCCGACCGCTATCTTTTCTCCATATTTCCCAACCATTTCTTTTAAGAATTCCGGTTCCTTGACAGCGATGGTGCCCAGGATCACACGACCTACGCCAAGATCCAGATACTGACAGATCCGTTTTTCGTCGCGAATGCCGCCACCGACTTCCACGAACAGATCCACTTCTTCCACGATACGCCGGATCGTTTCAAAATTCACCAGCTGCCCGTCCTTTGCACCATCCAGATCCACAAGATGCAGATAAGATGCGCCTTTCTCCTTGAAGCTGCGGGCCACATCCACAGGATCCTCGCTATATACCGTCATCTGGTCGTAATCGCCCTGATACAGACGAACGGCCTTGCCGTCTCTCAGATCGATCGCAGGAAAAATCTTCATAATAATCTATACCTCCATAAATGCTTTCAGCATCTTCAAACCGGCTTCACCGCTCTTTTCCGGGTGAAACTGAGTCCCATACACCTTGCCGCTGCGCACCGCACCCGTGATGGTCACGCCATACTCCGATGTCGCTATGGTGCTTTCTTCGCAGTCCGTCCCATAAAAGCTATGGACATAGTACACATAGTCTCCCGGCTTATTATAGCGAAACAGAGGCTCATCTTTCTCAAACTGCAGAGAATTCCAGCCGATATGCGGGACTTTCAGTCCAGCGATCCCGGCCTTTTTCAGATCTTCATCAATAGATGCGATCTTCCCCTTGATGAGCCCAAGACCCTTGTGCACGCCGTATTCATGACTTTCGTCAAACAAAAGCTGCATACCCAGGCAGATCCCCAGAAGCGGCTTGCCGTCTGCCGTCTGCTCTAAAATAGTCTCCACAAGACCCGTCTGATCCAGCTTCTCCTTAGCATCGGCGAATGCTCCCACGCCCGGCAGTATGATCCTGTCCGCAGCCTCTATCTCTTCTTTTTCACCTGTCACCTTGACGTCCGCCCCCAGATATTTGAGAGAAGCAGTAAGGGAAAACAGGTTTCCTACTCCGTAATCGATCACAGCAATCATCTATAACACTCCTTTTGTAGATGGGATCTCGTCCGCATATTCCTCTTCGATGGCGCACGCCTGACGCAGCGATCTGCCCAGGCTCTTAAAGATCCCCTCAATGATGTGATGGGTGTTTTCTCCTGCCAGCATCCTGATATGCACTGTCAGTCCCATTTCTCTCGCCAGTGCCAGCACGAACTCTTTCACCAGCTCCGTATCAAAATCTCCAACTTTCTGAGCAGGTATCTCCACATCGAAGTTTACGCTGCTTCTGCCTCCTATATCCACTGCCGTCAGGATCAGAGCCTCGTCCATCGGCAGCAGCATGCTCCCATAGCGATAAATGCCCTTTTTATCACCCAGAGCTTCCCGAAAGGCACGCCCCAGTGCGATCCCGATGTCTTCCACCGTGTGATGGTAGTCCACATCAGTATCGCCCTTACAATCTATGGCGATATCGAATCTTCCATGGCGAGTGAACAACTCCATCATGTGATTGAAAAAACCGCATCCAGTATCGATTTCATAGGCACCGGTGCCATCCACTTCCAGTGCCAGTATGATCTGGGTTTCCTTGGTGTCTCGAACGATCTTCTTTCTACGCATCCTGTCGTTCCTCCTCTAATATTTCCTTCGTAGCCTCCACCAGCGCATCCATAGCCTCCGGCGTCCCAATGGTGATCCGTACATACTCACAGATTTTAGGATCCTTGAAATGGCGCACGATGATCTGACGTTCTCTCAATTTTTCAAAATATGTCTGCCCTGCCATATCCGGGTGAGTTGCAAAGACAAAGTTGGCTTTCGACGGGAGCACGGTAAATCCCAGTGCCTCCATCTGTGCCACGAAGGTCTCTCGTGTCTTTATGATCCACGTTCTCGTATCGTTAAAGTACTCCACATCTTTCAGTGCTTCTGTTCCCGCCAGGATAGACAGGCGATTGAGATTATACGGGTTGAAACTGAACTTGATCCGATTGAGATCTTCGATGATCTCCTTATTGGAAATGGCAAGCCCTACACGTGCTCCCGCAAGACTTCTCGACTTGGAAAGAGTCTGCACCACAAGCAAATTATCGTACTTGTCCAGCAGCGACACAGCACTCTCTGCGCCGAAATCCACATACGCTTCGTCGATCACCACCAGCTGCTCCGGATTGTGCTGTAAGATCTCTTCAATGTCAGCAAGAGCCAGGGCGATCCCTGTCGGAGCATTGGGGTTGGTGATTATGATCGTCCCGTCTACGCCGTAATAATCCGACGGATCGATGGAAAAATCCTCTTTCAAAGGAACTTTCACGGCTTCTGCTCCGAACACGCTGCAGTATACCGGATAGAAGCTGTAGCTGATCTCCGGGAAATAGAACCTTCCCGATTTCTGCTGAAATGCCATGAACAGGAAAGCAAGCACCTCGTCGGAGCCATTTCCCGCCATGACCATATCACGACCCACGCCATAGAATCCTGCAGCGGCTTCTATCAGCGGTGCTGCTTCCGGATCTGAGTAAAGTCGCAGCTTTTCGATTTCTTCATTGTTGATCGCCAGCATCACCTCCGGCGCCGGATCGTATGGATTCTCGTTGGTATTCAGCTTGATCAGCTTCTTCATATTCTTCGGCTGTTCTCCCGGCGTATATGGCTCCAGGTCTTCATATTTATTGCTTAAAAATCTGCTCATTTGATCTGCTCCCTTAATTTCGTCATCATATCGCTGATGATGGCATTTTCAAATTTAAAACTCGTTTTATTTGCGATGAACCGCGCACTGATATTGCGGAATTCTTCGATCACTTTCAAATGGTTTTCCCGCAGCGTGCTCCCGGTCTCCACGATATCCACGATCACATCCGTCAGCCCTAGAAGCGGCGCCAGTTCGATGCTCCCGTTCAGTTTGATGATGTCAATTTCCCGGTTTCGTCCCGCATAAAATTCTTTTGTGATGTTCACGTATTTCGTCGCGACCCGCAGCGTCCTGTTCTTGTCTTCCACATAGCCTTCCGGCGCCGCTACAGCCATCCTGCATTTACCAATGTTGAGATCCAGCAGCTCGTACACATCCGAACCCTGCTCCAGCAGGATATCCTTTCCAACGATACCTACATCTGCAGCGTGATGCTCCACATAGATCGCCACATCGCTGGGCTTTACCAGAAGATAGCGAACATTTTTCTCCGGACTTTCAAATACCAGCTTCCGGTTCTGCTCGTAATAGCCCGGGCAATCGTAACCAGCCGCCGCCAGCATATCATATACTTTATCTCCCAGCCGCCCCTTGGGGAGTGCTATATTCAACATTTATTTCGCCTCCATTTCCGGCCTGCCGTCTCGCAGCACATATTTTTCACGGTATCTCAACTCCGTATCTTCACTGGTCTGCGCACTTACCGACATTCCTTTTTCCTGCAAAGCGCACACCGCCATAAATACGTCGGTCATCTCATCTTTTTCGCTGTACAGCAGCACTGCATCCACATCATATCTCTGCGGATCCTGCGTGCCTTTCGTCAACTCGTCCAGGTAAATAGCGAATCCCACCGCACCTCCGGCCTTTCCCAGGATCTTCATAGCCTTGTCATACTGTCCGCCTGCCAGTACGCATCCTGGCAGTTTGCGGATATAGCCGCGAAAAATAACGCCATTGTAATAATCGATATCGTTGACCAGGGACAGATCCAGCTGGATCTTATCTCCATAGCCCAGGTTTTTCAGCGCTTCACAATATGCCTGCAGATCCTCTGCATCCCGCCTCATTTCATCGTTTTGCGCCATTTCCTTCGCTCTGTTCAGGGTTTCATCCATAGTGCCGTACAAGAATGGAATGCTGCAAAGAAGCTCGCTCTGTGCTTCTGTCAGTCCCGCACGTTTCGCGCTCTCCTGGATGCCGGTCTGATTCTTCTGACGGATACCGGAAAGCAGTTCCACGTAGGAACTTTCACTTAAATCCATGCCCGCAAGCAGATGAAGTACATAATCCATATTGGAGATCTCCAGAAGGTAATCCTCATCGATCTCATTCAGGGATCTTGCCGCCAGAGTGATCACCTCCAGGATACTGTAGCGATCTACGTTTCCCAGGTATTCCAGGCCCATCTGATTGATTTCTTTAAAGCAGTGGCTCTCTTTGTTTTCCCGATAGACGTTCTCAATATAATAAAGCTTCTCTCTAGTCTCTTCCGTTGCGCTGGTATTGTTGATAACGCTCAAGGTTACGTCCGGCTTCATGGCCAGCAGACGGCCGTCCAGATCGGTGAAGGTCAGGACTTTATCGCCCGCCAGGAAGTCCCGGTTGTTGACGTACAGAGAATATTCCTCAAATTTTCCCATCTTGTATTTCTGATAACCGTATTCCTCGTAAAGCCCCCGCAGCTGCAGAGTTGCTTTCTCGTCCGGTTTTAAGTTGTATTCCATAAAATTTCTCCCGTTTTGATTTGAGCGTCGCTGCTCTTTATCACTTTATCGCATTAAACCGATAACTTCTTACAGTGTTTTATTATACACTCTGCCTTTATCGTTGTAAAGTGTTTTCCGCAATTTTTCGGTTGATGACAGATGCCAGATACGCTGCCCCATAACCATTATCGATATTCACCACGCCGATGCCGTTGGCACAGCTGTTGAGCATGGAAAGCAAAGTCGTGATACCACCCAGGTTCGCACCGTATCCCACGCTGGTAGGCACCGCGATCACCGGCAGATCCACAAGACCACCTACCACGCTGGCAAGAGCGCCTTCCATCCCCGCCACAACAATAGCCACGTTACAGCTTCGGATGATGTCCAGCTTGCTGAACACACGATGGATACCTGCTACGCCTACATCATAGACACGATGGACTTCATTTCCCAGAAGTTCCGCTGTTACTGCAGCTTCCTCCGCAATTGGAATATCCGCTGTTCCGGCGCTTACCACCGCTACGGTTTTCTGCCTGCGCAGCTTTGCAGCATCCTCATCCTCTTTCCCCGAAAGTCCGCTGCCTGCCGCCAGGATCTTTGCATCTTTATAATATATAGCTTCGGGGAGATCTTTACGTACAGCCTCCGCCTTTTCTGCCTCTAACCGCGTCGCCATGATGGTTCCGCCCTTGCTCAGCAGTTCCGTCATGATGGCACTGATTTGTGCCGCCGACTTGCCCTGTCCGAAGATCGCCTCCGGAAAGCCTGTCCGCAGTGCCCGGTGATGATCTACATTGGCGAATCCCATCTCATGATACGGGATGTCCTTTAGAGCTTTCAGTGCGTCGTCCACGCTTCGATCCCCGGTTTTGACCTTTTCCAACAGTTCCTTGATCTCGTTTTCCTGCATCTTGCCAAATCCTTTCTGCCCCTTATAATAAAATTTGTTCTTCGCTGACGATGGCGTCCGGTCTGATATCATGCTCTTCCGCCGGCAGGTCGTCTACGATCTGCAGATCGTGACAGACTGCCATAGTGCGGCACTGTGGATGCTCCGACAGATACCTGTCATAATATCCTCCGCCGTATCCGATCCTGTCGTGACTCTTAGAAAAAACAGCTCCCGGCATCACCACCAGTGTGGCTTCTCCCGGCTCTAAGACTTCGCCGGCTTCCGGTTCTAAAATACCATAAGCACCTTCTTCAAGCCGGCTTTCCGGCCCGAAAAAATGAAACTCCATCTGCTTGCCATCGACTTTCGGCAGCCATACTCGCTTACCATCTTCCCAGGCGGCTTTTCGCAGGATTTCCAGATCCACTTCGTTACGGATCGGCATATAAAGACAAAGATCTTCCGCTTCCTCATACATGTTCAAAGCCTGTATCATATGGCAGATCTCTGCGGATGCTTCCGCTACCATTTCTGCTTCCAGTGCTTCCCTGCGTTTCAAGATCTCTTTTCGAAGTTCTTTCTTTGTTTTCCCTGTATTTTCGTTCATTTTACCACCTCACACTACTCCTATATTATCAGAATTTCGTCTACTTTACAATCCGAACAAAATGTGATACCATAGCAATGTTAAATACAATTGTGTTATAGAAAACTATCAGAAAGGTGGAATTCCAAGTGAAAAGAATCAAGACTTTAGTATCACGTGATCTTGAAAAGTCCGCTAAGACAGGTGGATGCGGCGAATGCCAGACTTCCTGCCAGTCCGCAAGCAAGACTTCCTGCAGCGTTGCTAACCAGCAGTGCGAAAAGTGCAAGAACTAGTTCGATAAGATCGAGCGTGTAACACAGACTATAATTGCTGCATTCCAGCGCGGATGCAGCTATTTTCTTATTATGCAGGAATATCATCGTAATCATATCAGAAAGGACATTCTACATGGTTCATCAATATAAATTAAACGGCTATAACATCGTTCTAGACTCCGAAAGCGGCTGTGTCCACACTGTCGATGACGTCGCCTACGATGTGATCGAGCTGTATCAAAACACACCGCGGGAAGAGATCGTGGATATCATCACAAAGCGCCACAGCGTTACGGCAGAGGACGTCGAGGAGACGCTTTCCGATATCGACACACTAAAAGACGAGCATCAGCTGTTCACCCGCGACCTCTTTGCAGGGCAGGCGGAATTGTTCAAGGAACGTCAGTCGGTCGTAAAAGCCATCTGCCTCCACGTAGCCCATGCCTGCAATATGACCTGCGGCTACTGCTTTGCAGGAGAGGGAGAATACCACGGAGAAAAGGCTCTTATGAGCTACGAAACCGGCAAGCGTGCGCTGGACTGGCTCATCGAAAACTCCGGCACCCGGCGCAATCTGGAAGTGGATTTCTTCGGCGGCGAACCGCTGCTCAACTTCGACGTTGTGAAAAAACTGGTGGCCTATGGGCGCAGCAGAGAAAAAGAATGTAACAAGAATTTCCGGTTCACGCTGACCACCAACGGCATGCTGCTCAATGACGAGGTCATCGAGTTTGCCAATAAGGAAATGAGCAATGTGGTCATCAGTCTGGACGGCAGGAAATCAGTCAACGACAACATGAGAAAGACCCACGAGGGCGGCGGCACTTACGATGCGATCCTGCCGGCCTTCCGCAAACTGGCGGAATCCAGAAACCAGCAGAATTACTATGTACGCGGTACATATACTCACTATAACACGGATTTTGCCAGCGACATCATACACATGGCGGATCTGGGCTTTAAGGAACTTTCCATCGAACCGGTAGTCGCTCCGCCGGAAGCACCGTATGCACTGCAGGAATCAGATATCCCGAAGCTCCTGTCCGAATACGAACGACTGGCAACGGAAATGCTGGAACGAAAACGGGAAGGCAAGGGACGCGACTTCACTTTCTATCACTACATGATCGACCTGACCGGCGGACCATGCATCGTCAAACGGATCTCCGGCTGCGGCGTGGGGACGGAATACGTTGCGGTGACCCCGTCCGGAGACCTGTACCCGTGCCATCAGTTCGTCGGTGAAAAGGACTTCCTGCTGGGCAACATCTACGACGGTATCACCAACTCATCCGTCTGCGATCAGTTCAAGTGCTGCAATGTCTACTCCCACGAGGAATGTGCCGACTGCTTCGCCAAGCTGTACTGCAGCGGCGGCTGCGCGGCCAACGCCCATCACACCACAGGCTCCATCACCGGAGTCTACGACCTGGGCTGCCAGCTCCACAAAAAACGGATCGAATGCGCCATCATGCTGAAAGTGGCGGAGATGTGCGAAGATCTATAAATACGTTCTGACCTCAGGAAAATCGAAAGGGATCTTCATAAAAAAAGAGACTATTGCCTTAGCTGTAACAGCCAAGTCCAATAGTCTCTTTATTTTTCATCTGATCTGACTCTAAGTCAAACTGTCAAATACTAGTTCTGAGCAGCCTTGTACTTCGTCAGTGCGTCGATCAGCTTCGGAATGATCACCTTAACGTCTCCTACGATACCCAGATCGGATACATCGAAGATCGCTGCTGTGTCATTCTTGTTGATGGAGATAACGCATTCGGAGTTTTCCATACCTGCGATGTGCTGGATTGCTCCGGAGATTCCGCATGCCAGATACAGGTCAGGTCTTACAGTCTTACCAGTCTGTCCTACCTGTCTGTCCTTAGCGATCCATCCTGCATCAACGTTTGCTCTGGAGGAGGAGATTTCTCCGCCCAGCAGATCTGCTACCTTCTGCAGTTCCTTGTAGTAATCTGCGGAACCGATTCCTCTACCGCCGGATACCAGAACCTTAGCGTCTGTGATATCAACAGCCTTCTTCGTTTCCTTGATTACTTCCTTGATGGTTACGTTCATATCTTCTGGTGTGAATTCTACCTTGAAGTCTTCTACTTCACCCTGCTTTCCTGGCTGAGCCTCAGCAAGCTTCATTACTCCAGGTCTTACAGTTGCCATCTGCGGTCTGTAATCTGCGCAACGAATAGTTGCCATTACGTTTCCGCCGAATGCAGGTCTTGTCATCTTCAGTGTCTTGTCGTCCATGCCCAGCTTCTTAGCGATCGCATCTGTATCAGCTGTAGAAGTTGCGTGCAGGAACTCGAAGTATTTTTCCATGTCGATGTCCAGGTGAGTACAGTCAGCTGTCAGTCCTGTGTGGATTCTTGCTGCTACTCTTGGTGCCAGGTCTCTACCGATGGAAGAAGCTCCGAACAGTACGATGTTCGGGTCATATTCCTTGATCAGTGCAGTCAGAGCCTTCGTATACGGTTCTGTTACGTATTCTGCCAGCATCGGATCTTCGATCACGATTACCTTGTCTGCACCAGCTTCGATCATTTCCTGTGCCTTGCCCTTGATTCCATCTCCCATCAGAACTCCAACTACTTTTTCACCGAGATCTGCTGCGAGCTTTGTTGCTTCGCCTAAAAGCTCCAGAGTGACTTTAGCGATTTCTCCGTCTCTCTGTTCTGCTACTACATATAAATCTTTGCTCATTGTTCTTGGCTCCTCCCTTTCTTAAATGATGTGCTTTTCTTCCATCTTAGCGATGATTGCAGCTACTGCTTCATCCGGTGTAACGTCCAGCTTTTCGCCAGCGCCCTTCGCCATTTTACCGAAGGAAGTTACTACCTTTGTCGGGGAACCGTTCAGTCCGATGTGATCCGGATTCAGTCCATCCTTTAAGTCGTCAAAGCCCCATACAGTGATGTCTTTTGCGTAAGCGTCGATGATTCCGCCTGCGTGCATGTATCTTGGCTCTGCCAGTTCCTGCAGTGCAGTCAGCAGGCAAGGAGTCTTGGCTTCGATCATGTGATATCTGTCTTCATACTGTCTCTTTACTGTTACAGTGTCAGCTGCATCGTTGATGTCCAGTTCTTCTGTGTAAGAGATCTGTGGGATTCCCAGGTTTTCTGCGATCTGCGGTCCAACCTGTGCTGTATCTCCATCGATAGCCTGACGGCCAGTGATTACGATGTCGTATCCGATCTTCTTCAGTGCAGTGGAGATGATGATCGCTGTTGCGCAAGTATCGGATCCACCGAATTCTCTTGCGGACAGCAGGTATGCTTCGTCACATCCCATTGCCAGTGCTTCTCTCAGTGCTACGTCAGCCTGTGGAGGTCCCATACATACTACTGTAACAGTTCCGCCTACTTTTTCTTTTAACTGCAGCGCTGCTTCGATACCGGATTTATCGTCATGGTTGATGATGCTTGGTACACCATCTCTGATCAGTCTGTTGGTTTTAGGATCCAGCTTTACTTCGTTTGTGTCCGGAACCTGCTTTATGCATACTACTATTTTCATCTGTCTTTTTCTCCTTTCACACTACTACTTGATCTTCATCGATCCTGCAACTACCATCTTCATTACTTCAGATGTACCTTCATAGATCTCTGTGATCTTAGCATCTCTCAGTGCTCTTTCTACAGGATATTCACGGCAGTATCCATATCCACCCATCAGCTGTACAGCTTCACGGCAAACCTGGTTAGCTACATCGGAAGCGAACAGCTTAGCCATAGCAGCTTCTGGTCCGTAGTTACCACCTTCATCCTTAGTCTTAGCAGCTCTCCAAGTCATGAGTCTTGCTGCATCGATCTTAGTCTGCATATCAGCCAGTTTGAACTGAGTAGTCTGGAATGCTGCGATCGGTCTTCCGAACTGCTTTCTTTCCTTAACGTATGCCAGTGCTTCGTTCAGAGCACCCTGAGCCAGACCTACGGACTGAGCAGCGATACCGATACGTCCGCCGTCCAGAGCCTTCATAGCGATCTTGAAGCCCTGTCCTTCTTTGCCTAAACGGTTAGCAGCCGGTACTCTTACGTTTTCATAGGATACTTCGCAGTTGGATGCTGCTCTGATACCCATTCTTCTGATGTTGTCACTTACAGTAACGCCTTCAGCTCTGCTTCCATCTTCGTTCTTGAGAGGAACTACAAATGCGGAGATACCCTTCGTTCCCAGGCTCTTGTCTGTCAGTGCGAATACTACACACAGATCAGCAAAACCGGAGTTTGTTGTGAAGATCTTTCCTCCGTTGATGATATATTCGTCAGTTGCTTCATCATATACAGCCTGAGTCTGCTGTCCAGCAGCGTCAGATCCTGCATTTGGTTCTGTCAGACCGTAGCATCCAGTCTTGGATCCGTCGATCAGCGGTCTTAAGAACTTTTCTTTCTGTTCCTTAGTACCGAATCCATCGATACAGGAGCAGCACAGGGATGTGTGTACGGAAATCGTGATACCAGTACTTCCGTCAATCTTGGATACTTCTTCCATGCAGAGTGCATAGCTGAGGTAGTCTCCACCTACGCCGCCGAACTCTCTGGAGTAAGGGATACCCATCAGTCCGTACTTATGCATCTTTGCAAGAAGCTCCTGGTCGTACACTTCTGTTTCGTCCATTTCTTCTGCGATCGGCTTAATTTCGGTCTCTGCGAATTTCCGGTACATTTCCTGCTGAAGCAAATGTGTCTTTGATAATTTGAAGTCCATTATTTATCCTCCTAAACTTTTTACTAACCATTTAATTGATCACTTCTGACTATAACCTTAAAGTTTAGCATAACGCTCTCTAATTTCCCTAAATGCCCTACAGGTAGAATATAGCATACTAAAATACGTTTTGCAACCATTTTGTTAACCACTTAACAAAATATAAGGTTGTTTTAATTTACTGACAATTCGCTAGATTTCAACGTTTCTGCCTATTCGCCTATTTCAGCTCCTCCCAAAGCTCACGCACCGTCTTTCCAAGCCCCGGATGATAAGCCCACGGAGCTATCTGCAGCAGGGGATCCAGCACAAAGCTCCGCTTGTGCATCTCAGGGTGCGGTAACGTGAGAGTTTGAGAGTTCCAGATCATCTCATCATAAAGAATAATATCCAGATCCAAAGTTCGCGGCCCCCACCGGATAGTTCGCTTCCGATCCGCCAAACCCTCTATTTCATGCAGTTTTTCCAGAAGCGCCTCCGGCTGCAGCCTGGTCTCCATCAGAAGCGCGCTGTTGAGAAAATCATCCTGTTCCACGCCTCCGTAAGGTTCCGTCTCGATATAATCCGCAACTGTAACGATGCGGCAACCATCCAGATCATCCATTGCTTTCACCGCATCATCCAGGTACTTCTTCTTATCTCCCATATTGGAACCTAACGCTATGAAGGCTTGATGCCATCCTCGTGAGATCTCCACCGACACAGACTCCAGAGGCAGCCCGATAGGTGCCCACGGCTTTTCGATTTCCAGATCGATCCGCTTCACCAGCGGGAAACGATCCAGCACAGCAGCCGCCGTATGCTCTGCAAGACTTTCCAGGAGTTTGAAAGTTCGACCTTCGGCAAACTCCCTGATAAAATGACACACCTCTCCGTAATTCACCGAATCCTCGAGCTCATCGCTGACGCCAGCCTTTGCAGTATCAAGATACAGCACAGCTGAAAATACGAATTTCTGCCCCAGCACATTTTCTTCCTTATATACACCGTGCTTTGCAAACACGTCCAGCTTCTTTATCTTTATGTTATCCATACATTCCACCTGTCAACCCTTTCCCGTTAAACTTACCGATCCACGTTATCACTCTTTAAGATCGCTTCCGTCATCTGAATGACCCGTTTGTTTTCCCTGATATCATGCACACGCACAAAACTACAGCCTTTCATAACGCCAACAACCGTCGTTGCCAGCGTGCCTTCCACCCGCTGATCCACCGGCAGATCCAGGCTCAGCCCGATCATGGACTTTCTGGACGTTCCCAGCAGCACCGGACATCCCAGTGCCTTTAAAAGATCCACATGCTTTGTGATCTGCAGGTTCTGTTCCAGCGATTTCGCAAATCCAACGCCTGGATCCAGCAAAATCTTGCCTGGCGCCACGCCGGCATCATCGGCCAGTGCCAGGCACTCCTTCATATCCGATATGACATCCTGCAAAAAATCTCCATAGACCGCTTCCTTCCTGTTGTGCATCAGGCAGCATGCCGCATCATAACGCGCTGTCACCTCTGCCATTTTAGGATCGTACTTGAATCCCCAAATATCATTTACGAGATCCGCCCCCGCCTGCAAAGCTGCCTCAGCAACGGAGCTCTTGTACGTGTCTATGGATACCGGTACATCGTAATTTTTCTTGACTGCCTCGATCACCGGAACGACTCTGGCGATTTCCTCCTCATCGGTGATCTGCTGATGTCCCGGTCTTGTAGACTCGCCTCCCACGTCGATCACATCCGCCCCTTCCTCGATCATCTGTCCCGCATGGCTCAGAGCCGCATCCAGCTGATCGAACCTGCCGCCATCCGAAAAGGAATCCGGTGTTACATTCAGTATCCCCATGATATAACAATGATTGTCTGTGTCAAAATTACGATTTCCGATCTTCATGTTTCTTCTGTTTCCTTCCTTATAATATGATCTCCATGTTTTTTTCTTCTTCACTCCATTTGCAGCTTTCTGCCGCGTCGCAGCAAAAGCAAAGTCTCGACATTTTATCCGCCCGGTAAAGATAATCGCCCAGCGAACCCTTTGCAGTATTCTCCGGATCGCCCGCCGCTGGCGCCTCAGCCGGTTTCGCCGCACCATGGCCTCTATGCTGTAGGATCGCTTCTTTTATCAGGCTTCGTTCTTCTGCTGCAAAGCCGCAATCTGTCAGGATCTGTTCTGCAAGACAAGCGCTCGCTTCCTCATGAGGTATTCCTTCTGCGATCTGCCTGTATCTTCCCAGATCATGGAGGAGAGCCGCCCCGTAGATCAATTCCCGCGAGATCTCCGCTCCATCCTGCAGCACCATGATGTAACAGATCCGCGCCACGTCCAGAAAGTGCTCCATTGTATGATTGCAGTAGATCCGCTCCTGCTCCGCTTTTTGCAGCGCAGAGAACTCCTGCTGATAAAGAGGGTGCGTAACTATCTGACGCACCCTGATGTTTTCTTCTCTATTCATGTTTCTATCCTTTATTGACCATCTGCAGAAAAGTCTGCTGCAGCATCATATCTTCTGCAAAGGCTCCACGCACGATGGTTGTTACCGTTTTTGTTCCAGGCTTCTGTACGCCCCGCATGGTCATGCACATATGCTCCGCCTCCAGCAGGACCATGACGCCTTTCGGCTCCAGATGCTGTTCCAGAGCATCCGCGATCTGCGCCGTCATGTTTTCCTGGATCTGCGGTCTGCGAGCAAAGACTTCCACAGTCCGCGCGATCTTACTCAGTCCTGCCACTTTGTCGCCGGGAATGTAAGCCACGTGTGCTTTGCCATAAAACGGCAGCAGATGATGTTCACAAACAGAATAAAAAGTAATATCTTTCTCTAATACCATGTTGTTGCTCGTCGCATGGAATTTCTTCTCAAAATGCTCCGCAGCATCCTGCTCAAGTCCTCCAAATATTTCTTCACACATACGCGCGATCCGGTCAGGCGTATCCATGAGTCCTTCTCGCTCCGGATCTTCTCCGATCCCTTCCAGGATCAGTTTTGCACCTTGTTTGATTTTTTCTAAGTCCATATTTCTCAGTTCTCCTGTAATCCAATCTTCTACGATTCAACAGTATACCATTCTGCAGGAAAATATTCCATACTTCACGGCAAGATAATCGGTTAAAATCCTGTTTTTCCCTTGTAAAACTCTGTCTTCAGGGATATACTTTTACTGTTCGGCTGCAGTCTTTGCAGTACAAAAAGAAAAGAAAGGAAGCATTTTATGTCATCCATAAGCAAGAAACAACAAGCGATCATCTACATTATCTGCTCGGCATTTTTCTTCGCCCTGATGAATATGTTCGTCCGCATGTCCGGCGATCTGCCGTCCATCCAGAAAAGTTTCTTTCGAAATCTGGTCGCTTTCTTTTTTGCATTGATCATCCTGCTCCGTTCCAAAGAAGGATTTTCCTTTCAGAAGAAAAATCTGCCTGCCTTTATTGGCAGATCATTTTTCGGCACGCTGGGTATTCTCTGCAATTTCTATGCGGTGGATCATTTAGTGCTCTCCGATGCTTCCATTTTAAATAAATTATCACCGTTTTTTGCGATCCTGTTTTCCTATTTCATCTTAAAGGAAAAACTGACCCTGGTACAGGGGTCAGCAGTTGCCGCGGCATTCTGTGGTGCGATCCTGGTGGTAAAACCCGGTTTTGCAGGGGCGAATGTGCTGATCCCGTCCCTCGTAGGCGTTACCGGGGGCATGTGTGCAGGTCTGGCTTATACGCTGGTGCGGGTGCTGGGACAGCGGGGCGAACGAGGCCCGTTTATCGTCCTGTTCTTTTCGGCCTTTTCCTGCCTCATCACACTGCCGTATCTGATCTTTGATTTTCATCCCATGACTGCCGGGCAGTTCTTCACGCTTCTATTAGCGGGGCTTTCTGCCGCCGGCGGCCAGTTTACCATCACCGCAGCCTACACCCGTGCTCCCGCCCGCGAAGTTTCAGTCTTCGACTACACACAGATCGTCTTCGCCGCAGGACTAGGCTTCCTCTTTTTCGGCCAGCTCCCCGATATCCTCAGTGTCATCGGTTACTGCATCATCTCCGGTGTTGCGATCTGGATGTTCCTCTACAACCTTCGCAAGGATCACCATCTGCAGCAATAGTTGATTGTCTTACTTCTTCGGGATCTTGATATTGTTTCTGTGGCGGATCTGGTTCTTTCGCGCATACTCTTTCAGAAAAGAACTGATCTCCAGATTCGTCCGCTCGATCTCTCCTTTAAGCTCCGATGCCGAAAGCCTGAAAGCACCATTTCCCAAAGCAATTATCTGCTCCTGTCTATCCGATGTGGCCACTCTCACACGGTATTTTCCGTTCATTTCATAAGTCAGCCGCTCTATATAAGTATCGGCAGTCTCGCCTTCTTTCGTAAACACCACATCGACAGACCCGTGCTTTTCCTGACGTCGCTCGCCACCCTTTATTTTATAAGCATCGAATACGATGATAACCTTGCATCTTCGATAACCCTGGTAATTGGAAAGGATCTCTATCAAAGCAGTCCGCGCCGCGTCCATACTGGTCTTCGCCAGCGATTTCAGCTCTTCCCATGCAAAAATAATATTATACCCGTCCACCACCAGATATTCCTTCTGGATCTCCGCCGACTTGGTTTTTTGATATCCCTGCTCCCCTTCTATGACACGCGGTCCGATGGATCCCTGCGTTCGTTTCTGCAAAGGTGCCTCCGGCATTCCTGCAAAATCTTCTACCCCTATGGATCTGCTGTTTTCCTCAGGCCGTCCCATCGTTTTGTTTTGATCGGGAAGCACGCTCCGGTCCAGTATGATATGTACGTGATCATCCACCTGATCCCATGGCACAAGGTATCCTGCACCGTGACTGCAGAAAACAGAATCCGCCGTGTTTTCTGTATCTTCATCCACACGGTATCCTGTCTCTTCCATAACTTTCTCCGCATCGTGGCACGGCTCATATCCTGCCACACTGCAGCTGAGGTGTCCATAGCCTCTCGTATAGGAGTTCACTTCGGCCATATAACCTTTCATTTCAGATACAGGTGCTTTTCCTGCGATCAGGGATAGATCACCTCTCGTCTGAGGCAATTCAAAAGAGCCTCCCATTCTCTGGATATCCGCCATTGCTCTGCCCGTCATATCCTGTGGTACTTCCAGCTCAAAATCGTACCAGGGTTCCAGCAAAATGCTCTGCGTCTTTCTAAGACCCTGCCGTACTGCCCTGTAAGTTGCCTGCCGGAAGTCTCCGCCCTCCGTATGTTTCAAATGAGCACGCCCTGCCAGCAGTGTGATCTTCACATCGGTTAGAGGAGAACCTGTAAGAACTCCCGGGAAATCTCTTTCGGCCAGATGTGTCAGGATCAATCGCTGCCAGTTGCGATCCAGCAAATCTTCTCTGCATGCGGTATCCAGCACGACACCGCTTCCGGGATCACCCGGTTCCAGCAGCAGATGAACCTCTGCATAATGACGGAGCGGTTCGAAATGTCCTGCACCGATCACCGGTTTGGCAATGGTTTCACGATACGCCACCTTGCCTTCTCCAAATTCCAGTTCCAAATCGAACCTCTGCCGGATCATCTCTTTTAAAATCTCCAGCTGCACTTCTCCCATGAGCTGGATCTGGATCTCTTCTGTCTGGCTGTTCCATGCTATGTGAAGCTGTGGATCCTCTTCTTCCAGCTGTTTTAGCTGCTGCAGCGTGCGATGTACATCTGCTCCGTCCGGCAGCAGTACACCGTAACTCATGGCAGGCTCCAGCACGAAACGATTCTCACTTTCTTCCACGCCAAGGCCTTGCCCTGCGTGGGTGTGTTCCAGTCCTGCCACAGCACAGACTGTGCCGGCTTCCGCTTTCTGCACCGTTTGATATTTTCCTCCGGAATAGATCCTTATCTGGTTCACTTTTTCCCCAGATGCTCCGGGAGCATCTGACAGATCCAAAGTTTCTTTTACAGAAAGTGTTCCACCGGTGATTTTCATATGCGTCAGCCTCATCCCCTGCGGATCACGGGTGATCTTATAGATCCGTACTCCGAACTGCTGCGGATAAGAAGGCTCCTCTGTAAACTGCACGATCCCATCCAGGAATCCTTCCACCCCGCTCATACGTAAAGCCGATCCAAAATAGCAAGGGAATATCTTTCTGTTAGAAATACTGTTTCTTATACTTGGCACAGAAATATGACCTGTTTCCAGATATTCTTCCAGCAAACCCTCCTCGCACATAGCAGCCTGCTCTTCTTCCGGATCCTCGAAATCAAGGCAGCCCGCGCTTAGTGAACTTTGCAGTTCCTCTAAGATCTGCGCACGGTCAGCTCCTTCCAGATCCATCTTATTGATAAAAAGAAATACAGGTATCTCGTATTTCTGCAAAAGTTTCCACAGTGTCACGGTATGCCCCTGTACACCTTCCCTTCCGCTGATGACCAGCACGGCGTAGTCCAGCACTTGTAGCGTTCTCTCCATTTCCGCAGAAAAATCCACATGCCCCGGGGTGTCAAGCAGCATCAGCTTCGTATCTTTGTACGTCATTTCTGCCTGCTTGGAAAAAATGGTGATCCCTCGATCACGCTCCTGTATATCGGTATCTAAAAATGCATTTTTATGATCCACCCGTCCCAGGTTCCGGATCGCTCCCGTCTGATAGAGCATCGCTTCGGACAGTGTGGTCTTGCCCGCATCTACGTGGGCTAAAATTCCAATTACGATATTTTTCATTATAGGTTAACCTCTCTTATCAAGATTGTACATGATTTCTGCACGAAAACATCCCAGGCATAAGAAAAACTCTGAAACACCTTGCGGCATCCCAGAGTTTTCTCTCGCTTTTGTACTGTTTCTTCTCATTATTTTTCAATAGGTCGTTCACATACTCCAAAAAAATCCTATAAACATGCCGAAGCAAACGAGCACCACCATGACTGCAAGGAACAAGGTCGCATGCAGATAACGTTCTGAATATTCCATATGGTTCTCATACTCTTCTTTAGGTTCTGTTTTCTTTTTTCTGGACATTTTAAAACACTCCTTTTTTAGTACAAACGTTTGAATCCGTTCTCTATTTTAGGTCACCCCTAAATGATCGGATAGGTTTGAAGTGTGGAATATACCCTGTTACCGTAATGTACGCTTTTTTTCGACAAAACTAGTGTTTTTCCGTTCAAAAAAACACCTCACACAACCACCCTTACTATGTCTATTGGTGAAAAAAAGGAGGTTTTCTAACATGAAGAAAACAATACTCGCCACACTGATCATTTCGATCTTTTTCGCTTTCACCTGTACGGCGTCGGCCACCACATCAGGAGGACAGGCTGCTGCAAAATCCACTCCGGCATCCACTGACACGGTGAGCCTGTCGAATGATACCGTGATGCCAGCATCCGGCTCTGGAATTACAATGGTATTTAAACGTACTTCATCTAGTCAAGCTAAAGCACAAGCTCTAGCAAATCGCGCAGGGGCATCTTCTATTACATCCACTATCACTTTACAGAAAAAATCCGGCGGTAGTTATAAAAAAGTTACATCGGCATCAAAAACAGTCCATGATGATCAGATCAACCATATCAAATATTTCTCTATAGCCTCTTCTGGAACTTATAGAATCAAGGTTACGATCTCTTACAAAGAAGATGGCGTTACAAGAGGAAACACATATTACAAATCTATGAGTTAACTCCACAAAAAAGTCCGACTAAAGCTTCGTCGGACTTTTCATTTGTTTTATCTATTTTGTCATTCTTTTTCCTATTTCAATCAATTGATCTTTTTCAGAGCTCCCTGAAATATCTATATTACACGTTTCAGTATAAACAGACACCCATGGTTCACCAGACACAGAGTCCTCAGTAACAAAAATTTTTCGATCACTCATTTCAATTAATTCCCCATCTTCTGGCCATTGATTGCTGCGTTCTGAATCCATAGAATAGTATAATAAAATCTTAATTATTCTATCTTCACTATTGTATGCATAATCACACAGATAATCTCCCGAATAGTACTTTTCAATTTTCAACTGCTCCAACTCATACCCCTCCGGTATATAAGTCGGCACATACAATCCTGGCAAAAATTCTTTCGCTTTCTTTAATTCCTTTTCTCCCAAACGGTCAAACGTCATAAACTCTTCCACATCCGATTCTTCCGTTTCTTCTTCGGAATCGGTAAAAAGACCGGTCACACCCTGATACAATCTGTGAAGGATACCTTTGTCGCCATATGATTCGGTGGAATCTCTTCCCAGCATGATGATATTCGTACAAAGCAGGAAGATGATGAGAACTGCCGCGACCTTGGCAAACCGGCTGAAGCGACGCCTTTTCTCCTCTTTCGAAGACATAAAGCCTTCTTCTCTGGCCGCATCGTTTTCTTCGGTCGGTTCATATGGCTGTTCATCCAGAAATGACAGATCGAATTCCGGGATCTTCTCCTCTGGCGTCTCTCGTTTCAAATACGCCTTCTCCAGCTCCTCCCCCAGCTTCTTGTGAACTTCTTCGTAAGATCTTTTGCAGTCCTTACTCATCGGAGCCTCCTTCCTCAAGACTCAAGCAGGAATTCCGCAGCTTCCGGATCCCACGAGAATACAGCGAGCGTACCGTACTGTACTCCATCCCCTTCATATTCGCAATTTCCTTCAGTGAAAACTGCAGGATCAAATGCATCTTGATCACACTCTTATATTTTTCATCCATCTGCTCCAGAAGCTCAGTGATCTGAGCTCCGGTTTCCTTTTTCACGATCGAATCTAAAACATCCTGCTCGTAGCACAGAAGATCATCCTCCCCGATATATTCGCAAGCAGGTTCCCAGATCTCCATAGCTGGAGATTCTTCTTTTTTTCTAATATGTGTACGGGATTCATTCCGAAGGATCCCCTTTAACCACGCCCAGCTTTTATTCTGATCTTTCAACGTGTCCAGACCTTTCCACGCATGTTCCAAAACACCCTGCGCTATTTCCTCAACAATATCAGGATCACCAAACATACTCCACAGAATACGGTACACATCCTTCCTGTGACTGTAAATGTGATCCATATAAAATTGTCGCTTTTCTTCGTTATTCATGGATTGACTCATCATTTAAATTATATTACAGCTCGGTTTTGATTTCAAATATTTCTTCATAGCTGGCGTGAAAAATCTCCTTGAGTGCCAGCAGAACGCTGACTCTGATATGATGCGATCCACCTTCGATCTGAGCATAGATTTCTCTGGAGACATAAAGACCCCGCAATTCCAGCTTGGCAGCCACTTCAGCCTGGGTCATACTCGCTCTTCTCCGAAGTTTCTTGAGATTGACCCCTATATTCACATCCTGCACGATACGCTGCTCCATTCCGTTCCGTCTCCTTCTATGATAATAATTGATTTTATCGGAAAGAGCGCCATCGTTTGTTATGAATTCGTTACAATCATTGCAATCAGTGACAAATTTCGCGCCTTTTTTCTTTTTTATGTAAAAATCGAGTCATTCGGTCGTTCCATGTATTTCCAGTAAATAACGGTACAATCAAGAAATCAAAAGCTTGCAATTCCTCAGCGCTTTCGGTAAACTGTGAGTAAATGTAAAAAGGAGGGGGACCATGAAACAAAATCACAAAACCTTTTTAACAAGAAAACGGTGGATCGGTCTGATCGTTCTGATCCTGGCAACTATTTTCACTGCAATATATGCCTGCAAAACCAACATCGATCCTGCACCGGCTACCATTGCAGGTTCCTTTGGATCTATAGCTGCTCTGCTGTTGATTTCCTACATACTAAAAGTACGGGATGATCTTTTCTTCTGCGGATTGCTGTTCGTATATTTTGCATCCCCTGTAGGATCAGTGCTTAATCTTTATCGCAGTGTAGATCTCTATGATAAAGTCGTACACTTCTTCAGTGGTCTCCTGCTGGCGAGCCTGGGGGCAATGATCATGTCCGTGCTTCTAAAACATGCCGTTCAGACCATAAAAAAAACAAAGGTATACCTGTTTGCTGAGGCAACCTTTGCATTTTTCTTTTCCTCTGCCTTCGCAGGGATCTGGGAAATTTTCGAATTCACTGCAGACCGGCTTGCTGGAGGAGATATGCAGCGAGGCATGGTCGATACCGTGACGGATATCATCGCCGGCAATCTCGGTGCGCTCACTTATTTTCTGATTTTTACCGTACTGATCCTGGCAGGAAAAGCACGCATTGATGACAAACTGCTTAACTGATGCTCTTTGCAGAAAAATTTGCAAAAAATGATGGGGCTATCGCATTAACAACGATTTCAGATCGTTAGGACGGCGTCCCTTTTTTCTAAAAGAAAATTCATTCTTTTTTAGGTCCTTTGCAATACGATTCAACGATTCCATGTGCCCCTTGGAAAGTCTGCTGAAATGGAGCCCGTCAGCATTCATCCTAACTGCTTCGTAATCCAAGATTAACGATGAAACGCCCTCTAATTCATGCTCCTTACAAAGGCGTTCATCCTTATTTTGAGATATTGCGATTTTAGGATGAAAAACCTCCTAAAGATTTCCATTTTTTCATCCTGACTCGCGCCAGATATATCACTGGATCAAAAAACGATCCCCGCGTCAAACGCGGGGTTTTCTCTCTACAAAAAACGAGATTCCGAAGGGAGACACTTCGTAAGGAAGTTATCTTCCTTGGGCTTTTGTAATCAGTCAGAATGATTGGATTGTAGGTGAAAATCAATCATATCTGAATAAATAAAATCTTTATTTCCTGTATTATACGGCGGATCTATGTAGATAAGGTCGATTTTGCCCTTATGCGTTTTTTCTAACAGCTTCAATGAAGCAAGATTATCACCCTCTATAAGAAAATTCATCTGACCGCCGTTGTCGATGAAAAAGTCTTTGCCTTCGGTCAATACAGGGGTATGTGTGTCCAATACCTCATCAATTTCCTCACGATGCTCCTCAAACACAAGACCATATTTCTTGCCGTTTACATTTTTCTCAAGGTCGGAAAGAGTAAGAGAGTAGATTGCCCGTGTTCTCGTCCTGTGGTGCAGCAGAAATAAAGGTGCGGATTTCTTTGATTTTATTCAGCAAGTCCTCACGCTTTTGTTTTGATATATTCGTGCTCATTTCTACTCCTCCGTATTTTTCTGCTCCCTTATATCCACTCGCCATTATTGGCAGACCATTTTGGGGTAAATTCTTTGCCCCCGACCGCCGCTGTAAACGGTTTTGTCAGGAAAACTTTTATTGTTTTCAGCACGGTACTGTAATCATCGGTTTTGATGCCAATTTTACGGACAAACGCTTTCCATTTCTTCTGCATTGCTTCATCATTATCAAACCTCATAACCTGTTCAAACTGTTCAATCGTAAAGCTATGTCCACGGTTTTCAAATGTCTTTTTCAGTGCTTCTGTCAGCGTTGCACCGTCAAAATCAAATTTATTAGCAAGATAATAAATATCGTAATAGTCTTTCATGCGGCTAGAAAATTCCATCAGGCTAAGGATTGCGTCAATTTTCTCAGCAACAGTCGTTTCAATGGAATAAGTATTAACTGTGGGTGCAACAAAATCATCAAGCTGAGTGGGAATTTTTCTTTTTTCCTGCTTCGGCACAATAACATCGCCAACACCAAAATCAATGCCAAACGGTGTGCGTGTGTTTTTTATACGAGCAACTATTGATACACCTATACCAGCATATTTCTTCGCAACGGCAATAGGTGCAACATCCTTTATCTCAAAGGCAACAAAATCATTGCCAGTATGAACTGCAATAATTTCCTCAAGTATACCCCTTAACTGTTCCGGTGTATTGGGTATTTTCCGAAGCAAAAAATCTACATCAACCGTTACTCGGCTATCAAAGTCAGTAAGGGAATAGAGGAACAAGCCGCCTTTCAGCACGAGGTTTTCAGCATACTTAGACTTTTCCAAACGGCGCAAAAATTCCTCTTGGCAAAAGAGTTGCAAGCAGAGCTGATAGCTTCTGCCACTTTCAGCAGCTTTGTTTTTGAGCCGTGCCAGCACGGACGCAGCTATATCAGCCATTAAGCAGCACCTCCATTACATTCATAACCTTTGTATAAAGCTTCATTTCCTTTGCGTATTTAGACAAATTTGCAAGGTTCTTTTTTTCATCAGCAGCATAGGCATTGACAGCCTTATTAAAAATTTCGTTGTCAAGTTTTGTGCGGTACTTAAAACAATCGCATATTGTTCGTTCACGATCATATACAGGCAATATTACACCGTTAAAATTGCTTATGGACTTACCTATATCTAAAAATTCCTTTTGAATATAGTAAGCTTTCATCGGAAATTCTTCAATGTTCTTTACTGCACGGGACGCTGTTCTCGGCACAGCAATCGACCATTCACGGGGAGAAAAATCACTATATCCGTGGTGAAACAAAGCGGACTCCACACAAATAATTCCCTGCGGAAGAAGCTCCCGTATGAGCTGTTCTTCTGTAATACTTTTACTTTGGGGGAGCTGATAAAATCCTCTGCGAATTCTTTCAATGACTCCTTCTTTACAAAAAGCCGCTACCTCGTATTTATTTATCCCGTTAGCGGCAAAATCTGAAGTTTTTGCAATGCCGCCGTTATTTTCAATTACCGTTTTTAAAATTTCTTTTTTACTCAAGCAGACACCAACTTTCCACACGCAAAAAATAAATAATGTACGCAATTGTTATACCATATGATTTCGTAAATTGCAACAACTATATGCATATATTGTTTAACATTTGTACGCTGAAAGTTATTGCAAGAATTGATTAAGATTTATCTTTCCAAGACTAAATCCTAAATTTAATAGTATGTCTCGATTTTTAGAGAATTATTCAAAACTTTTCTCAAAAGTATTGGCAAACATATGTTCCGTAATTTATAATAAAAAAATAATTGAATATAAAATGAAACTCGATTTAAGAAATGCCAGCGGTAGCTGATAATTGAC
>NZ_JACRWC010000051.1 GCF_014306095.1 Lentihominibacter faecis
ATCAGTCATGCGGTTTTTATCAACGTTATTCAGGAAGTCTCCATTTATTGGGAATTTAATATGGATATAGAAAAAGCCCGACACCTTATTTCTAAGGTCGGGCTTTTGTCTACAGTCTGGAGACTGCCTGGAGGCAGCCTTTTTGTGTATGTTCGCCAGGTGAGAGCACCTGTATTTTTTGGAGGAGAGGGACGCCGAACTTCGAACGGGATCGCAGTATCCCGGGTAACGTGATATGAGGCTGGGTAGTACCTGAAGACCGGCGGCCTCCGATGTTTTATTTTCTGTAGTCTGTCGATTGTAGTTGCGGGGAATGTTTCCCTGCACCCATAGAATACTGCTAATTACGCGTTTTGTCACAGTTTAAGCAAGTGTTTTAAATGGATTTAAAACGGGTTTTAGTACTTTTAAGAGTTCTTTTATTATTTTTTGAACTTGACATTTATTGAATATTATTATAAAGTAGTGATAAAGTAACAGTTTAGTGAGTTAAAGCGACAAAACGCTGACGCACGCAAGGAACGTAACGGAGGATGGTTATGAAGAAGAAATTATTATGCGCTGCCATGATTATGATCATGGTTCTGGGCACGCTGGTGATGACAGGATGCGGTGGAAGCTCCGATAAGAGCGCTGACAAGGATACGCTGGTAGTCGGTCTGGACGATACCTTTGCACCGATGGGATTCCGTGATGAAAACGGAGACCTGGTAGGATTTGATATCGATCTGGCAAATGCTGTAGGAGAAGAGCTTGGTATGAAAGTAGAATTCAAGCCGATCGACTGGGATGCCAAGGAGATCGAACTGGAATCCGGCACCATCGACTGCGTTTGGAACGGCATGTCCGTAACACCTGAGAGAAAAGAAAGCATGGCGCTGACAGATAAATACCTGAACAACAAGATCGTGCTGATGACGCTGAAGACTTCCAGCACAGATGTTACGGATGCTTCTCAGCTGGCAAACTTGAAGATCGGTACTCAGGCGGATTCCGCAGCTCTGGAAATGCTGAAATCCAATGAAGCTTATGATTCTTTCAAGGCTAATATCAAGGAATACGACACATACGACACAGCCATCATGGATCTGAAGGCCGGTAGAGTAGACGTGATCGCAGTTGACCAGGTACTGGGCGAATACACCAACAAGAACCTGGGCGGCGAAATGAAAGAATGCAGCTATGATCTGGGCGATGACTACTATGTTATCGGTTTTGCAAAGGATAACACAGAACTTCGTGACAAGGTGAACGATGCGATCGGTAAGCTGTACGAGAATGGTGAAGCTGCCAAGATCAGTGAAAACTGGTTCGGTAAGGACATCGTAGTGTTCGAACCTCTGGAAGACTAGGGGAATTGAGGCAGATGCCGTTTTACAGCAAGATAAAAGTCGGGTCTGCTGGATCATATTAAGAAAGCATGTCGGTTGGGCAGGATACACTGCCCAACTTTTGACGTCTAAGACAGGTGAAAGGATAGGATCATGGATAAGATAATGGAATTTCTGCCCTTTATGCTGGAGGGAACGGTTCTTACGGTAGAACTGTTTGTGCTGACGCTGATATTGTCGCTGCCACTGGGGCTTCCGATCGCGCTGGGCAGTAACAGCCGCATAAAACCTCTAAGCTGGCTCTGCAAAATTTATGTATGGATTTTCCGGGGAACTCCGCTGCTGCTGCAGTTGTTTTTCTTTTATTTCTTCTTCCCGCTGGTGCTGAATATTCAGATGAATGTATTCTTCACCGTCGTGCTGACTTACGTACTCAACTATGCTGCATACTTTGCAGAAATCTACCGGGGCGGCATCAACAGTATCGACCGGGGACAGTATGAAGCAGCTTTCGCACTGGGGATTTCCAGGCGGCAGACCATGACGGACATCGTAATGCCGCAGACTATGAAGGCGATCCTGCCGCCGGTAGTAAACGAGGCGGTAACGCTGGTGAAAGATACGGCGCTTGCATCTACATTGCCGGTCATCGATCTGATGAAGGCTACAAACAGTGCGGTAAATCGGACGACGGATATGACACCGTTTTTTTTTGCTGCGATCATTTATCTGATCATGACGTTTGTTCTGACCATTATTTCAGGACGTCTGGAAAAATATTTCTCTCGGTATGATGCGAAGGAGGAAGACTGATGAGCGAAAAAGTAATTTTGGAAATGAAGGATATCGTCAAGGATTACTCCGGATTCAAAGCGGTGGATCATGTGGACTTTTCGCTGCATAAAGGTGAGATCGTAGCCATCATCGGACCGTCAGGTTCGGGAAAAAGTACGCTGCTGCGGTGCATCAACGGTCTCAATACTATCACCTCCGGCGAGATCGATCTGGAAGGGGAGACGGGTATGGTGTTCCAGCACTTCAATCTTTTCCCTCATATGACGTGTCTTGAAAATATCACATATGCGCCCATCAAAGTGAAGAAGATCCCGAAGGAACAGGCTGTAGCACGTGCAAAGGAACTTTTAAAGATGGTCGGGCTGGAATCGAAGGCTGATGTGTATCCGGCTCATATTTCCGGTGGACAGAAGCAGCGTGTGGCGATCGCACGGGCACTTGCAATGGATCCGGATGTTATGCTCTTTGACGAACCGACTTCGGCGCTGGATCCTGAGATCACCGGCGAAGTTCTGAACGTAATGAAGCAGCTGGCGGAAAAGCATACCACCATGATCGTTGTGACTCACGAGATGGGATTTGCCAAGGAAGTGGCGGATCGTGTCGTGTTTATGTCCGATGGAAAGATCGTGGAACAGGGCAATCCGACGGAGCTGTTTGAGCATCCGAAAAGCGAGCGACTGGTGTCGTTTCTGGGATCCATGCTGCGAGCGTAAAGCTGGATGACCGGCATGATTTTCTATCAAACGGCGGTATTTTAAGTAGATATACAGAATGTTTTTCGATATAATTAAATAATAATGAGTTTTAAAGCGATTTTTTAGGAGCAGATCATCGCAGAGACGGAGTACGAATGGTTATAGCTTAGAGCTTTTGACTTGGAGGTGTGAGACGATGCATAATCATGCGAGCAAAGAAGATATTATACAGCTTTTTACTGATTTTGTTTAAGACGAATTTCTTGCAGTGTGTTTTTTCTGTTTTTGATGTGGATTTTGACGTTTTCAGTACATTTTCAATTTACAGAAGCACAACCAATACTTTGCAGAAGAGAAAACAAAAACCTTGACACCCAATATACCCGTGTATATAATTAAAAGGATGTATAGATACAAATTAATTATGGATCAAGGGAGAGATTTATGAGAGATACTTGGAACACAGCAATCAAAATTTCAGATATCAGAACCGAAGACAGAGAGCGATTCGCGTCTCTCGGTATTGATTTTTCTTCTTTTTCTAATTGTTACATATTACCCGGTTTTGCAGATGTGCATGTGCATTTGAGAGAACCGGGTTTTTTATATAAGGAGACGATCCAAACGGGGACGATGGCGGCAGCAGCAGGAGGTTTTACTGATATTTTTTCCATGCCGAATCTGGATCCGTGTCCGGACAGCAGAGAACATTTACAGGTACAGCTGGATGCGATCAGAAAAGATGCAAAGGTCCACGTGTATCCTTACGGAGCCATTACGGTAGGAGAAAAGGGCGAGCAGCTGGCGGATCTTCGTGCAATGGCATCGGACGTGATCGCTTTTACCGATGATGGAAAGGGTGTTGCCAGCGAAGACTATATGCGTCAGGCTATGAAGCAGGCAAAGGAACTGGGCAGGATCATCGTGGCTCACTGCGAAGATGAATCCTATCCGAAAGAAAGCTCAGAGAGTGAATGGAAACAGCTTACGCGGGACATCAGGCTGGTAAGAGAAACAGGATGCAGCTATCACGTCTGTCACATTTCCACTAGAGAATCGGTGGAGCTGGTGCGCAGCGCCAAGGCGGAAGGACTGGATATCACCTGTGAAACGGCGCCGCATTATCTGGTGCTTTCCAGGGATGATATCGAAGATCACGGACGGTTCAAGATGAATCCTCCTATCAAGGGAAAAGAAGATCAGGCTGCACTGCTGGAAGCACTGAGGGATGGGACTATCGATATGATCGCTACAGATCATGCCCCTCACAGTGCAGAGGAAAAGGCAAAAGGATTTTCTGGGAGCGCCTTCGGTATCGTAGGGATGGAAACTGCATTTCCAGTGCTCTATACTCACCTGGTAACAAAAGGGAAGCTTACGCTTCAGGAACTGATAAAACTGATGCACACAAATCCAAGAAAGCGGTTTGGTCTGCCGTTAAACCGTCATGGCCTAAAAGAAGAACTGGAAAAAGAAAAGCCGAGTTTCGCAGTCTGGGATCTGGAACATTCTTATGGGATCGATCCGCAGAAGTTCCAGTCCAAGGGCAGAAGCTGTCCGTTTGAAGACTGGAACGTTCGCGGCAGGTGTCTGCTGACGGTGGTGGACGGCAGAACGATCTGGAATGCGGCAAATGCAGGAAAGGAGAATCGATGATGCGGGAGATCGAATTTACCATACTAGAAAACAAGCCTATAACGGATGATATCTGCAAAATGGTGCTGGAATGCAGTGCCGGGGAGCACGGCATAACCGCACCGGGACAGTTTATCAACATCAAGATCGACGGACTGTTTTTACGGCGTCCCATTTCTATCTGCGACTGGACAGAAACGACGGTCACAGTGATCTACAAGGTAGTAGGCAAAGGCACAGAACTCTTGAAAACCTATGAGCCGGGACGGCAGCTGAATGCATTAAGTGCGCTGGGAAACGGCTTCGCGCCTGCGCGAGCCGGGAAACGACCGCTCCTCATCGGAGGTGGCGTCGGTGTGCCTCCCCTGTATGGACTTTGCAGAAACTTGATAGAAGCGGGAGCACGACCGACCGTGATCCTGGGGTTCAACACAGAGCGCGAGGTGTTTTACAAGGAAGAATTCGAGAAGCTGGGCGCTGAGGTGCTGGTGGCGACAGCCGACGGGAGCATGGGGCAAAAAGGCTTTGTGACTGATGCGCTGCGAAACATTAAGGAGCCTGCCACATTCTTTTATACATGCGGACCGGAGCCGATGCTGAAAGCTTTGGACAAAGCCTTGGCGGAAGGCCTTGAAGGTGAGATGAGTTTTGAGGAGAGAATGGGTTGCGGATTTGGAGCATGTATGGGGTGCTCCTGCGAAACCAGGTATGGAGCTAAGCGGATCTGCAAAGATGGTCCGGTGCTGGAAAGGAGTGAGATCCTGTGGTAGAGACGAAGACGAACATGCTGCAGACGGAGCTTTGCGGAATAACGCTGGACAATCCGGTGATGGCGGCAAGCGGGACCTTTGGATATGGACGGGAGTTTGCGGAGCTTTACGATATCAACTGTCTGGGGAGCTTTTCTTTTAAGGGAACGACTTTGGAGCCGCGGTTCGGAAACCCGACGCCGCGGATCGCGGAGTGTGAGGCGGGGCTCATCAATTCCATAGGTCTGCAGAACCCGGGAGTGGAGAAGGTGATCGAAGAGGAACTTCCTCATCTGGCGACGATTTTTGATAAAAAGGTCATGGCTAACATCGGTGGATTTTCTGTGGAAGAATATGCGCAGGTGGCGCAGAGGCTGGATCTTTGCGATCAGATCGGATGGATCGAGGTGAATATTTCCTGTCCTAATGTACGGCACGGAGGTATCGCATTCGGGACGGATCCTGATGCTGCTGCCTCGGTGATCCGGGCGGTGAAAGACGCGGTCAGAAAACCGGTGATCGCTAAGCTTTCGCCTAATGTGACGGATATCACGAAGATGGCGATAGCCTGCGAAAATGCAGGTGCAGACGGCATTTCCCTGGTGAATACGCTGCTGGGAATGCGGATCGATCTGAAGACGAAAAAACCGGTGATCGCCAACAAGATGGGCGGTTTTTCGGGATCGGCTATTTTCCCGGCAGCACTTAGGATGGTATATCAGGTGTATGATGCAGTGAAGATTCCTGTGGTCGGGATCGGCGGGATCGCCACGGCGGAACAGGTGATCGAAATGATGCTGGCAGGAGCCTGTGCGGTACAGATCGGAGCAGCTAATCTGGTGGATCCGTATGTCTGCCGGAATGTGATCCGGGATCTGCCGGAAGTGATGAGAAAGTATGGTATTGCAGAGTTGAAGGATATAATCGGAGGTGCGCATAATGGGTAAAGATGTAATCATTGCTTGTGATTTCAGCAGCAAAAAAGAGACGATGGCGTTTCTTGAAAAATTCGGGCAGCGTCGACCGTATGTGAAGATCGGAATGGAGCTTTATTATGCGGAAGGCCCTGCCATCGTGCGTGAGCTGAAAGAGAGAGGGCATAAGGTGTTTCTGGATCTGAAGCTGCACGACATTCCAAACACGGTCAAGAAGGCTATGAGAGTATTATCGGGCATGGATATCGATATGTGCAATGTCCACGCAGGCGGCACCATCGCCATGATGGAAGCGGCTTTGGAAGGTTTGCGAAGAGAGGATGGCACACGTCCGCTTCTCATCGCAGTGACTCAGCTGACGTCCACGTCACAGGAGCAGATGGAAGACGACCTGCTCATCGAAGAAGATATGGAAAAGGTAGTTGGTCATTATGCATATAACACCAAGCTGGCAGGCCTTGACGGGGTGGTATGCTCCCCGCTGGAAGCGGAAAAAGTCCATGGCATTTGCGGAGACGATTTTCTTACCGTAACGCCGGGAGTACGCTTTGCAGATGATGCAAAGGGTGACCAGAGCAGAGTGACGACGCCGGCAAAGGCAAAGGAGTTAGGTTCGGATTATATAGTGGTAGGCCGGAGCATCACGGGAGCACCGGATCCGCTGGCGGCTTATGAGCGGTGTGTATCGGAGTTTTTATAGCACAGGATAAGGAGAGTTGAGATGAACGAAGATAAGAGACTGGAGTTAAAGAAGGAAATCGCAAAGGGGCTTTTGGATATCGAGGCGGTATTTCTGCGTCCGGAAGATCCGTTTACCTGGGCCAGCGGGATCAAGAGCCCGATCTACTGTGACAATCGCCTGATCCTGACAGCACCGAAAGTTCGCGATAAGGTGGAGCAGGCTATAGCCGATGTCGTAAAGGAAGAGTACCCGGAAGCGGAAGTGCTGATGGGGACCAGTACGGCAGGGATCGCTCATGCGGCTATCGCAGCCAGTATCCTGGACATGCCTATGGGATATGTGCGTTCCGGTAACAAAGATCATGGCAGAGGAAACAGGATCGAGGGCAGACTGCTGCCGGGTCAGAAGGTGGTCGTTGTGGAGGATCTGATCTCCACAGGCGGAAGTGCCATTGAGGTTGTGGAAGCTTTGAGAGAGGCCGGTGCACAGGTGCTTGGCATTGTCAGCATTTTTACTTATGGTATGGAAAAAGGTCTGGTTCGTATGGCGGAGGCCGATGTGAAGAACATCAGCCTTTCGGATTTTGATACCATCGTGCAGGTGGCCGCTGATACGGGGTACATCAAACAGGAGGATGTAAAGCGGCTGCTGGCATTCCGCAACGATCCGCAGGATGAAAGCTGGATAAGGGGGTAGTGACAACGATGAAACATCTGATCGACATAATGCAGCTGACAACAGAAGAAATCGATGAAATGATCGATACGGCTAATGATATCATCGCAAACCCAGATCAATACGCTGAAAAGTGCAAGCGGAAGAAGCTGGCGACTTTGTTCTTCGAGCCATCCACCAGGACTCGTCTCAGCTTCGAGGCGGCTATGTACGAACTGGGTGGAAACGTGCTGGGGTTCTCTGAGGCGCAGAGTTCCTCGGCAGCGAAAGGCGAAAGTGTGTCGGATACGATAAGGACAGTGGGAGCTTATGCGGATATCATCGCTATGCGTCACCCGAAGGAGGGCGCACCGATGGTAGCATGCCGTAGATCCACCGTGCCGATCATCAATGCGGGAGATGGCGGACACAACCATCCGACTCAGACTTTGACCGATCTTTTGACCATCAAGCGAGAAAAAGGCCATTTTGATGGTCTTACCATCGGCTTTTGCGGAGATTTGAAATTCGGACGGACGGTCCATTCTCTGATGGCGGCCATGTCTCGCTATGACAATGTGAAATTTATCTTCATCTCTCCGGATGAACTTCGTCTGCCAGAGTATCTGAAGGAAGATATACTGGATCCTAAGAACATCGAATATGTAGAGACAACGGATCTGGAAGATGCTATGCCGCAGCTGGACATCCTTTACATGACGAGAGTCCAGAGGGAGAGATTCTTCAATGAGCAGGACTACATCCGCCTGAAGGACAGCTATATCCTGACGCCGGACAAGCTGGCTGATGCAAAGGATTCTTTGAGCATCCTTCATCCGCTGCCGCGTGTCAATGAGATCTCAACTGCGGTGGATGATGATCCTCGTGCAAAATATTTTGAGCAGGTGCGTAACGGCAAGTTCATTCGGATGGCACTGATTTTGAAGCTTTTGGAGGTGAAGTAGATGATTATAGGAAAGATTGAAGACGGCATCGTGCTGGATCATATCAAGGCTGGCAGAGGAATGGAGCTTTACAGGATCCTGGGGCTTGATAATCTGGACTGCCAGGTGGCGCTCATCAAGAATGCCGACAGCGGCAAAATGAGGCGCAAGGATATCATCAAGATCGACAGGATCATCGACATCGACCTGGATGCCATCGGTTATGTGGATCCGGGGATCACGGTCAACATCATCAAAGGCGGAGAATTGGCGAAGCGGACCCATATCGATCTTCCGGAGGAGATCACCAACGTGATCCACTGTAAGAATCCGCGGTGCATCACCACTACGGAGCAGGAACTGCCTCATGTGTTCAAGCTGACTGACCGGGAAAAGCGAGTGTACCGGTGCATATACTGTGAAAGTAAGGCGAAATAAGGCGCCGGGATCGAAATACCGGGATGCAGGCTGGGCTGCCGGGCATCGCGGATCGACAGAAATTGTATAGAAAAACGCGTCAGGGCTGTTTGTGAAAGAACAGCTTGGCGCGTTTTTTATTTTGCTTTGGTGGAATGATGGTTGCCTGGCGATGATTTTGCTGGCGGAAATTAGGCTGCACGAGCGGATTATCTGTATAGGATGATTTAGATGGATTTCGGATATTCTGGATTGGAGGGAATACCTTGGATGCTGGTCTGGAGTATAAATCGGATAGTTGTAACGGATCAGTCCCATTAAGGGTGAGTGACATGCGATGATTTGAGGATCAGATTAACGTAGAAGGGTAGGCGTATCGGATTTCGGATAGTGTATTTTCATGGATTATCCCAACGTACTGCTATGGAGTGGATTTAGGGTATTTTCGTTGAACGGAAATATCCTGAATGGGTCTTGGAGTGGGAGATAGGTTATTTTCGGCGAGTGGCAGGGGTGGTTGCCTTGCGATTGTGGTAATTCTTGATTGAAACATGACTATTGTGGTATACTATTATCAGAATGAATGAAACGTGGATGCTTTACAGCGAATGAAAATGGAAAGAAAAGGAACACTATGATGGAAACTTATGATATTGCCATTATTGGCACGGGGCCTGCCGGGATTTCGGCGGCCATTACAGCAACTATTCGAAATAAGAAGATCATCCTGTTCGGGAGCCGGGAGCTGAGCGACAAGATCCGCAAGGCGCACCTGATCCAGAACTATCCAGGGTTTCCGGAATGCAGCGGGGAAGATCTTTGCAATGCATTTGCGGCACATCTGGAAAAGATGGGAATCGAGATCACGGAGGAAAAGATCAATGCGGTGTACCCGATGGGCGAAACCTTTGCGCTGCAGACTATGAAGAACGAAATGCATCAGGCGCGGTCGGTGATCCTGGCTTGTGGCATGGTGCAGGGCAAATTGCTGCCGGGGGAAGAAGAACTGGTGGGTCGCGGCGTCAGCTATTGCGCGACTTGTGATGCGCCTCTATATCGGGGGCGTTCGGTGGCTGTGATCGGTTACAGCCCGGAAGCGGAGGAAGAGGTTAACTTCCTGTCGGAGGTGGCGTCGGAGGTACTGTATTTCCCGGTGTATCGCGATGAGCCGAAGGTGTCGGAATCTGTAAAGGTGGTTCGACAGATTCCTCAGGCGATCCTCAACAAGGAGGCTGCCGAGGAGGCTTTTTCTCTTGCTCAGGCGGATCCTGCAAAGTCTTCTGCAAAGGACCTGGCTTCCGGCGAGGCGTTGTCTGCGGCCGGCGAGGCGTTATCAGTGGATGCGTTGAAGCAGGGGCAGCTGGCGGTGCAGACAACAAAAGGCACTTTTCCGGCGGACGGTATTTTCGTGCTGCGAAGCAGCGTTCCTGCTGGGCAGCTGATCCCAGGTATTGAGATGGACGGCGAACACGTCAAAGTGAACCTGCAGATGGAAACCAGCGTGCCGGGCTGTTTCGCCTGCGGGGATATTACCGGAAGACCGTACCAGTACGTGAAAGCCGCCGGACAGGGCAACGTGGCGGTGCTTTCAGCGGTTTCTTATCTGGATCAGAAGTGATTATCTATTTTGAAATCTGATATTTACGAAGAAGTCTTGATGCCTTGGTCTGTGTAATGCCCAGGGCATCTGCTACTTTATAGGAGCTTTTGTAGTGGGCATAATACTTTGCAAGGATCTTGCTTTCAAACTCGGAGACTGCAGCTTCGAAGTCAAGAGTATCATCTTCCTGTGGGATATCGGATGGGATCTCTTGTTTCTGTTCCACATCGTGCAGAGGAGGAATGTCATCCGTTGTGATGATATCTCTGCCGGAAGTGATTATGATCTTTTCGATGAGGTACTGCAGCTCACGAATATTGCCCGGCCAGGAATAGCTTTTTAACATGCTGACAGCAGTAGGTGTGATTGTTTTGGCAGTGTCGAATTTATCATTGTATTTACTGATAAAGAAATTAACAAGAGGCTCGATAGCATCGGCTCTGTCGCGAAGGGGCGGAATGAACAGCTCAATAACGCGGAGACGGTAATAGAGGTCTTCGCGGAATTTTTTTGCCTTGATGAATTCTTTTAAATTCTCGTTGGTTGCAGCAATAATGCGGACATTTACAGTTTTGCTCTTTAAAGCTCCGACAGGGGTATAGGTCTTCTCCTGGATGAGCTGCAAAAATTTTGACTGCAGATTATATGGCAGGAGTCCGATTTCATCAAGAAAGAGTGTTCCTCCGTCGGCCAGCTCCACCTGACCGGGCTTTCCTTTTTTACTGGCGCTTGTAAAAGCTCCGGAAGCATATCCGAATAGTTCCGATTCGATGAGACTTTCGGGGATGGATCCGCAGTTGATGGTAACAAAAGGTTTCTGTGCGCGGTTGCTGTTTTTATGGATATGACGCGCAAGAGCCGTTTTACCGGTGCCGGATTCTCCCTGGATCAGTATGGTAGAGTCGAAGTAGGCGATCCGGGAGATGGTCTGATTGATATCTGCCATGGCTCTGTCTGAAATCACCAGTTCATCAAAGGAGAGAGAGGACCGGGATGTTTGTGGACGATCAGAAGCTTTGGCAGGAAAAGCCAGGATCTGCTCTATATAGCAGTCCGCTTCACCCGGGTCTTCTGCGAGGCGAGTGACGGATACTTCCAGTGTAGCATCAGTCCCTTCCTGTAAAACCCGCGTTTCGGATTTCTTGTCTCGAATGCATTCCCGGATCAGCGATATAGACGTGTACTTTTCCGGAAGTTGAGAAAACGCATGGAAGTCAGCACTTTCATCAATTTGAAAATGCTGATCGAACGCAGGATTTCGATACAGGATCGTTTCGCTGGAATCCACAACGCAAAGAGGCTCTCTTATGGTTTCCAGTATATCTTTATAGAAATTTTTTTTCATAATTTATAAAAACCCATTCAAATGTAAAAAGTATTACTTTATAATATAAATATAACAAGGGTTTGGGACACTTTCAACATGAATTGATAAAAAAGGAACGATATGAATTTTTACAAGACGATTGAAGCGAATACCGATCAGATGGTGTCGGATATTAGTACATTGATCAAGTATAAAAGTATCCAGGGCGAAGCCGAGGACGGAATGCCTTATGGAAAAGGGATGGATGATGCCTTGAACTGTGTTCTGGATCTGGCAGAGAAAATGGGTTTTCGGACAAAGAAGCTGGATGGATACTGCGGATATGCAGAGTATGGGGAAAGCGATACATACATAGGCATTTTCTCACATGTTGACGTCAACGATGAAGACGATAACGAATGGAAGTACGATCCTTACGGAGGAATCGTAGATCAGGGACGGATCTACGGCTCTTCTGCGGTGGATAAAGGTGCTCTCATCGCGGTGCTTTATGCCTTGAAAGCTGTAAAGGAATCAAAATGCAGCCTGAAACGAAAGGTCCGGCTGATCATCGGAACGGATAACCGGAGATACTTTTCGGATATGGATGTATACATGAAGCACGAAAATCCACCTATTGCAGGATTTTCTGTAGATGGGCATTTTCCTGTCACGTATGCGGAGAAGGCGCTGGGTATGTTCGAGTTCGAGAAAAAAATCGTACAGGACGGGGAAGAATACATCGAGTACATGCATGGCGGCAAAGTGGACAATCTGGTCCCGGGATATTGCAGTGCAAAGCTGGTGACACAGAGAAAAACGGATATCTTAAAGAAAATGGAAGTCTATATTGCGGAAAGCCGTCATGATATCAATGCAAAGCTTCTGGATGACGGAGTGATGCTGGAGGCTTTCGGAAAGGAAAAGCATTGTGCTTCTATCGAGAAGGGGATCAACAGTATTGCGATCATGCTGGATTTCCTGCGTTATATCCAATTCGGTTCAAAAGATCTGCGTGAAGTCGTGGAGTTTCTTTGCGATAAGATCGGTTTTGATATTTACGGGGAACGGATGGGTATCGGATACGAGGACGAATTGACTGGAAAAACAGCCTTGAATCTGGGGACTTTGGCGTTTGAAGACGGAACACTGACGATCCGGATCGACTGCAGATTCCCTATTACAGCTAATTATTATCAGGCAATCGAGGTGATCAACTCGACATTCGAGAAAGAAGGCTTTCAAATCAATGAATCTTCTTACTGGCCGCCAACGTATTTGCCGAAAAATCATTTTCTGATCGAAGCGCTTTTAAAAAGCTATAGGGAAGTTACGGGCGATGACAGTGAGCCGGTTTCCGGAACCAGTGCAAGCTATTCGAAGGTAATGGCCAACATTGCAGCATTCGGTGCACATTATCCGGGAGAAGGGATCACCTGGGAACAGATCGATGAATCTCTGGAAATCGATACGTTGATCAAAACAACAAAAATTTATGCCAATGCTATCTACAGACTTTGCACGGAGATATAGTAAGGCGAAAACGACTTACAAATAAAACGTATGCGTTGAATAAGGCGAAAACGACTTGCACGTAAAAATAAATTAAGTTAAAATCAACTTAATCAAGAATAGATCTCAAAAAGACTTTTCATCCGGCAGCAAATAAGTTATATTTTTCACATAAAATTATGACTTTTTTGCTGTTTTTTTATTTGGCATGGATATTGCGATATTATGAGTTCGGAAAATCAATTACAGTTTTGAGGAGGTTATTATGGAAAAGGAAAAGAGAAAATTCAAATTAAAAACCCCAAACTCATATGTTATCATCATGGCCATTATTGCTATCGTAGCTGTACTGTCCTGGATCATTCCAGGGGGTGCGTATGATTATGTAGATCCAAATGCGGACAAGCTGGAGCCTATTGCCGGCACATTCCATACGATCGCATCTCATCCACAGGGACTGTGGTCTGTGATCATGGCTCCTATCACAGGATTCATGGATTCTGTTGATATTATCTTATACTGTCTGGTGATCGGTGGATACATTGCACTGGTTATGAAGACTGGCGCACTGGATGCAGCTATCGGAACTACGATGAAGCGGTTAGAAGGAAAAGAAATCATGCTGATCCCTACGCTGATGCTGATCTTCTCCGTTGCCGGTGCAGCATTTGGTATCGAAGAAGAAACACTGCCGTTCTTCCCGGTCCTGATCCCGATCTTTATTGCAGCAGGATATGACTCTCTGGTAGGACTTTCTGTTATAAAAATAGGGGCAGCTCTGGGCGTTATGGCGTCCATTGCAAATCCGTTCGCAGTTGCTATCGCAAGTAAATTCGCAGGGATCTCCATGGCAGATGGAATCGGTATCCGTATTATACTTCTCTGCATCTACATCCCGACCGGCATCATATTTACGATGCATTACGCAAAGAAAATCCAGAAGGATCCTACGAAATCCCTGGTTTACGCACAGGCTGAAGAAAATAAAAAGTTCTTCTTAGGAAACGGGTTTGACAAAAATGATCTGCCTGAATTCACTTTAAAACGGAAACTCATCCTGATCGTATTCGGATTATCTTTCCTTATCATGATCTGGGGCGTACTGTCCTGGGAAGACCTGGGCGTTACGATCTGGCCGACTATGGGATGGTGGTTCCCGGAACTGACTGCAGTATTCCTGGTTGCAAGCATCATAGTAGCTATAATCGACAGAATCAAGGTGGATGCTTTCATGGATATCTTCATCAAGGGTGCAGCTGATTTATTAAGCGTTGCGATCATCATCGGAGTAGCGCGTGGTGTGTCCGTGATCATGTCGGATGCTTCCATCACCGATACACTGTTACATTATTGCGAAACTGCAGTATCCAGCATGTCTTCCGGATTATTTGCAGGAATGAACTATCTGATCTTCCTGGTGTTATCATTCTTCATTCCGTCCAGTTCCGGTCTGGCAACATTGTCCATGAGCATCATGTCGCCGCTTGCTGACTTCGCGGGAGTAGGAAGAGAAATCGTTATTATTGCTTACCAGTCTGCAAATGCGATGATCTCTCTGATCGCACCGACATGCGGCCTGCTGATGGGTGTTCTGGCAATGACAAAAACTTCTTTTGGAACATGGGTACGCTTCGTGTGGAAGCTGTTAGTGTTTATTGCGACCGTTACCGTACTGGTACTTGTATTAGCTTGTATGATCCTGTATTAAAGCAGATCGAGGTGAAAGATGATGAAAGAAAGACTATTAACAAATACAGAACCTATTGATGTATTCCATTACTTTGAAGACCTGACATTCATCCCGCGTGAATCGGGAAATGAAAAGGAAGTGTCGGATTACCTGGTGAACTTTGCAAAAGAGCATGGCCTGGAATACAAGCAGGATGAATGGTACAACGTTCTGATCCGCAAAGAAGCCACTCCCGGCTATGAGGACCATCCAGGTGTGATCGTTCAGGCACATATGGATATGGTATGTGAGAAAAACGGAGACGTAGAGCATGATTTTGCGAAGGATCCAATCGTGTTTGAGGTGGAAGAGGATCGTGTCATCGCGAAAAACACTACCTTAGGTGCTGATGACGGAATTGGTGTTTCGTTCGGTCTGGCGCTGCTGGCGGATGATTCTATCAAACATCCGGCGATCGAATTCGTATGTACATCTGATGAAGAACGAGGCTTGCAGGGAATTGAAAATTTTGATTTCACGCAGTTAAAGGGAGACTACGTCATCAACGTAGACAGTGATGATGAAGGAGTAGTCGTTGTAGGATGCGCAGGCGGTCCGGTCGTAAAGGTCAATGTGCCAATCAGAAAAGTTCCGGCAGATCATAAAAAAGAGTACTATGCGATCAAAATCACAGGGCTGCGCGGAGGACATTCCGGAGAAGATATTCACAGAGGTCGTGCCAATGCCAATAAGCTGCTGATCCGTGTATTAAGAGCATTAGAGGAAAATGTAAGATTCGATCTGAGTGATATCACAGGCGGTCTGAAATACAATGCGATCCCGCGTAATGCAGAAGCTGTAATCGGGATCGAAAAGGAAGATAAGGCTGCTGTGGATGCAGTGATAGAACGCTTCAGCGGGATATTTGCAGATGAGTATCGTGTAAATGATCCGGGAATCACACTGGAAGCTGTTCCGCAGGAAACTGCAGATCATATTCTCGATGAGGCTTCCAGCAGAAGGGTGCTGGATTACATTGATTTCACAGAAACAGGGATCATCAGAAGAGATCAGGACTACCCGCAGTTTGTAGAAAGTTCTGTAAGTCTTGGAACTATCTCCATAAAGAATGATTCTGCAGAGATCTGGATCATGACAAGAAGTTCAAAAGAAAGTCAGCACAGAGCAATGTTCCAGCGTATCATTTCGCTGACCAAGGCATACGATGGAATCTATGAAGTGATGTCTGACTGTCCTGCATGGGAGTTTGATTCGGAATCACAGTTAAAGAAGAAGTTCGAAGATGTATTCAGAGAACTGTACGGAAAGGATCCATCCTTTATGATCCTGCATGCAGGTCTGGAACCGTGTGAGTTTGCAGTGAAGGTGGATCGTAAACTGGACATGATCTCGCTTGGACCAGATATCCGTGATCTTCACGCTCCAGGGGAGTACGTGGTCATTTCTTCGACACAGAGAGTCTGGGAATGCTTTAAACGTCTGATCGAAAGCTTATAAAAGAAAATCATGATATTTGTCCTATAAAAAATGCCGTTTCGGCGGTCTGCAGGGTGATGCAGGCTGACCGAAGCGGCATTTTTGTGATCGTGAAGTTTATCGATTTGCAAAGTTCGCGTTTACATAAAATAAAATTATGCCATTTCACGGATGAGGTTGACCATTTCGATGGCACTTTCCGCACAGTCGGAACCTTTGTTCCCTGCCTTTGTGCCGGCACGTTCGATGGCCTGTTCGATGTTCTCCGTAGTAACGACGCCGAACATTACAGGAATGCCTGTAGAGAGGGAAACCTGAGCGATGCCTTTGGAAACCTCATTGCAGACGTAGTCGTAGTGGCTGGTAGCTCCGCGGATCACTGCACCGAGGCAGATCACGGCATCGTACTTGCCGCTTTCAGCCATCTTGGAGGCGATGAGAGGGATCTCAAACGCACCAGGGACCCATGCTACATGGATGTCCTCTTCTTCTACGTTGTGACGTTTCAGCGTGTCCAGAGCACCGGAGAGGAGCTTGGATGTAATAAATTCGTTGAAACGTGCTGCAATAATGCCGACTCTGATTTTTTCCGATACTAATTTTCCTTCATATACTTTCATGTTCTTTTCCTTTCGTTTTTTGTGTGTTAGCGGTATGAATTACATGTCTTCCAGCAGGTGGCCCATGCGGCTCTTCTTGGTACGCAGGTATACCAGATCGTTTTTGTTGGCTTTGATCTGGATCGGGACGCGTTCGGTGATCTCCATGCCGAAATCAGACAGCTGATAGATCTTGTCCGGATTGTTGGTCAGAAGACGCAGTTCCTTTGCACCGAGATCTCTGAGGATCTGTGCACCGATGTAGTATTCGCGCAGGTCTCCGGCAAAGCCCAAGGCAATATTGGCGTCCAGGGTGTCAAGGCCTTTTTCCTGCAGCTCATAAGCCTTGAGTTTATTGATGAGACCGATCCCTCTGCCTTCCTGGCGCATGTAGAGGAGGATGCCTCTGCCTTCTTTTTCGATCTGGGTCATGGCTGCTGCCAGCTGATCGCCGCAGTCGCAGCGCAAAGATCCGAAGGTATCTCCCGTCATGCATTCGCTGTGGACTCTGCAAAGAAGATCCTTGCCGTCGCCGATGTCGCCTTTGACCAGAGCGATGTGGTGTTCTCCGTTGAGACGGTTTACGTAGCCGTAGGCCTTGAAGCTGCCGTATTTTGTCGGAAGGTTGACTGCTGCTTCGCAGTCCACCAGTTTTTCATGGCGTTTGCGGTAGTCCTGCAGTCCCTTTATAGTGATGAATTTCATATCGTATTTTTTGGCCAGCTCGATCAGTTCAGGGGTACGCATCATGGTACCGTCTTCACGCATTACTTCGCAGCAGAGTCCGCATTCCTTAAGACCTGCCAGGCGAAGGAGATCGACGGTGGCTTCCGTGTGGCCGTTTCGCTCCAGTACGCCGTTTTTCTTGGCTTTCAGCGGGAACATGTGCCCGGGGCGGCGGAAATCCTGCGGCTTGGAATTTTCATCGACACAGGCTCTTGCGGTCAGTCCGCGTTCTTCTGCGGAGATGCCGGTAGTAGTGTTCACGTGGTCGATAGAAACGGTGAACGCTGTTTCGTGGTTGTCGGTGTTTTCGCTGACCATCTGCGGGAACTGCAGCTTCATGCAGTACTCTGCGCTCATAGGCATGCAGATCAGACCCTTGGCTTCTTTGGCCATAAGGTTCACGTTTTCGGTCGTTGCAAATTCTGCGGCGCAGATCATGTCTCCTTCGTTTTCGCGATCTTCGTCGTCGGTCACGAGGATGACTTTTCCCTGACGCAGATCTTCTAAAGCTTCTTCGATGGTGTTAAATTGAAACATATTGTAATACCTCCTGTGGTCCTTTAAAATCCATTTTGTAATAAAAATTCTGCTGTTATCCCGGATGATGCGGGATGTGAACTGCTGTCGCTGCTGCCGTCTGAGTGAAGATCTCCACTCGTGTTTCCCTGATAGGGCTGCAAAAGCTTCGCAACGTATTTGCCGACGCAGTCGTTTTCCAGATTGACCATATCGCCGTTTTTCTTTTCGGAAAGAATGGTTTTCGCGGCGGTGTGGGGAATGATGGAAACTTGGAACCTGTCCTTGTCTTCCCGCGCTACGGTCAGGCTGATGCCGTCTATGGTAATGGAGCCTTTTTCTATGATGAATCGCATCAGTTCCGGCGGTGTTTTTATGGTATACCATATGGCATTGTCATCTTTTTTGATATCGGTTATGGTCCCGGTGCCGTCGATGTGACCGGAAACGATGTGACCGCCGAACCTGCCGTCTGCTTTCATGGCTCGTTCCAGATTGACGTGACTGCCGGGACGAAGAGTTCCCAGAGAGGAACGGTTCAGGGTCTCGTGCATTACATCCGCTGTAAACTGATTTTTGCTGAAGCTGGTCACTGTCAGGCATACGCCGTTGACGGCGATACTGTCTCCAAGGTGAACATCTTTTAGCACTGTTTCGGCAGCGATGGTGAGAACGGCGGAGGCTGCTCCGCGGTTGATGGTCCTGATCGTTCCTATTTCTTCGATGATGCCTGTGAACATGAAATCACCTCGCTTTCTATGAGGATATCATCACCCAGCATACGGATATCAGGCGTTCCCAGTGCAAAGCATTCTGCCGGGAGTTCTACGCCGGCGCCTCCGACAGGACCGGGTGCCTCCTGACTTCCAAAGATTTTCGGGGCGATGTAGGTTTGTATTTTATTGACGATCCCGCAGGAGAGGGCAGACCAGGCGATCTGGCTTCCGCCTTCGATGAGGACGCTGTCGATTTTTTCCTTTCCCAGGGCTTCCATCAGTGCGTGCAGATCCGGGTGCCCGTCTTTTAAAGGAAGGGGCAGGATCCGGCAGCCGGCAGCCTTAAGTGCTTCTGCTTTGCGGGAAATTTCCGGGAGAGATGAGCGCAGCACCGGAGAGCCTGTATCGGAAGTCTGTAGAAGGTCTGCTCCGACTGCGATGATGGTCGGGATCTCTTTTGCTGTGCGGACGATCTGAGAATCCAGCGGGATCCGCAGTTTTGTGTCGCAGATCACTCGAAGAGGATCTTTGCCGCCTTCGATCCTGCAGTTGAGCAGGGGATCATCGGTAAGCACCGTGCCGATCCCTGCGAGAATAGCTGCGTGCCTGTTCCTGTCTTTATGGACGTTTTCTCTTGCTTTTTCTCCTGTGATCCAGCGTGATGCTCCCGTTCTGGTTGCGATCCTGCCGTCCATTGTCATGGCGTATTTCAGCGTGACATAGGGCATTCCTGTCTGGATATAATGGAAGAAGATCGCATTTATAGCGTCGCATTCTTCACGCATGAAGTCTTCTGTTACTTCTATACCGTGCTCCTGAAGGATCCGGGATCCTTTGCCGGAGACCAGCGGGTTGGGATCACGTGATCCGATGATCACATGTTTGATGCCGCTTTCGAGTATAGCCTCGGTGCATGGTGGCTGTTTGCCGTGGTGACAGCAGGGCTCCAGAGTCACATAGATGGTGGCTCCTTCCGGCGACTGGGTGCAGGCGGCCAGAGCAGCGCGTTCTGCATGGAGGTCGCCGTACCGTGCATGGTATCCCTGCCCGATGATCTGATCGTCTTTTACGATCACGGCACCTACCAGCGGGTTGGGACTGGTGTGGCCGGTACCTTGCAAGGCCAGCTGGATGGCCAGTTTCATATAGTCGCTATTGATCATGTTGATATCCTTTCTGTTGATATGAATAAAGCCCCGATCCGGCAGGATCGGGGCAGTTGTTTTTTGAAGGTGCGGAGCACTTTGCACAAGATGCTCGCAGAGCGCTTTGCAGGAGAAATAAGGCTTCCTGCTGCATGTCTGTTATGAAAAAAGCTCTGAAACCAGTGGCTTCAGAGCTGATGCATACAAAACAAACGTGTCACACGCATTGTTATCTTCTATCATCCAGACTGTACTGTCGGTTTTGGAATCTCACCAAATCAACGCTGCAGCGCTCGCGGACTTTACCGCCGGTCGGGAATTTCACCCTGCCCCGAAGATGTTTATGAAACTATAATCATGTTAGACCTGCGTAGGACTTTTGTCAATAGGAAATTCTGAAAAATTTAGGGATGGGGATCCAAATTTAAAAATCCAGGGCTGACAGGATCTGCTCAACCTGAGACATGTCGAGGGTTCCGTTTTGGTCGTAGGTAACGACGAGATTGATATAGGGAAGAAAGCCGCATTCGAAATATCGGAGTAGTTTTTGAAGGTTCTGCATCGCATAGTTTTCGATGTCCATCATACCCAGGTGTTCCCAGTAGATCAGTTTACGGGTTTTAGGATGTAGAATGGTGAAATCGGGACGGACGGGATTCCCTTCCAGATAAAGAGGAAATTCGTATTTATATGGAATGTGGCAGTATTCGAAGTGGGTCCCCAGCAGCAGTTCTGACTTGGAACGGACGTAGATGCCGCCAGGTGTGCGATGGATCAGCTGTTCTGGATGGATAGGGTTTGGATCGTAAGGCTCTGATAGCCAGCGTCGGATCTCTGCATCTGTTGCATGGTGCTGCAGTGAAGGATACAACTCTCCGTGAAGGTAATCCAGTGCCTGTGCAGTTCGTGACTTTTCCTGTGTTGTGCCGGCAAGGGTCCCGCGAATAGTCTGGATGATGGGTGCAGTCAGATCGGCAGAAAAGAGCTCAGGCAGCGGGGTATAGTCTTTCACTATTTGTTCAAGCAGCGTGATGTTACGAGCGAGCTTTGGCTGGAGCTGCTTCAAAGCCTTGGATTGTACAATATTTTGAAGTAGTTCGGTATTCTTCTGTGCGATATAGGTCGGCTTGCCGTTTACTACAGTGTATGGGCGAGGTTTCCCATGCTCAAAACGTGTGTGCAGACTACGGCAGGTCAGAGAGGCTCTGCGTTTCTGGCAGCGGTTATAGATTTTCTTCATTTCCTGTAGTTCATTTTGCAAGAGTGTTGTTGTGATCATGGGAAACTCCTTTTCATTGCTGGGGTTGGGTATTGGGTAGTGTGATTATATATGTGTAAATGCGGCGGGGTCAAAGGAAAGTTTTGAAATTGTAATGATCAGGTCGGTTATTGTAATATTTCCGTCAGCTCGGAGACAGGGTAGCGGAAATTTGGCTATAAAAGTTTTTGGTGCGTTTCAGTCAGTTATTATGTGATAAAAGGGCTAGACTGACTGAAATATTGAAACGGTCAATCAGATGGAATCGATGGCCGGGGATCGCATTGATGCATTTCAGTCAGTTAGAATGTGAAAAGGTTGGTAGACTGACTGAAGGTGAGAGACGAAACTGCTAGAAAAGGCAGTTGAATAGAGTTGTGATGAATTGGGACAAGATAGTTCAGTCAGTTTAGCGGTCGATGGAAGCATAAACTGACTGAAACGTATTTCCGGGTGAGAGCCGCTGGAAGAGTAGATGCTGAAATTCATCGTTCTGCAAGGAATTTTCAAAAAATTATCAAAAAATGCTTGACTTTGTGGGGTGTTCGGGTATAATTTAAGTATACCAAAAAGGTAAAGTAATTGTGAGGGTGGCTGCACAGGCTGCAAAGCGGTGTGATCCGGCGATCCGGCGATCCAGCGATCCGGCGATCCGGCGATCCAGCGATCCGGCGATCCGGCGATCCGGCGATCCGGCGATCCAGCGATCCAGCGATCCAGCGATCCGACGTTCCAGCGTTCCGGTATCAGGCAAGTGTGAAGGCCCGGCATGTAGATCATAGAGATCATTTTCAAGGAGGTAAGAAACATGAGATTTTTTATTTGTGAACATTGTAAGAACATCGTAACTTTTGTAGAGGACAGTGGCGTTCCAGTAATGTGCTGTGGCCAGAAGATGACTGAACTGGTTGCCAACACGACGGATGCGGCACAGGAAAAGCATGTTCCGGTCGTAGAAAAAGACGGTGACAAGTTGATCGTAAGCGTTGGAAGCGTAGAGCATCCAATGACAGAAGAGCATCATATCGCATGGATCGCTGTTGAGACTAAGAATGGCAGCCAGATCAAATATCTGGATCATACCGGAGCACCTAAGGTGGAATTTGCACTGGGCGGTGAAGAAGTGGAAGCCGTTTATGCATACTGCAATCTCCACGGACTCTGGAAAGCATAGACTCAACAGGAGAGTAAAACAGGAGCAATAAAACATGTCAAATTTAACGTGCAAAGCACTGGCAGCTGCGGCCGTTTCCCTGCTGGAGGAACGGCCGCTTGATAAGATCACCGTGCGTGATATTACTGACAGGTGTGGGCTGACGCGAAACACCTTTTATTATCATTTTCAGGATATTTACGATTTGCTGGGATATATTTTTCGGGAAGAAGCTGATGCCACTTTAGAAAAATACTCAGTCAAGGGAGACTGGAAGGAAGTCTTTCTTGACATTTTGTCATATCTGAAAATGAAGAAAAGGATGATCGAACACGTCTACTATTCCACGCGAAAAGAAGAACTTGAATTTTATGTACAGCAGGTAGTCGGTGTCTATGCACTTCAGTTTATCGAGATCGAAACGGCGGGTCAGGAAGTCAGCAAACTGGTCAAGGGAACGGTTGCAGATTTTTATCGGAATGCGTTTGTCGGAGCCACCTTTCAGTGGATCAGGGATGGCATGAAGGCTACGCCGACGGTCATGGCGGCATTATATGATAATATGTTTCGTGGTACGCTGCAGCAGGCTATCGACAGCGCACGGGAAGTATTGGATTAAGAGCCGCCTTTGCAGAAAAAAAACAGAAAGAATCCATTGGGCAAAAAAAGACTGATGCACAAATTTTGTGCATGGTCTTTTTTTTGATTATTTGGTTTTAAATGGGAGGGTGGTAAACTTACGCTGTAGATTTTTTCAAGATATGGGGTGATAGAAATTATGTTGAAACTAGGTGAGGCGATCACGCGGAAACGGAAGCTGATTCTGGTGGTTGCCGTACTGCTTTTGATCCCGTCTGTCCTTGGTATGATAGCGACGCGGATCAACTACGACGTCCTGAGTTATCTGCCGGATGATATCCAGACTATCAAGGGGCAGGATATCCTGCTGGATGACTTTGGGAAGGGCGGTTTCGCCATGGTCATGGTGGACGGCATGAACCAGAAGGACGTCTCGGCTCTGAAGAGCAAATTTGAAGATGTGGATCATGTGGACAGCGTGATCTGGTATGACAGTATTGTGGACTCGTCGGTGCCCCTGGAGATGGTGCCGGGCGATGTGTACAAGAAATTCAACAGCGGGGATACGACGCTGATGGCGGTGTTTTTCGATGAGGGAACTTCGGCAGACGGCAGTCTGGAGGCTGTGGCCAAGATCAGGCAGATCGGCGGGAAACAGTGTTTTGTCAGCAGTATGACCGCATTTGTAGAGGACCTGAAGGAACTGGCTGAGAAGGAAGAACCGATTTATGTAGGTCTGGCTGTACTGCTCTGCTGCATCATTTTGGCGATTTTCATGGATTCCTGGATGATCCCGGTGGTGTTCATGGCGGGGATCGGTATGGCGATACTATACAACCTGGGATCCAACTTTTTCCTGGGGCAGGTTTCCTACATTACGAAGGCGCTGAGTGCGGTGCTTCAGCTGGGGGTAACCATGGACTATTCCATCTTCCTCTGGCACAGTTACGAGGAGCAGCGGCAGGATCCGTCGAAGGATAAGAATGCTGCCATGGCACAGGCGATTTCCAATACCTTCGCATCTATTACAGGAAGTTCGATCACAACGGTTGCAGGTTTCCTGGCTATGTGTTTCATGACATTTACACTTGGCAGGGATCTGGGTATCGTTATGGCAAAGGGCGTTATTTTTGGTGTGCTCGGTTGTATCACGATCCTGCCTTCGCTGATTTTGACGTTTGAAAGGGCTATCGAGAAAACGCGTCACAAGAACATTACGCCGAAATTCGACAAGCTTTCTGCAAAGATCACGAAGAAGCCTGGTATTTTTGCTGTCATCTTCATCGTGCTGCTGGTACCGGCGCTCTTTGGATATACTCATACCAGCGTATATTACAACCTGGATAAGAGTGTGCCGCAGACGCTGCCGTTTGCAGTGGCCAACGAGAAACTGGGAGATGAGTTCGATATGAACACGACTCATATGCTGCTGGTGGATGCGGATATGGATAAAAAAGATGTAGATGATATGATGAGCGACATCGACAAGGTAGACGGTGTTAAATACACTATGGGACTGGAAAGTGCTCTCGGTCCTGCCGTTCCTGATGAGATCCTGCCGGGCGAGGTGGGCAGCATCGTCAAGAGCGACGATTATCAGCTGCTGATCATCAGTTCTAAATACAAAGTAGCCAGCGACAAGGTAAACAAGCAGATCGACGAGATCAATCAGGTGGTAAAACAGTATGACAACAAGGGTATGCTCATCGGAGAAGCACCTTGCACCAAGGACCTGATCGATATTACAGATCGCGACTTCAAGGTGGTCAGTGCCATCTCCATCCTGGCGATCCTGCTGATCATCGCTTTTGTATTGCGGTCGGTTTCTCTGCCGATCATCCTGGTAGCGGTCATCGAGCTGGCGATCTTTATCAATATGGGGATCCCGTACTTTACGGGGACGGAGCTGCCGTTTATCGCTTCGATCTGTATCGGTACGATACAGCTGGGGTCTACTGTAGACTATGCGATACTGATGACCACCAGGTACAAGCGAGAGAGATTTCTTGGCAACGACAAGCGGACTTCGGTGCGGATCGCACATTCGACGTCGATGCCATCTATCATGGTCAGTGCACTGGGATTCTTTGCAGCGACTTTCGGTGTTGCGATCTATTCCGACATCGACATCATCAGTTCGCTGTGCACGCTGATGGCACGCGGCGCCATCATCAGTATGTTGGTGGTTATGTTCATCCTGCCGTCCATGTTCATGCTGTTTGACAAGCTGATCTGCAAGACGAGCAAGGGGTTCATCAAGAAAGATGGTAATGGAAATACAGGCGGTAAGGGAGCGATCCCTCCGATTATGGATACGGCTGAATAGGAGGTATCAGAGATGAGTGTAGAATTTAGAAAGAAATTCAAGAGAAAGAAGATCTTGTCCTTCGCATCTGCTGCAGTAGTGGCATTTACTATGACAGCAGCACCGGTTTTCGCAGCGACGGACAGTGGTAATACAAAGGATGAAACGGTGTACGTGGTAACAGAGTCCGACGGAAGTCAGTCGGATCTCATCGTCAGCGATCATTTAAAGAACAAATCCGGCAAAGATAAGATCGAGGATGTTTCCACATTGACCGATATTGAAAATGTAAAAGGCAAGGAAAAATTCATCCGCGAGGATGACGGGAGCCTTTCCTGGAATGCAAAGGGAAACGATATCTATTATGAGGGTAAAACGGATCAGGAAGCCCCTGTCTCTATGGATATCAAATATTATCTTGATGATAAAGAAGTGGACGGTGCAGATCTTTCCGGCAAGACCGGCAAGGTGAAGATCGTCATCAACTATACGAACAATACATCCTTAAACGGAACCAAGGTGCCGTTCGTTGTTCTGACTGGCATGGTACTGGAAAACGATACATTCCAGAACGTGACCGTGAGCAGCGGCAAAGTCATCGATGATGGTCAGAAGTCCTTTATCGTGGGCATGGCGGCACCTGGGGTCGCCGATACACTGGGAATTTCAGAAGAAGAGCTTGGCTTCGGCAGCACGGTAGAAATCACGGGAGACGCCAAGGAATTCGCCCCTGAGGATATGATGACAGTGGTGACTAATGACTTCTTCCAGGATATCGATACCAGTGAATTGAATGCTGGAAATCTGGACAGTCAGATCGATCAGCTGGACAGTGCTGCAAAACAGCTTGTGGCCGGAACCAACACGTTGTACAAGGGCATCGAAACGTTAAACAGTAGTTCGGCTACGCTGGCAGCAGGCGTCAGCAAGCTGAATCAGGGTGCTGCAAAGATCGATGAAAACACAAAGGCGGCGCTTCAGGGCAGTAAAGATCTGGCGGCAGGAAGTCAGTTCCTTTCGAGTCAGCTGAACAGTAAGCTTACCGATATGGGTGAAGGTGTAGCGAAAATGAATACGGCAGCAAATGCGATCGGTCGGTATGTGGCAGGCATCAATGAGGGGTTAAATGGAGATGGTACAGCGACAAACCCGGGACTTGTTAAAGGTGCAGATGGTCTGGTAGCAGGCATGGAGACTGCAAAGGAAACACTGGATCAGGGAGCTGCTGCAGATCAGAGGGCATTGACATATCTGGAACAGCAGCATAATGCAAGGGCGATCACAGATGCGGATTATACAACATTGAAAACTTTAATTGAAGGTTCTAAAGAGGCACAGGTCGGAGTTTCGGCATCCCTGGATAATACTGGCAAGTTAGGCAGCGGTGCAGCGAAAATTTCGGCTGGTGTAAAACAGCTGCAGGGAGCTATGGCAGGCAATGGAACAGAAGAAAATCCTGGTCTTACTTGTGTTTCCGGTCAGCTTACAGCAGGCGTGCAGGAAATGGCAACAAAGCTTGGAGCAGCTACCAGCGAAACTGGTGAACTTTCCGTTGGTCTGAATAAACTGGTTACTGGATCTTCCAAGCTGGCAGCCGGTGAAGCTCAGCTTTCCGACGGTGCTTCGGAACTGGCAGCCGGGATGAACGAGCTGTACTCCAAGTCGGGTCTGCTCATCAGCGGTATCGGTCAGCTGGATGCAGGATCCAAAAAGCTGAATGATGGCATGAGTCAGTTCTACAAAGAGGGAATCGGCAAGATCGTAAGCCTGTACAATGACAAGCTGAAAGGCACGGTCAACAATGCAGAATCTCTGGTGGCTGCAGGCAAAGCTTACAACACCTTCACACAGGTGCCGGACGGCATGGATGGAACCGTAAAATTCATCTACAGAACAAAGGTTGCTGACTGATTTGCATAAAAAGAGAAATCTATCAAATCTATCACACATATATTTGTAGGCGGGCCTGCGGAAGCGGGCCCAGACTACACCGTAAACCCGGTTATTTTGAAGTAAGCCCGGTGTTTACATGCAGGATGCGCCGAAAGCGTGGAATCACTCCTCGTTTTCGGTGCTTTTTGCGTTTTTGAAGTGGGGCAGGATTATTGAATTTTCAATCATTTCACTGCTTCTTTATTATCTTTGGAATGGGGGTTGATTTTTGATATACATAGTGTTAAGATTGTAGCATCGCTTTAGAAGGTGGCTGGAAGAAAGCAGCAGTTTGAGGCGAATCAATGGAAAGAGTTTCATTTTGCCCGTATGTGTTGCATATCAGAGGCAAATTTTTTATGCGTAAGAGTATAAATTTCAGAAGAGGTGAACTATGAGTCAGGAACAGGATTTCCAGGAAATAGAGGAAGAATACGAAGCAGAGGAAAATGCCAAGCATGACATGCGGATGCGTCGTATGGGAGAGATGCCGGTAGGAAGGCTGATCCTCACCATGTCGTGGCCGGCAATGATCGCCATGCTGATCCAGGCGTTTTATAACATTGTGGACAGCTTTTTCGTATCGATGATCAGTGAACAGGCACTGGCAGCCGTTACATATGTGTTCCCGATCCAGATGCTGCTGATCTCTATAGCGATCGGAACAGGTGTAGGGATCAACTCTCTGATTTCCAGGCGACTGGGGGCAAAGCTGTATGAAGAAGCCGATATGGCTGCCAATCACGGCTACAGACTTTCGTTTTTTAACTGGATGTTTTTCGCATTGATCGGGATCTTTTTGACCAGCCCGTTCATGAACCTCATGTCGGATACACCGTTTATTGTAGAAAGCGGGAGCAGTTATATGCGGATCATCACTATAGGTTCGCTGTTCTGTATCGTGCAGATGACATCCGAAAAGATCCTGCAGGCAACAGGCAATATGATCGTTCCAATGATCTGCGGCATCATTGGCGGTGTTTCCAATATCATTTTAGATCCGTTGTTCATCTTCGGTATCGGACCGTTCCCGGAGCTTGGAGTGGCTGGAGCCGGGGTTGCCACTATTGGGGGACAGTTTCTCTCCATGTGTGTGGGACAGATCGTGCTGTTTAAAGGGAAACACGCTGTAAAGGTTCGCTTGTGGGGCTGGAAATTCCAGGGCAGGATCGTCCGGGATATCTATGCAGTAGGTGCACCGGCGATTTTAATGCAGTCCATCGCATCTATCATGCAGTTCGGCATGAACATCATTCTGGGAACACTAACGGAAACAGCTGTTGCCGTTATGGGTGTATACGGCAGACTGCAGTCCTTTATCTTCATGCCGGTCTTCGGTCTGAACCAGGGAGTTCTGCCGATCATGGGTTTCAATTACGGCGCTAGAAACCGGAAACGATTGATGGAGACTTATAAGAAAGGACTTATGATTGCCTGTATTATCATGGCGATCGGTCTTGTGGCATTCCAGCTGTTCCCGCGGGAGCTGATGGCTGTCTTCAACTCACAGAACAGCCAGGAGATGTATGATATCGGCATTCCGGCGCTGCGATATATCAGTTTGTGTTTCCTGCCGGCAGCCTTCGGCATCATGTCGTCCTCGATCTTCCAGGCAACTGCTCATGGATTTTTGAGTCTATGGGGATCGCTTTTACGTCAGCTCGTCGGTATACTGCCTTTGGCATGGATACTGGCTGCTGTAGGCGGTGTGGACCTGGTTTGGTTCTCCTTCCCTCTGGCGGAGCTGATAGGAACGGTATATTTCGCTGCTGCACTAAAGCATCTGTACCGGACGGAAATCCGTAGACTGGATATTTTGGAAGAAAATGCTTTTTAAAATACTTTAACAAAAAACCTTCGGTGAGGAAATTCGTCTAACCGAAGGTTTTTCAATTTTTGAGTTATATGAAAATCATGGATATAAATATTCGATTTCATCGCCATGTTCTTCTATGCGGAAGTCGGAGTCTAAAACCACAAGATCGTACAAAAGTGGATCCCGAATCAAATGTTTCCAGACGGTATAAGTGGCGTGAATGAAGTCTTCGTTGAGAGGGATTTTTTGTGAGATCAGGGGACAATCATAAGTCAGTTCTCCATCCTGATAGACGATATGCAAGACATCTTCTTCATCCAGGTGCGGAGCCAGAGGGAAGAAACGGCACTGGAGAGGGCGTTTTTCTCGCGGGCAGCAGGGTGCTGTTTTACAGTGAAGAAAATAGATGGTCCCGTGCCAGCTGTCAGGGAATTCATAATCCTCAGCACGATTTTTTTCCCAGCCGATCCAGTCTTCTTTTCGATCGAACACTTTATCTTCTCCGGGGAGCAAATAAATACCAAAATCATCCTCGTCGCACAGATCGCAGGAATCGGTCTGGCTGCCGCAGGTGCAGCAGGCGGCACCGCAAAGCTGTCCACAATCCTGATCAAGAGGAGAAACTTTGTCAAGAAATCGATATATGGCTAAAAATGTGATTTTAGTGGTTGAACTTTTCATGATTCTAGTATACAATAAATTCTAATCTAGTTAAAGGAAATTTAATCTTCATATATATATTATATATATGATAAAGGTTTGGAACGGAAAACAAACCGTAGTGAAATGTAAACTAAGATTGAAGAAGGGATACTAACTATATGAGATTGGGTATAGATATAGGATCAACAACTGTAAAACTGATTTTGCTGGACCAGAAGGATCACATCCTGTACAGCCGTTATGAACGACATATGTCCAACGTGTTTGAAACCGTTGTGGATCTGCTGAAAAAAATGTATGAAGAATTAGGCGATGTGAAACTGCGCCCTGTTATTACAGGATCAGGCGGTCTTTCACTGGCTAATCTTCTGGGAATTCCGTTCGAACAGGAAGTGATCACATGCAGTGCTGCTGTAGAGACCCTGATCCCGCAGACGGATGTGGCCATTGAACTGGGCGGCGAAGATGCGAAGATCACGTTTTACGGACAGACTATCGAGCAGAGAATGAATGGGACCTGTGCAGGGGGTACAGGTGCGTTTATCGACCAGATGGCCGTTCTGCTCAACACCGATGCGCAGGGACTGAATGAAGCTGCGAAAAAGCACACGATGATCTATCCGATAGCGGCACGGTGCGGTGTATTTGCTAAAACTGATATTCAGCCGCTGATCAATGAGGGTGCAGCTATTGAAGATCTGGCAGCATCTATTTTTCAGGCAGTGGTGAATCAGACTATCAGCGGACTGGCCTGCGGTCATACGATCAAAGGCAGAGTTGCGTTCCTGGGAGGACCGCTCTCATTCCTGTCAGAACTGAGAAAGCGGTTTATCGAAACGCTGGAGCTTGCGGATGACGAAGTCATTTTCCCGGAAAATTCCAAGTATTTCGTAGCGATCGGAGCAGCTATGAAAGCGTCAAAATCTGAAGAGATCTCCTTTGCAGAAATCATTCAAAGAGCAGAGCATGCCGATCCGGCAAAGCTTTCTGACACGAAACACATAGCCCCTCTCTTTGCAGACGAAAAAGAATACGAAGCGTTCTGTGCACGCCATGACAGAGATAAAATACGCAGAAAGGACATCAGTACAGCCAGCGGTCCGGTATTCCTGGGAATCGACGCAGGTTCTACGACCACAAAGGCGGCGCTGATCGATGAGGATAAAAATCTGCTGTATTCCTATTACGTGGGCAATGAAGGGAAGCCTCTGGCGGCGACCATGAACATGCTGCGTGAGCTTTACAGCAAGCTGCCGAAGGAGGCTTATATAGCGAAGGTGACGACTACCGGATACGGTGAAAATCTGATAAAATCAGCATTCAAAGCGGATCTGGGTGAGATCGAGACCATGGCTCACTACAAGGCGGCGGAGGAATTTCTGCCGGGTGTTGATTTTATCCTGGACATCGGTGGACAGGACATGAAATGCATGCGCATCAAGGACGGTGCGATATACAATATCATGCTGAATGAGGCATGCTCTTCAGGGTGCGGTTCATTCATCGAAACATATGCGAAATCCGTAAACCTTGATGTGAAGGATTTTGCAAAAGAAGCACTCTTTGCAGATGCCCCGGTGGATCTTGGAACGAGATGTACCGTATTTATGAATTCCAAGGTAAAGCAGGCGCAGAAAGAGGGCGCTACGATCGGCGATATTTCTGCCGGACTGTCGTATTCTGTCATTAAGAATGCTCTTTATAAGGTGATCAAGCTGCGAAATCCGGAAGAGGCCGGAGAGAAGATCGTCGTGCAGGGCGGAACGTTCCTCAACGATGCTGTACTGCGTGCCATCGAGGATATCTTGGGCAAGGAGATCGTCCGTCCGGACATCGCAGGACTTATGGGAGCATATGGCGCAGCGCTGATCGCACGCAAACAGACAAGAGAAGGAGATGTGTCCTCGCTGCTGAAACTGGAAGATCTGGATGCATTCTCTGTAGAAACCAGTCATGTGCGGTGCGGCAGATGTGAAAACCACTGTCTGATGACCATCAACAAGTTCAACGATGGAACGAGGTTCTTTACCGGAAATCGCTGCGAGCGTGGCGAAGGAAAAGTAAAGGCGGCGGATCATGAGCTGCCGAACCTGTATGAATATAAACTGAAAAGACTGTTTGGGTATGAATCTCTGAGCAGCGATAAAGCAGCTCGCGGAACGGTTGGTATCCCGCGGGTACTGAATATGTATGAAAATTATCCGTTCTGGCATACGTTCTTCACGAAGCTGGGATTTCGGGTGGTTCTTTCGCCGAAATCCAGCAAGGAGCTTTATGAGGGCGGCATGGAGACCATTTCTTCCGATACGGCGTGCTATCCTGCAAAGCTGGTGCACGGGCACGTCAAGTGGCTGGCTGCTCAGGAGGATGTGGACTGGATCTTTTACCCGAGCATCAACTATGAACGCCAGGAAGACAGCAATTCTCCGAACCATTACAACTGCCCGATCGTGGCAACGTATCCGGAAGTGATCGCAGGAAATATGGATGATATTTTCCAGGAAAATCAGGTGACGTTCAGTCATCCGTTCCTGCCGTACGATAATGATGCACAGCTGGAGCGGGAGCTTTACAAGATGCTGCTGGAGGCGCGCGGCATCACCCGTGATGAAATCCGGGAAGCCATCAAGGTGGCTCGTGCCGAGGATTCCAGCTTCAAGGCGGATGTTCATCAGAAAGGTAAGGAAGCGTTGGCTTATGCCAGAACTCACGGTAAAAAATCCATCGTTTTGGCGGGAAGACCGTATCATCTGGATCCGGAAATCAACCACGGCATCGATAAGATCATCACATCTTTTGATATGGTGGTCCTGACAGAGGATTCGGTGGCTCCGATGGCAAAGCTGCCGCGACCGCTTCGTGTTCTTGACCAGTGGATGTATCATTCCAGACTGTACAAGGCGGCGACGTTTGTCGGCACGACCGATATGTGGAGCTGATCCAGCTCAATTCATTCGGATGCGGACTGGATGCAGTCACGACCGATCAGGTGGAGGAGATCACAAAGAAAAACAATAAGCTTTATACGGTTCTTAAAATCGACGAAGGTACCAACATGGGTGCTGTCAAGATTCGAATTCGCTCCCTTAAGGCAGCGATGGAGGAACGTGAAAAGAACCATATCGTACATAAAGATGATGACACACCGTATGAACGTGTTTACTTTACAAAGGAAATGAGCAAGGACTATACCATTTTGATCCCGGAAATGTCCCCGATCCATTTCCAGTTTATCGAGACAGCTATGGCCTGCGAGGGGTATAAAGTAAAGCTTTTGCCGACTGTAGATAAAAATGCGGTGGACGAAGGTCTGCGTTACATCAACAACGATGCCTGCTATCCGACCATCGTGACGCTGGGTCAGATCATTTCCTATCTGAAATCCGGCGAAGTGGATCTGAACAAAGTGGGTATCTTCATGAGCCAGACCGGTGGCGGATGTCGTGCCAGCAATTACGTGGCTCTTTTGCGAAAAGCATTAAAAGACATGGGAATGGAACAGATTCCTGTCATTTCTGTCAATATGGCGGGGCTTGAAAAGAACCCGGGCTTCAAGATTTCCAAGGGGATCATCAAGAGGGGCATGATGGCAGTCATGTACGGAGATCTGCTGATGCGTGTGCTGTACGCGACACGTCCTTATGAAAAGGTGCCTGGTTCTGCCAATGCGCTTTATGAAGAATGCTGCGACATGATCCGTGATAATATCGTTTCCGGAGATATGAAGGAATACAAGCGGCTGATGAAGGTGATCGTAGAGAAGTTCGATCAGCTGCCGCTGCTGGATATAAAGAAGCCGCGCGTGGGCGTTGTAGGAGAGATTCTGGTCAAGTATCATCCTAATGCCAATAACGATATCGTCAATATCATCGAAAGCGAAGGCGGCGAAGCTGTAGTTCTGGATCTGGCGGATTTCTTCCTGTACGGTATGTACAGCAAGGAATTCAATTATCGTCATCTGTCCGGTACGTATCAGGCTATGATGATGAACAAGGCGGCGATCGCAGTGATCGAACTCTTCCGCAAGCCGATGCGAAAGGCACTGGAAGAAAGCAATAGATTCCACCAGCCGATGAGGATCAAGAATATCGCCGATAAGGCATCTGAAATCATTTCTCTGGGAAATCAGTGCGGTGAAGGCTGGCTGCTGACCGGTGAAATGGTGGATCTGATCGACGATGGCGTGGAAAATATCGTCTGCATGCAGCCGTTTGCCTGCCTGCCGAATCACGTGACCGGCAAGGGCATGATGAAAGCACTGCGGAAGCGTAATCCGATGGCGAATATTGCAGCGATCGACTACGATCCAGGAGCATCAGATGTCAACCAGCTTAACAGGATCAAACTGATGATGGCAACAGCTCATAAAAATATGGAAATGAAAGGTCAGTCAGGCCCGAAGCAAAATAACACGCAGACGGCTGACGAAAAAGCATTAAAAAAATATAAACGTGTGAAATTACAGCCAACTACAGGCAAGTAAACGCGAAGCAAATGGAGCCCTGCGTCTGACGCAGGGTTTTGCTTATTTGGTGGAATGAGGCGGACGTGAATTCGTCTTACCTCTTGAATTTACAGAAAAATGGGTGTATAATGCTAAGCGAATCTATGATAAAAAATTTAGAAAGTTAGGAGGTGTCTCCATGGGTAGACACGGTACAATAGCAGGTAGAAAGGCTGCGCAGGATTCCAAGCGTGCAGCAATGTTTACAAAATACGGCAGACAGATCATCGTAGCAGCAAAAGCTGGCGGAGATCCGGAATACAACGCAACACTGCGTGTTGCGATCGAAAAGGCAAAAGCCATCGGTATGCCGAATGATAATATTAAGAGAGCGATCAAAAAGGGTACTGGCGAACTGGAAGGCGAGTCTTATGAAGAACTCAGCTTTGAAGGATACGGCGTTGGCGGCGTTGCGGTTATCGTAGAAGCGCTGACGGACAATCGTAACAGAACGACGGCGGCAGTAAGATCCACATTTGACAAGCACGGCGGCAACCTGGGTGCTCCGGGATGCGTATCCTATATGTTCTCCAGAAAGGGCGTTATCATCATCGAAAAAACTGACGATATCGATGAAGATGCTCTGATGGAAACTGCTCTGGAAGCTGGTGCAGAGGATATGATCACACATGACGACAGTTATGAGATCCAGACTGCTCCGGAAAACTACACAGCTGTGCATGGTGCACTGACTGATGCTGGTTATGAAATGGTAGATTCTGACGTGGAATTCGTACCATCCATGGAGTCCGCTCCGAAGGATGCTCACGATCTGAAACAGCTGAAGAAGATGATCGATATTCTGGAAGATAACGACGATGTGCAGAAGGTTCACCACAACTGCAGCGTTGATCTGGAGGAAGTGGAATAGGAAGGAATTTTCCCTTGAATTTCTGCCAGAATATATTATAATAAAGATGAAAATTACATAAACTGATTCTATGAATCCTGAAGTGTGCGTTGGGGTGTTATAATTCAACCTACATTATGACCTTGGGAGCCTGGAGTTTTCGTATCGCTTATGTCGAGCCGTCTTAGAACGGAAGGCAGACGCTGGAACAGGGCACCCCCCTATTGAAAGATAGGGCGTGAATTATATCCTCGACGGCATGTCGGGATTTTTTGTTTTTTGGGGATTGTAATGGGTGGCAGTGATGATGGAGTGATGCAGTGATGATGGGGAAAATAACGTAAATGGGCTCTTGATAGCGTGGATAGGGTAATCTGCGTGGTGTGATGCAGATCAGAATGACGTAGATAGAGATTATAATTGCGTTGCGGATAATTCCAGGGGACATAAGCCTATGTTGCTGGGGCGGATTATCCTGTAGAAGCTTTTTATGCAGGAACATGGTATTCCGAGATGGGGGATGATCATGAAATTATCGCGACTGCTGTTGGCATGATGTAATCAGGGTATTTAAGGCAAACAGACTAGCCCCGAAATACCCTGGGCGGGGATATGACCCCGCGTTTCGGTTATTTCCGTGCGACGGTGCAGGCAGACGGGCAATAAAGCGGTGCAGGCAGACGGGCAATAAAGCGGTGCAGGCAGACGGGCAATAAAGCGGTCTGATTCCTCAACTTTCTCAAAAACTTCGGGAAAGTTCTTGCATTTTTCGGAAGTATGAGCTATTATAATGTTAGCACTCTTATAAAGTGAGTGCTAACACGCTCGGGACGGTTCGACTCCAGTGCAGTGATTCGACAGGGTATACTGCGTTTCGGGATTTTGAACACTCGATATACTGGTGCCGGGTTCCTGACACAGAAGCTCGACATAGGGCGTGCAACCGACAGAGATTACTATAGAAAGAAGGAAGAGAAACATGGCAAAGAAACAATTTAAGGCAGAGTCGAAGCGGCTTTTGGATCTCATGATCAATTCCATTTATACGCATAAGGAGATTTTTTTACGTGAGCTGATATCAAATGCCAGCGACGCTATCGACAAGCTGTATTATCATAGTCTGACAGAAGGGGACACGGGAATTTCGAGAGATGATTTTTCCATCCTCATTGAGAGAAATGAAGATGACCGTACGTTAAAGATCATCGACAACGGCATGGGCATGACGAAAGAAGAGCTTGAAAAGAACCTGGGAACCATCGCTAAGAGCGGATCGTTAGATTTCAAGGCAGCAATGGACAAGAAAGATGAAATCGATATCATCGGTCAGTTCGGCGTAGGGTTCTATTCGGCGTTCATGGTCAGTGACAAAGTATCCGTAGTCAGCAAGGCTTATGGTTCCGACGAAGCTTATGAGTGGGAATCCACCGGTGCGGACGGTTACACGATCAAAGAGGCGGAGAAGGCTGACAACGGCACAGAGATCATACTTCATTTAAAGGAAGATACGGAAGATGAAAAATACGGAGATTATCTCAATGAATACACGATCCGGACACTGATCCGCAAGTATTCAGACTACATCCACTATCCGATCAAGATGATGGTTTCCAAGCACCGGATCAAACCGGGAGATGAAGACAAGAAACCGGAAGATCAGGAATACGAAAGCTATCAGGAACTGGAAGTCCTCAACAGCATGATCCCGCTGTGGAAGAAGAACAAGAGCGAGCTGACGGATGAAGATTACAACAGCTTCTACAAAGAAAAATTCTATGATTTTGCGGATCCATTAAAGGTGATCCACACCAACGTGGAAGGGGTCGTCAGCTATACATCACTGCTGTTCATCCCGTCACAGGCTCCGTACAATTACTATACAAAGGACTACGAAAAGGGTCTGCAGCTCTATTCTTCCGGCGTGCTGATCATGGATAAGTGCGCGGATCTGCTGCCGGACTATTTCAGCTTCGTAAAGGGTCTGGTAGACTCCCAGGATCTGTCTCTCAACATTTCCCGAGAAATGCTGCAGCATGACAGACAGCTTAAGGCGATCGCACAGCGCCTGGAAAAGAAGATCAAGAGCGAGCTGCTCAACATGCAGAAAAACGACAGAGACAAGTACCTGGAATTCTACAAGAACTTCGGTCTGCAGCTGAAATACGGACTGTATGATAGCTATGGCGCTAACGCAGAAACCCTCAAAGATCTGGTAATGTTCCATTCCTCCAGCGAACATGCACTTGTAACTCTGGAAGAATACGTAAGCAGAATGAAGGAGGATCAGAAATACATCTTCTTCGCCAGCGGCGAAAGCCTCGACAAGATCGATAAGCTGCCGCAGACAGAACTGCTGAAGGATAAGGGCTACGAGATCCTGTATCTGACGGACAATATCGACGAATTCGCACTTCAGGTACTCCACGCCTACAATGAAAAGGAATTCAAATCTGTTTCCGCAGATGATCTGGATCTGGGTGAAACGACAGAAGAAAAGGAACAGGCTGAAAAACAGGCAGAAGAAAGCAAGGATCTGCTGGAAGCCATGAAGGATGCCCTGGGTGACAAAGTGACAGACGTAAAGCTGACTCAGAGACTCAAGAGCCATCCGGTATGCCTGACTTCCAAAGGTGGACTTTCTATCGAAATGGAAAAAGTCCTCAACTCCATGCCGACCGACCAGAAAGTACAGGCAGAGCGCGTGCTGGAGATCAACGCACAGCACCCGATCCTGGAAACTTTGCAGGAAAAATACGCAGCAGATAAAGACAGT
>NZ_JACRWC010000108.1 GCF_014306095.1 Lentihominibacter faecis
AGACAGGATGAACATCGAGGCGATTTCGACAGGATCTATGAGTCTGGATCTTGCAACCGGGATCGGTGGTGTTCCCAGAGGTCGTATCATCGAGGTGTTCGGACCGGAATCTTCTGGTAAAACAACGCTGACGCTGCATGTGATCGCAGAAGTTCAGAAAACCGGAGGCAGGGCTGCTTTCATCGATGCAGAGCATGCACTGGATCCGGAATACGCCAGAAATCTGGGCGTTGACGTGGATGAACTGCTGGTATCTCAGCCGGATTACGGCGAACAGGCTCTGGAAATTGCAGAAATGCTGGTTCGCAGCGGCGCCATCGATCTGGTGGTGGTAGACTCGGTAGCGGCACTGGTTCCGAAGCACGAAATCGAAGGAGCTATGGGAGACAGTGCGGTAGGTTTGCAGGCAAGACTTATGTCACAGGCACTGCGTAAGCTGGCAGGTATCATCAACAAGACGAATACCACTATTATTTTTATCAATCAGCTGCGTGAGAAAATTGGTGTCATGTATGGCAGCAGTGAGACTACAACTGGCGGACGGGCGTTAAAATTTTTCTCATCCATGCGTCTGGATGTTAGACGAATCGAAAGCATCAAGTCCGGGGATACTGTATTAGGGAACAGAACGAAGGTCAAAATCGTCAAGAATAAGGTGGCTCCTCCTTTTAAACAGGCGGAATTTGATATCATGTACGGCAAAGGAATTTCCAAGACTGGTGATGTGATCGATTGTGCAGTAGAAGCTAAGGTCATTGACAAAGCCGGCTCCTGGTACAGCTTTGATGGCAACCGGATCGGACAGGGAAGAGAAAACGTCAAGAAATATATGGAAGACAACCCGGAAATCTTCGAACAGGTAGAGCAGCTTTTGCTCGATTCATTGAAACAAAAAGATGAAAAAAAGAATGATGATGAAGCTGCAGATATCCCGGGAATCGATGATGGTGAAATCTTCATTGATGAAGATGGCGTAATTATTGAATAAACGCTGCGGATGGAAATCATGGCCAATTTGACCGAACGCGAAATGATTGAAAAATACACTTTACAAGCCTCTTGAAATGTAGTATCATATATGAATGTAAGCCGCACGAACAAGGTTATGAAACGAGCTCAGCAGGAGATCGTACCTCGATAGGCGAGACTGGATAGAGGAGGTAAAGACTTACAATGTACGCAATTATTGAAACAGGTGGAAAACAGTACAGAGTTGAAAACGGAGACCGGATCGCAGTTGAAAAACTGGGAGTTGAAGACGGAGCAAAAGTTGTATTCGACAAGGTCCTCGTAGTAGGTGACGGAGCTGATATCAAAGTAGGAGCACCTTATGTAGACGGAGTTACTGTTGAAGGAAACGCTATTGAAACTGGCAAGGGCAAGAAGGTTATCATCTTCAAGTACAAGGCTAAGAAAGACTACAGAAAGAAACAGGGTCACAGACAGCCATATACTTTAGTTGAAATCACTTACATCGCAGGAAAAGCTGCACCGGCAGCAGCTGCTAAGGAAGAAGCTCCTGTAGAAGAGAAGAAGGCTGTTAAGAAGCCGTCTCTGAAATCGATGAAGAAGGCTGAACTGATCGAGTTCGCGAAAGAAAACAACATCGAGATCAACGAAAAGGCTACGAACGCAGTAATGATCGAAACGATCGAAGCTGCTTTAAAGTAAGCAACACACAAGAAAGTATTTTTATTTTGATATAGCGAGGAGGTGTCTGGTCGATGGCAAGTAAAAAAGGTGTAGGTAGCTCGAAGAACGGTCGTGATAGTGAGTCGAAACGTTTAGGCGTGAAGACAGGTGACGGTCAGTTCGTAAGTGCCGGCAGCATTCTGGTAAGACAGAGAGGAACGAAGTTCCACCCAGGTAACAATGTTGGAATCGGCGGGGATGATACTTTATTTGCGAAGGTTGACGGAGCTGTTAAGTTCGAAAGATATGACAAGACTAGAAAGCAAGTAAGTGTATATCCGAAAGAAGCGTAACCGATAATTCTGAGCCCCTATTTTATAGGGGCTTTCTTTTTTCTCTCACATTTTATGAAACAGGAATGCAGGGAACGGGACCCGGAGAGGAGGACGCATGTTTGTAGATAGAGCGAAAATATTTATAAGATCCGGCAAGGGCGGCAATGGAGCGGTATCATTTCGAAGAGAACCTTTTGTTCCAGAAGGCGGACCGGATGGCGGAGACGGCGGCAAAGGCGGAGATGTCATCTTTGAGGCAGATGAAAATATGCGCACACTGATGGATTTTCGTTATAAAAGAAAATACGAAGCCGAAAACGGTCAGGATGGCATGAAGAAAAAACGTTATGGCAAGAATGGCGAAGACCTGATCATAAAAGTGCCGGTCGGTACGGTTGTGATCGACGAGGAATCCGGACTGGTGATGAAAGATTTGAAGAAACACGGGGAATCTTTCGTTGCAGCCAAGGGCGGCAAAGGCGGCAAGGGCAATACGAAGTATGCAACCTCTACGCGTCAGGCCCCAAATTTTGCAGAAGCGGGCGGATTTGCCAAAGAACGAAATGTGATCCTGGAAATGAAGTTGATCGCTGACGTAGGCCTGGTAGGATTCCCAAATGTAGGGAAATCTACGCTGCTTTCTGTTTCTACAAGTGCTAAGCCGAAGATCGCAAATTACCACTTTACAACGATCGATCCTAATCTGGGAGTCGTTAAAATTTATGATACCAGCTTCGTTATGGCGGATATTGCGGGGATCATTGAGGGTGCTTCAGAGGGGGCTGGCCTGGGACACAGATTCCTGAAGCATATCGAACGCACCAAAGTTTTGATCCATGTAGTGGATGTATCCGGAAGCGAAGGCAGAGATCCAAAGGAAGATTTCGATAAAATCAACAAAGAACTGGAACAGTACAGCGAAAAGCTGCTGAAAAAGCCTCAGATCGTAGCGGCTAATAAAATCGATCTTATTGGAGAAGATTCGGAAGAGTATCAGGATTTCAAAGCTTATGTAGAAGAACAGGGATATGAAGTATTCCCGATGTCAGCTCCGATCAATCAAGGTGTCCAGGAAGTCCTTGCAGCTGCTGCCGACAAGCTGCAGCAGGTTCTGGCAGAACCGCAGGAAGAGGACGATTATGAACTGTTCGATTTTGAAAAGGATGAAAATGATCCGGATTATCGAACGGTTACTGTTTCCTACGATGGAAATTCTTTTGTTCTGCATGGGAAACAGCTGCTTAAGATCTTTAATTCCACCAACTTCACTGATTTCGGGTCGCTCAGATATCTGTACAAGTACATTGAAAAGAGCGGTGCGATCGATCAAATGAAAGAAATGGGGATCGAAGATGGAGATATCATCAAGATCGAAGATTTTGAATTCGAGTATTACGATGAGGACTATTTTGAGGATTAATTATACCAAAGCCTGGTGTGGCGATCCTCTTGCACAGAGAAGATGCTTTTCGCATCTTCTTTTTTCTTGCATTCTGGAATATATATGAAACAGGATGCTTTACAGGCGAGAGGGGATGCTATGAAAGAAAGACTGATGAAGCAGGTCGTTATGGTATTGCTGTTTGCAGTGGCGATGTTGCTGGCAGATCATTCTCATATCGATGTGTTACAGCGAGGGAGCGAAGCGATCCGTATGCAGATGGCTGCGGAGTATACCTGGGATGATGTGAAAAAGGCAGGCGATAAGACGGTTAAAACGGTGTCGTCTTTGCCGGGCAGGATAAATGGGGCGGTGCAGACAGTTACAGGAAAACCGGTATTAGGTGAACCCATTGATGAAAAAAGACATGGGAAACAGTCTTCCGTCTATGCTGTAGACAGCGGACAGGTCGTCGCCACAGGGGAAGATGAAACCATCGGAAAATACGTGCGGATCTCTCATGGGAAAGAAGGCGAGAGCCTTTACGGTAATCTGGAAAAAATCCTGGTAAAGGTTCCTGTAAAGGTAAAGAAGGGACAGATCATCGGAACATACAACAACTCAAGTAAAAAGGAATTCTATTATTCATTTAATGTGGTGGAATAATGTCACGAAGAGGTGGAATTATGGTATAATAGATGCACTTGTGATCAGAAAAAAATATGAAAGGAACAGGACATGAAACATCCAACAACAGAAGAATGTCTGAAACTTTTAGAAGAATATGGAACGCCGACTCGTGTCAAGGGACACTGTCGTGCTGTAGCGGATACAGCATGTCGCATCGGCAGAGCACTCAACCGGCATGGGCATCATTTTGATCTGGAGCTGGTAAATGCAGCCGGTTTGCTGCACGATATCGCGAGAGTGAAAGAACACCACTGGGACGTAGGAGCAGATTTTGCAGAAAAACTGGGCTATGTTCAGGAAGCAGCCATCATCCGGGTCCATATGACCTATTCTCCATTCCATCCGATAACGCAGGCGACGGAAACCGATCTGGTATGCCTGGCGGACAGGCTGGTAAAGGAAGATCGATATGTCGGGATCGATGAAAGAGTTCAGTACATTATCGATAAAGCCGTAAGAAATGGTCATCCGGAGGCGGAACCTCGCATCCTGGAGAAAAAGGAAGAATTAAAGGAGTTTGTGCACGAGATCGAAGTGGAGATCCATATGACTGTGGATGAACTCATGAAGTATGGCTACGCAGAATAGGGAGGACGAATGAGCATCGATACACAGCTGGAAAAAATGCTGCGAAAAGTAGAAAAGCCCGCACGGTACACAGGCGGAGAAGTCAACAGCGTGAAGAAGGATCCGGAGCAGGTAAGTGTACGTTTTGGATTCGCATTTCCAGACACCTACGAGATCGGCATGTCGTACATGGGCATGCAGATTTTATACAATATATTGAACAGGAATGAAAAAATCTACTGTGAGAGAATTTTTGCCCCGGCAGAGGATATGGAAGCGCTGATGCGTGAAGAAGGCAGGAAGCTGTTTACTCTGGAAACTTTCACGCCGGTAGACGAGCTGGACATAGTGGGGTTTACCCTGCAGTACGAGCTGTCATACACAAATGTGCTGAATATTTTGGACCTGTCAGGCATGCCGCTGCATAGTGCAGATCGTGGAGAAGAATTTCCGGTCATTGTGGCAGGAGGTCCGTGCGCATATAATCCGGAGCCGCTGGCGGATTTCATCGATCTTTTTATGATCGGAGATGGCGAAGAATTATTAGAACAGGTTTGCCTGCTGAAAATGGAATGTGATTCTAAAAAGGAGTTTCTGCAAAGGGCCTGCAAACTGCAGGGCGTCTATGTGCCGGCGTTTTATGAGCCGATATACAATGAGAACGGTACGATCAAAGAAATCAAAAAACTTTATGAAGAGGCTCCTGATCGCGTGAAGCGAGCTGTTGTAGAAGATCTGGACAAGGCGGAATTCCCTGTAAAGAACATCGTTCCCTTTATCGATACGGTTCACGACCGTTGCGTGGTGGAAACCTTTCGTGGATGTACCCGCGGATGCCGGTTTTGCCAGGCAGGGATGATCTACAGACCGGTACGGGAGCGTAAAAAAGAGACGATCGAAAATCTTGCAAAGGAGCAGCTGGCCAATACGGGACACGAGGAACTATCACTGCTGTCTCTTTCTACCAGCGACTACTCTCAGTTTGAGCCTCTGGCAACAGATCTGATGAAAATGTGCGGCGAAAACAATGTTTCCCTTTCATTGCCTTCACTTCGCCTGGATTCTTTTTCCTTCCAGGTCCTTCAGGAGATCCAGAAGTATCGGAAGTCCGGACTGACATTTGCTCCGGAAGCCGGAAGTCAGAGACTTCGTGATGTGATAAATAAAAACATTACTGAAGAAAATATTTTCAGTGCCGTAGAACAGGCCATCGAGCTGGGATGGGAGCACATCAAGTTTTATTTCATGGACGGGCTTCCAGGAGAAACGTATGAAGACCTGGATGGGATCGGCAAGATCGCTTCAGACATCATGGATCTGAATTTTAAGCTGAAAGGCAGAAGAGGGGGCAGGTTCCGTGTGACAGTCAGTGTCTCCAATTTTGTACCAAAAGCACACACGCCGTTTCAGTGGGCAGCACAAGACCGGCCGGAAGAGTTTCGCGCCAAGCATGATCATCTGGCGAAGCAACTTCATATCAAGGGTGTCACGTTCAATTATCATGAAACGAAGACCAGTAATCTGGAAGCTATCTTTGCGAGGGGAGACAGGAAGGTTTGCAGGCTGCTGGAGCACGCTTATCATCTAGGCTGTAAGTTTGATGGATGGACAGAGTATTTCAAGCCGCAGCTGTGGGAACAGGCCTTTGCGGAAACGGGAACAGATCTGGAGTTTTACGCTTACAGAGAACGTGATTACGAGGAGATCCTCCCATGGGATATCATAGATCCTCTTATCAGCCGAGAGTTTCTGATACGTGAGAATGAGAAGGCAAAGGCAGCGCAGGTAACGCCGGACTGCCGCAGGGGATGTGCCGGATGCGGTATCAATCGATATGCTACCTGCTTTAAAAATGCAAAGTTTGAGGGGGTAGAACATGACTAGGTATATTATGCAGTTTTCAAAGACGGGGACGAGCTGTTATATCTCTCACCTTGATCTGGTGCGTGTATTTCACCGGGCATTTAAGCGGGCAGGTATTAAACTGGAATATTCTAAGGGATTCAATCCGCATCCTAAGATGGGATTCGCACAGCCTTTATCTCTGGGATATACGGGAATGCGGGAATATATTGAGTTTGAAACCAAGGAGGAGCATGCTCCCGAAGATCTGGGCGAGATGTTGAAAGCACAGATGCCGGACGGGATCGATATTCATCTGTGTCAGTTCCTGGAATATCCTAAAAAGACGCTGGCGTCGGTAACGGAAGCAGCTGTTTATACAGTGTCGATCCCTTTGAAAAAAAGCGTGCAGATGAAGGCGGATGCCTGTAAAGAGCTTTATCTGGGACAGGATCAGATCATTGTCTTAAAGAAACAGAAGAAAAAGAAAGATCTGGTTGAGATAGACATCAAACCGAAGATACGTGAAATCGAATTTCTGCCGCTGTCAAAGAGTCTGCAGATCAAAATGAAAATCGATGCGGGAAGCAATTCCAATCTCAGTCCGGAGCAGGTGATCGATTCGGTGCTCCGGTGTTTTGCGATCGATACGGATCGCAGTGAAATCAGTGTTACCAGACATTTGATCTTTTTTAGAGAAGCTGTTTCGCTGCCAGATGCAGCCGGTTGTGCTCCCGAGCTTGAAAGATGGGGAATGCAGGAGGAAGATAAGGCGGCATGGGACCAGATGGACAGGATCATGGAGAAAAGCGAAATATTGAAAAATATGCAAAAAGAACGGCTGAGCAAAGTGATGATCCTGGTGATCGATGGCTGTGCTCCCGCTTATATCTCGCCGGAGCATGCTCCGCAGCTGCATAAACTGGCGAAGGAAACGGGATTTGCAAAGAAAGTACAATGTGCGATGCCATCGGTGACAAATGTCAATCATGCGTGTATTCTGTCTGGAAAGTGGCCCATGGATGCAGGCGTGATAGGGAATTACTATTATGACCCGGAAACAGAAGAAGAAGGCTTTATTGAAGAACGGGGCTATATGAAAGCGGAGACGCTTTTGCAGTATTATAAAAAGCTGGATAAGAAAACCGCTTTGCTTACGGTAAAGGGAAAGGTCCTCGGCGTATATGGAGATGGTGCAGATATCGGGCTTAGTGCACAGGAACCCGATCCTGCTGTGCTGGAGCGATATGATTTGTCGCCGGCGCCAGCCATCAACAGCGTGGAAGCAACGGAATGGATCGTGCGAGCAGCTGCGGAATGTATTCGAAAAGATGACCCGGATCTGGTATACTGCACGACTAATGATTATGTATTTCATCATTTTGAACCAGGAACGCCGGAAGCATGTGCGCAGATCAAAGCGATCAATGACATCGTCAGTGAGATCGCAGAACTGGATCCGGATCGTCAGATCTACATTACGGCAGATCATGGGATGAATCAGAAGCATACGATTGTGAATTTTTCGCAGATCGCAAAAAATGCCGGTTTTGATGTATTCTGTCTGCCACCGTTAAAAGATCGTTACATTGAGAATCATATCTATCAGGAAGGCGGTCTGCTGTATGTATTTTTGAAAAATCCTGTACAGGCTACGGATTTCCGTCGCTTTGCAGAAGAGCATCCGCTGGTGGAACGTGTACTGGACAGTAAACAGGCCGCAGTGGAATATTATCTGCCACCGGACAAAATCGGCGATTTTGTATTGCTTGCAGGTGAGGATATCGCTTTTGGAGAAGTAGAAGGTGAGTCGATCCATACAGAAGATTCCAGAACCCATGGATCTTTGTATGAGAGGGAGATCCCGCTGATAGGCATCAATACACAGCCGAAAGGAGAACGCTTCCAATACCACAAGGATGTGGCCAGGTATCTGATGGGAATGTCGTAAAACAAGTTAAAACCGAAAGAAAACGGAAACCGTATTTTCTGTAAAAAGAAGGTACGGTTTTTTATTTGCAGAAAATAACAGGGAAATATTGACACGGCGCGATGTTGTATGTAAAATAATGCCAACACCCGAACGAATGAATAAGAGAAAGGGGGCGCAAGATATGAAAAAACTGATGGAGATCCTCGGCGACAAGAGGGAACTCTGCCGGTTACTGAATGAGCACAAGGATATGCTGAAGAAGGTGGGGATCGTGGTTTTGGTGATCGTGCTGGGACTGGTAGTGTCTGCGGTGAAAAACGGTGGACAGGAAGAAGCCCAGGCACAGGAGACGACGGTGGCCGCAGAAGAAGAAACGGCTGAGGTGATCTATGTCGATGTGGGAGGTGAAGTGAATCAGCCTTCTGTAGTAGAACTGACGGATGGCAGTCGTGTAACGGATGCTATTGCTGCGGCAGGAGGGTTGACGGAGAAGGCGGATCTGACGGATATCAATCGTGCAGCTTTTGTCAGCGATGGAGAGAAAATTTTTATTCCTTCGCAGGAAGAATACGACTCCGATGGACTGCTTTCCGGTGACAGTGGAAACAGTGGTGGGAGTGGAGCTTCAGGAAGATCATCTGACGGCAAGATCAATATCAATACGGCGGATTCCACACAGCTGCAGGAACTGAACGGAGTAGGTCCGGCAACTGCAGAAAAGATCATTGATTACAGGAAACAGAACGGTAGATTTCAATCGATCGAGGATATCAAAAACGTTTCGGGAATAGGAGATAAAACATACGAAAAATTAAAGGATCATATTAGAGTTTGATCTGAAAAGGATAAGGAGAGGTAGAGAATGGTTAAAAAAAGGGGGATACTACTACGTATTATTACGGGTACTGTGATGCTGATTCTGGTAGTTGTAAGTGCACTGGTGCAGACAGAACCGGCAGCAGCGGCAGGCTCCGGAATCTCAAAGGTGTCGTTTGATGGCTATTTAAAAGGCGTAGAATACAAAGTGTATACCGTGGAGAAAAACGGCAGTGTGCTGTTCTATAATCAGGACGGGAGCACATATGTGCAGCAGGTGACTGGACTGCAGCCTTCCAAGCGGCGGCATATGATCTTGACGGATGTGTCCAGCGGTGAAAAGCGTGAAGGCTACTGTATTGAATTCGATGCAGATTTTCGTGTACAGACATCCTATGAAAGCACAGGATATCTGACGGATAAAGCGTATTTCAGTCACATGCCGGAGGATGTGAAAAAGTTAATGCTGGCAGTAACGTATTATGGGAAAAACGGAGATAATCCACTGCCGGTTTCCGGAGTCAGCGGTGAGGACTATTATTATGCAACACAGGTCATGATCTGGGAGGTACAGCAGCAGCTTCGCGTATTTGAACGGGACAGAAATGGCAGGATCACGGGAACGAAGAGAGTGGCAGCTCATGGGATGCAGGCTGACTATTTTTACCGGTCGCTGAAAGGACGTGCAGCAGAAAAATGTTATGATTTTCTGGCAGAAAATATAGGAAAGCACTTTGTGACACCTGAGTTTGTCGGAGAGACGGCGGAGAAAGCAGCACCGGTGCTGATGAAATACGACATGGAAACAAAATCGTGGAAAGCCAATGCGGATGAAGGAAACTGCAGCTTTGATATGAAATGGGCAGTAGAGGACATCCAGTATTCAAAGGAGGGCTCGGCACATAATTTCACAACATCCAAGGCTATCGATGGAGAAAAAATCGTAAAAGTAAAGCGAAAGACAGAGGAAGGATCATCAGCAGAAAATCTGTTGATCTGGAACCATGAGGGCAGCAAACGGATGCAGGTGTTATCTACCGGATCGGCTTCCCCTCCGGAGTTCTTCATGCGATTAAAAACGGATGTGCCGGCAGAAGTGACTGTGGAAAAAAAGGATGCGGAAACCGGAAAATCCATTCCGGCGGAGCAGACGCAGTATAAGGTGAAGAGTCTGGATCTGAATCGTTATGTGTCAGACGGAATGAAAAAGAAAGACGGGGAAGTGTATGAAACAGATCGAGACGGCAGGATCGTGATCCCGGTAAAACTGCAGCAGGGCACATACCAGCTGGAAGAGATCAAAGCCCCTAAAGGCTATGTTGTAGCAAAGGAACCGCAGCAGTTTAAAGTAGATGGCAAGACCGCTTCAATAACGTTAGAACAAAAGGATATGCCGCAGAAAGGAAAAATCACCATTAAGAAAATCGGTGAATACAAGCACCATGACAATTGGGCAGATATTAGAGAGAAGGTCATGGGCGGTATTGATTTTGATATCATCGCTTTGGCGGATATCATTACGCCGGATGGAACCGTTCGGGCGGAAAAAGGTCAGGTCGTCGATACTGTGCGAACAGATTTTAATGGGAATGTCAGCAGCAAACCATTGTATTTAGGTCCGTATAATGTGGTAGAAAAGGATGCCCCGGTAGAATACCGTATCGCAGAACCGATCAATGTGGCTTTGGTTTATGGTGATCAGAACGTGGATATCGTGGAGAAGCAGATCAATATATTGAATCGTCTGAAGAGAAATATCGACAGCTTGGGAGAGACACCAAAGACAGGGGATGAAAGTGGGGTCAATACGATCCTTCTGGTAATGCTTCTTTCGCTTACGGTGATGGCTGTGACAGCGGTTTTATTTAGGCTGAGGAAAGACGAGCAGAAGTAGATAGAACTGAAGGCTTAATAAAAAAGAGGCGACAGCCCGGACTTAAAGTCTGGTGCTTGTCACCTCTTTGTGCTAAATGCTAAATATTTGCCAGGTGTTTTTTGAGACATTCAAAGGTCTCATCGCTGAGGTGGTGTTCGATCTTGCAGGCATCTTCCCGGGCGGTTTCTTCAGAAACTCCGCACCGCACGAACAGATCCGTAAGGAACACATGTCGTTCGTAGGTTTCCTTGGCGATTTTTTTACCGGCATCTGTGAGGAAAATATGTCCGTCCTCATCTCGGGTAATGTAGCCGTTTTCTTCCAGCTGTTTCATGGCGATGCTGACGCTCGGCTTGGAGAAACCCAGATGGTTTACGATGTCGATGGAGCGTACACGCCCTTTTTCATTTCTCAGAATAAGTATGGATTCCAGATAGTTTTCTGCGGATTCAAGTATTTTCAATTTCGTGCCTCCTATTTGATGGCTGTTTCCAGCGCCAGTTTCATCATATCAGTGAACGAGTTCTGACGTTCCTCTGCCGTGGCCTTCTCCCCGGTCACGAAGTGATCGCTGATGGTCATCATAGCCAGCGCGTTTACCCGGTTGTAGGCGGCGTTCATGTAGAGGGCAGCAGCTTCCATTTCTACAGCCAGAACGTTCATGGCAGCCCACTTCTTCCACCAGTCTTCCTTCAGTTCATAGAATACATCACAGGATACGATGTTTCCGGCTTTGAACGGGATGTCCAGATGCTTTGATGTTGCCTCCAGCTCGGAGAGCAGTTTGAAGCTGGCACACGGAGCATAGTTTCCCGGTACGTCAAATGCGTGGATGTAATTGGAATCGGTAGATGCTGCCATACCGACCACTATATCTCGTACTTTGATATCCTCATGGAAAGAGCCTGCCGTACCGATACGGATCAGATTCTGCACGCCGTATTCAGTGATCAGCTCCCAGGAGTAGATCCCCATGGAGGGCATTCCCATCCCAGTTCCCTGTACGGAAACAGGTACGCCTCTGTAGGTTCCGGTGTATCCCAGCATACCGCGGATCTCATTGTAGCATTTCGGGGAATCCAGAAAGTTTTCTGCGATAAATTTTGCACGAAGAGGATCACCCGGAAGCAGGATGGATTCTGCAATATCATTCTTATTTGCAGCGTTGATATGTGTGCTCATAGAAAGAGTCCTTTCGTTCCTTTATAGTATTATGAATAGTATACCACAAAATATGGGAAAATGGGCTTAATTTTTTATAAAGTTTGCATTTCCTAACCTCGCTGATACAGGAGGATTTTTTTTTGCACAAGGTCAATAGAGATTTCAGCGCCCATGGGCATGGTGCTTTGCGGGTACATATGACCGGCTCTGTAGTTCAGCAGGGTCGGTTTTTTGTATGGCAGGATGACTTCCTCGATGATCTGCTGCAAAGTCAGGGTGCTGTCTGCGATGACACCGCTGTCTGACGGGTCGTCGTGGGGAGGTTCTTCACAGTCTGTAAAGGTGCCGAGAATGATCCCGGCGCAGTCCCGGATTTTTCCAGCCAGAGCCAGGGCTGTCAAGTTGCGGTCCAGCCGGTAAGGGCGCTCGCCCACGTCTTCTAAAAAGAGAATGGCGTCTTTCGTGTCGATCTCCCAGGGAGATCCGAGGGTGCCGGCTACAAGAGACAGATTTCCGCCGGTGAGGCGACCGGTGACCATCGGATTGCCTTTGGGAGCATGGGGAGCATCAGAGATACCGGGAGCATAAGGGACGTTGGGAGTATCGGATAAGTTTGTGCCGGAGCCTGTCGGATAAAGTGCACGCAGCTCCTGTCCCGGCGGATTTTGCAGCTCGCAGATTTCCTGCGGGCGGAACAGCTGGGATCTCAAGGAGTCTAACGTGAAGTCATCCAGCCTGCTGTAGTCGGTATTAGGCATGGGACCGTGGAATGTGATGAAGCTGCACAGCTTATTGATAGAGGTATGGAGAGCGGTGATGTCGCTGTAGCCGATGAGTGGCTTGGGATTCTGGCGGATCATATCAAAATCCAGCAGGGGAAGCAGACGCATGGCGCCGAAGCCGCCGCGCAGGCAGAAGATCCCGGCGATGTCTTTGCGGGAAAAAGCTTCGTTGAGGTCGGAGGCGCGCTGGGCGTCTGTTCCGGCCATGTAGCCGTGGTGCTCCCGGCAGCTGGGCATGACCACTGGATTGAGCCCCAGCAGTTTCACGGATTTGATGGCGGCTTTCAGGTTGACGGCAGGGACAGGAGACGATGGAGCGGTCAGAGCCACCGTATCACCCGGCTGCAGCGGGCGAGGGTAAAAGAGTTTGTTCATGAGGGTGTCCTTCTTTCGCTAATATTTTTTAATCAGTCTGATACTTGTCTTTTTGTATAAAAAAAAGATGGGAGACACTGGCCATCTTTTTCTTAGTGGAACGATTTTAAATTCGTTTCTCATTTCTGTGCATTTAACTTATGCACGGGTGGGGACGGGTGAGAATTAAGCGTTCGCTTTGTTGAATCTCTTTGCTAATCTGGAGACTTTTCTGGATGCAGCGTTCTTGTGGATCGTATGTTTAGCAGCAGCCTGCATCAGCTTCTTTTCTGCTAAAGTCAGCTTTTCCTTAGCTGTTTCCATATCACCAGCTTCGAGTGCAGCGTCATAAGCCTTTAAGATTGCTTTCAGGTGACCCTTAACACGTCTGTTTCTAGCTGTCTTCTTGTCGATTACACGGATTCTTTTTTTTGCGGATTTAATGTTTGCCATTTAAATTACCCCACTTTCTTTATTCTATAGCATAAAACCACAAACTAAGTATAAATGAATAAAAGGCTTTTGGCAAGGGAAAAATCAGGAGCAGGAAAGGATGTGAGACAGGAATGAATCAGTATCGGACGGATCTGGCCATCGAGTGTCAGGAAATTCTGGATGAAAGTGCCGGGATCCAGATGGAAAAAATCGAATACAACGGAGGGATCCGCGTTACCAGGATCAAGATCATTTCGCAGGAAGCTGCAAAGAAAATGGGAAAGCCGGTCGGAAGCTATATTACTCTGGAAGCAGATGGTGTTCTGGAAGAAGAGGACGGTATCAAAGAAAAAACCGCAAAGGCAGTGGCGGGAGAACTGGGACAGCTCCTGCGTGTGGATTATACATTGAAAGTCCTTGTGGCAGGACTTGGAAACAGCCTGGTGACACCGGATCGTCTGGGGCCTGAGACGGCTGCAAAAGTACGGGTGACACGACATCTCTTCGTGATCTTCGATGCGGACGGCGACGAGGAAATGTCCAATGTCAGCTGCATCATTCCCGGAGTTACAGGTTCCACTGGTATGGAGACGGCAGAAGTGATCAAAAAAGCGGCGGAGATCGTAAAGCCGGATGTAGTCATCGTCATCGATTCTCTGGCAGCGCGGGATATCGACAGAGTCAGCACGACGATCCAGCTGACGGACACGGGGATCCAGCCGGGAAGCGGCATGGGCAACCACCGAGCCGGCATCAATGAAGAGAACATTGGGGTCCCTGTGCTTGCGATCGGCGTTCCCACGGTCATAGATATCAAGACGATCCTGCGGGATGCGCTGGAAGAAAATCTGGACAGTGCGGAAGCAGTAGAGAAGTATTTAAGCGATTATGACAGACAGATGATCGTTACTTCGACGGATATCGATATCCTTGTAAAAGATTTTTCTGATATTATTGCGGACGGCATCAATAAAACCCTTCATCCCGGCATATATTCCTAGAAGAAACGTATGGAGGACAACTATGAAGAACAGAAACCGTGTCTTTGCAGCTGGTGCGCTGCTTGTATTTTTACTTTCCACGTTGTTTTTCTGGAAAATCAATCCGGCGTCGGCGCTGACGGAGGCCTGGATAGATGAAGCGGAGCTGGGGCAGATGTGCATCCGGCAGGTGATCCCTTCGGCGGGCAAGCTGGAGACTGCAGAAAATACGGAGACGAACGATGGGCAGGACAATAAGTTAGCTGCGGATAAAGCCGACTCTGATGCTGCAAAGGAGGACAAATCGGATCAAGAAGAGGAAAAGACGGAGGATGTCAAGGTGTCCGGCGATCCGCAGGTGATCATCTACCATACGCACAGTACAGAATCCTATATGCCGTATAAGGAAAGCAATTATCATCGGGAAGCAGAAGAAGGGACGGTGCGCGACGTAGGTAATGTTCTTGAGACGGAGCTGAAAAAAAGAGGGATCAACGTGATCCACGACAAGACCATCCACGACCGGCCGTCCTACACGGCATCATATGGGCGTTCCAGGGAGACTATCAAGGCTCTGATGCAGAAGTATCCTACTGCAAAGTATGTTATCGATCTTCATCGGGATGCAGCGGCAGCGTCCAGTACGGAAGGGAAAAAAATGAAGATCGGAAATACTGATGTCGCTAAATTCAGCCTGGTAGTAGGTCGCGGCAATCAGAATTATACGGAACTTTATGCCTTTGCGAAAAAAGTCAGCCAGACAGCGGAAAGCCTTCATAAGGGCTTTGGCGGACCTATCATCGAAAAGGAATACCGGTTCAACGAATTCGTCAGCAATCAGGCTATCCTGCTGGAAGTGGGGAACAATAAAAATACCATAGAAGAAGCGAGAGCCTGTGCTAAAAACTTTGCAGAAGTCCTGGCAAAGATCATCCTGGGCAAGTAGAGAGCACAGCTCTGGAAAGGAATCGCAATGAGAAGCAACAGGTATCAGCAGCAGAAAAAGGAACAAAAAATAAGATGTGTGAGAGCCGTTTTTGCATGGATCGTGGTGTTCCTTATCTTTTTTGCAGGAACGGGAGGAGTCCTTTTTGTGGATAATGTCTGTCTTGAAACTACCAGACAGGGCGGAAATTTAACGATGCATATGGAAAAATAATTGAAAAACACCGAGGTTTCCAGTAAAATATTCTTATGACACAATCAAAAAAGTCATGCAGAATCAGTGCACGGCTTTTTTGTGTAGCAATAAATAAGAAGAAATCACACGAGAGGCAGACATGAAAGATTATCAGAAATACATTAGAAACTTCAGTATCATCGCACATATCGATCACGGGAAATCGACTCTGGCAGACCGGATCATTGAAAAGACAGGCCTGGTTTCCAAGAGGGAAATGCGTGAGCAGTTCCTGGACAATATGGAGCTGGAACGGGAGCGTGGAATCACCATCAAGCTGCAGACGACGCGACTTATCTTCCATTCAAAAGATGGAAACGAATATATTTTTAACCTGATCGACACGCCGGGACATGTGGATTTTACTTATGAAGTTTCCCGAAGCCTGGCTGCTTGTGAGGGCGCTGTTCTCGTGGTGGATGCGACTCAGGGCGTGGAAGCGCAGACGCTGGCAAACGTGTATCTGGCTATGGATGAAGATCTGGAGATCATGCCGGTCCTCAACAAGATCGATTTACCATCGGCCAGACCGGAGGAAATCAAACAGGAAATAGAGGATGTGATAGGCGTTGACGCAGAGGATGCGCCGCTGGTTTCTGCAAAAGAGGGGATCGGCGTAGAAGAATTGCTGGAACGGATCGTGACAGATATCCCGGCTCCGCAGGGAGATGAACACGGGAAACTGAAAGCGTTGATTTTTGACTCATATTACGACAACTATAAAGGCGTCGTCATTTATACAAGAGTGTTTGACGGTACGGTCAAAGAGGGCGATATCATCCGCCTGATGAATACGGATAAAAAATACGAGGTCACCGAGGTTGGAGTGTATTCTCCAGGTCCAGTGGAATGCAAGTCCCTGAGAGCCGGCGAGGTAGGATATATCTGTGCCAGCATCAAGAAAGTTTCTGATGCAAGGGTCGGTGATACCATCACTATCGACAGTGACCCTACAGAAGAGGCGCTGCCGGGTTACAAAAAAGTACAGCCGATGGTATACTGCGGGATCTATCCGGCGGAGGGCGAGAAGTACGAAAATGTCAAGGATGCGCTGGAAAAGCTGCAGGTCAATGATGCGGCATTCCATTTTGAACCGGAAACATCTACAGCGCTGGGCTTCGGATTCCGGTGTGGATTCCTGGGGCTGCTTCATATGGAAATCATCGTGGAACGTCTGGAGCGGGAATTTGATCTGGCAGTGGTCACTACATCGCCGAGCGTTATCTATAAGGTTGTCATGAACGACGGCAGCATTGAGATGGTGCAGAATCCGTCCAACCTGCCGGATCTGACTTTGATCGACCACATCGAGGAACCGATGGTAAAGGCCGATATCATGGTGCCGAAGGAATATGTGGGCAATATTATGGAAATCTGTCAGGAACGTCGTGGCAAGATGCTTCATATGGAATATATCACGGAAAACAGAGTCAATCTCCATTATGAAATGCCTTTGAACGAGGTTATTTATGATTTCTTCGATGCATTGAAATCCAAGACTCGCGGCTATGGTTCGCTGGATTACGAGTTCGTTCGGTATGAACCGTCTAAAGTAGTAAAGCTGGATATTCTTCTCAACAAGGATCTGGTAGATGCTTTCTCTATGATCGTCCATGAATCCAAAGCGTATTCCAGAGGAAGATTCGTATGTTCCAAGCTGAAGGAGATCATCCCGATGCATCAGTTCGAGGTGCCGATTCAGGCTTCCATCGGACAGAAGGTCATTGCCCGCGAGACGGTGCGCGCATACAGAAAAGATGTTATTGCAAAGTGTTACGGAGGAGATATTTCGAGAAAGAAAAAGCTGCTGGAAAAGCAGAAGGAAGGGAAAAAGCGAATGCGTCAGTTCGGCAAGGTAGAGGTGCCGCAGGAGGCATTTACTGCGGTATTGAAATATGATGACAACAAATAAACTTGGGTTGTATCTTCATGTCCCGTTTTGTGCGAGAAAATGCAGGTACTGTGATTTTCTGTCCTTTGGATGCAGCGACAGCAAGGTGCTTTCAGAGTACTCACAGGCATTGATCCGGGAAATCCGGATCCGTTCCAAGGACTGGTGTTTCCGCGATGTGGATACGGTGTACATAGGAGGAGGGACGCCTTCTTTGATGTCCGCATGGGATATGGGAAAAATCATGGATGCTCTGCGTGAGAACTTTAATATTGTAAAGGACGCGGAGATCACCATAGAAGGCAACCCGGCAACTCTTTCTGATGAGAAGATGGAACGCTATCTGCGTAAGGGGATCAACCGGCTCAGTCTGGGTGTGCAGTCCTTTGAGAACGATGTGCTCCAGTACCTGGGCAGGATCCATAACAAAAATGATGCTTTTACGTCGTTTCAGCGTGCCAAGAAAGCGGGATTTTCCAATATCAATATGGATATCATGTTCGCTATCCCGGGGCAGTCGATGAAAATGTGGAAGGATACCGTTCGGCAGTGCATTTTCTTAAAGCCTGCTCACATTTCGCTGTATAGTCTTCAGATCGAAGAAGGCACGGAGTTTTATGAACTGTACAAGGACGGCAAGATGGAAGCTGTTCCAGAGATCCAGGATAGAGAGATGTATCATCAGGCGCTGGCCATGATGAAGGAAGCAGGATATAAGCATTATGAGATTTCCAACGCAGCGCTTCCGGGGTTTGAGAGCAGGCATAATCTGAAATACTGGTCCTATGCAGAATACCTGGGCCTGGGACTGGGAGCCAGCTCCTTTGCTGGCGGAAGCCGGTTTAAAAACACAAGCAGAATGCATGAGTATCTGACTGCGATCCGGGAACATGTGCCGCCGGTGGATCAGGAGAGCATCGAAAATTATTCACAGCGTGAAGAAATGGGGATTTTCGTATTCACAGGTCTTCGCAAGGCGGAAGGATTCAGTCTGGATCATTTTCATCATGTGTTCCGAAAGGATTTCTTCGATGTATACGATGAAGATATCCTGAAAAAGTATAAAGGCCTTTTGATCTGTGCAGATGGAAGACTGTATTTGTCAGAACACGGAATGGATGTTTCGAATCGGATCATGGCAGAGTTTGTATAGTAAAAAGCAGGGAGCGAAGGATATGAAGGATAGATATATTATGGCCCTCGATCAGGGAACGACAAGCGCGAGGTGTATTCTATATGATCGTCAGGGAAAGCAGGTGAGCATCGCGCAAAAGGAATTTCGGCAGATCTATCCGCAGGCAGGCTGGGTAGAGCATGATCCGATGGATATCTGGTCAACGCAGATCGGAGTGGCGCAGGAAGCGCTTTTAAAGATCGATGCTACATATAAAAATATCGATGCCATCGGTATCACCAATCAGAGAGAAACAACAGTCGTCTGGGACCGGTATACGGGAGAGCCGATTTACAATGCGATCGTATGGCAGTGCCGGCGGACTGCGGAGTGCTGTGACAGTTTGAAAGCAAAAGGGCTGGAAGCATCGTTTCGCCGTAAGACAGGACTTTTGATCGATCCTTATTTTTCGGGAACGAAGCTGCGGTGGATCTTAGGACACGTGGATGGCGCCTGGGAGCGGGCAAAGAACGGTGATCTGTTGTTCGGAACTATTGAAACGTGGCTGATCTGGAAGCTGACGGATGGCAAAGTCCATGTCACGGACTATTCCAACGCTTCGCGGACGATGATGTTCAATATCCATGATCTCAAGTGGGACGAAGATATCCTGAAAGAACTGGGAATACCGGTCTGTATGCTGCCGGAGGTCCGGCCGTCCAGTGAAGTGTACGGTGAAAGCAGCCCGTTATTATTTGGTGGGCCTATCACGATTTCCGGAGCGGCAGGAGATCAGCAGGCGGCTCTGTTTGGTCAAACATGTTTCGAAAAGGGAGAAGCTAAGAATACATACGGAACCGGCGGATTTATGCTGGTCAACACAGGAGATGAACCAGTGGACTCTCGCAATGGACTGATCACGACCATCGCATGGGGTGTGGGAAATAAGGTGCAGTATGCACTGGAAGGATCTGTATTTATTTCCGGAGCTACGATACAATGGCTGCGTGATGAACTGAAGATTTTAGATAATGCGGCAGAATCAGAGAAGCATGCACGAATGGTGGAAGATACAGCAGGTGCTTATGTAGTGCCGGCTTTCACAGGACTTGGAGCACCGTACTGGGATTCTTATGCGAGAGGTGCGATCATGGGACTGACGAGGGGAGTCAATAAGAATCATATAATAAGAGCTGCACTGGAATCTATGGCGTACCAGACCAATGATCTGATGGCTGCCATGGAAGAAGATATGGGTCATCCTTTGCAGAAATTCAAGGTGGACGGTGGCGCTAGCGCAAATAATTTTCTGCTGGAGTTTCAGGCTGGTATCATGAATATGCCAGTGTACCGGCCGCAGTGTATCGAGACGACGTCACTTGGTGCCGCTTATCTGGCAGGACTGGCGACAGATTACTGGAAAAATAGAGACGATATTTTATCGAACTGGCAGATCGACAGGATCTTCAAGCCGGATATGGATCAAAGAAAGAGAGCGGAACTGCTGGACGGCTGGCACAAAGCTGTGCGCTGCACGTTTGGATGGGCCAGATAGCAGCAGGCGGTCACGCTTTTGCGAGAACGATAAGCAGGGAGCCTTTTTCCAACGAGAGAAAGGCTTCTTTTTGTTTGAATTCATTGCTCACCCCCAGAGGGAACGTGCGTGTGAGTGTATGGTTTTGAAGTGGGTATTTAACGCCTTTTGCAGTGAGCCCCTGGACGGTTTCAGAAAGAGAAAAAAGTGACAGATAGCAGTCTTTTTCCTGGGGGATCGTGATGCTTTTCTGAGTGCCCTTTGCATTGAGAACGAAACAACGGTTCTGACCGTCATGCATCGAAAGAGAGCGGAACTGTTCGGCATAACAGGAGAGCAGCTGCAGATTGGCAACCGTATGATCCAGCCTGCCCCCTATGCCACCCCAGATCTCCACATGCGAAGCTTTTTTCTCAATGGCTGTATGGATCGCAAGTTCCAGATCGGTATAGTCTTTTTCCGGAGGAAACGTTTTTAGCGGGAGCTCTTTCGGGATCCGGGACTGAATGGAGTCGAGGTCTCCAAGAAGCAGGTGAGGAGTGATCCCGGCCTGTTTTGCCAGATCGAATCCGCCATCGGTACAGATGATATATGGATCTTTCATCTGTGTAAGAGCCTGTTTCATATCGAACGGGGCATCGACATAAGAAGTTATGATTATGATATTTTCTGTAGAATGAGCCATGGAAATACCTGCCTTGTAAAATCACTGGAAATGCTTGTTAAATCAACGGTAGTACCGTTATTGTACCTCTTGAAAAAGCAGTTAGCAAGCGATATAATAAATCTGACCGAAAAAGTGTCTTTAATGTGTTTCAAATAGTATGATAGATAGGAGCAGAGCATGAAAACATTCAGAGTAGTACCGCAGATCAGTTGTTGTGATACTTTCCGTGAATTTGCAGATCATTTCCAGGTGGGAAATGGTGATATTCTGGTGACAAACCGGAGAAGATATGAGAAGTACGTGAAGCCGGCCGGAGTTGCGATCCCGGTATTGTTTCGTGAAGACTACGGCAAGGGTGAGCCGACCGATGAGATGATCGATGCCATGGGAAGGGATATGGAGCAGTATGATGCCAAACGGATCATTGCCTTTGGCGGCGGCACAATCGTGGATATGTGCAAAGTGCTCGCGCTGGATCTCCCGGAGCACTCGCAGATGTTGTTTACAGGAGATGCGGCTCCAAAGAAAATACGGGAATTGATCATTATTCCGACTACGTGCGGTACGGGATCTGAAGTTACTAACGTGACTATTTCCGAGCTGAAATCTCTGCACGTAAAAAAAGGACTGGCTGCGGAGGAAACTTATGCGGATCATGCAGTATTGATCCCGGAATCCTTGCAGGATCTGCCGGATTACGTATTTGCGACAAGTTCCATCGATGCGCTGATCCATTCTCTGGAAAGTTTTCTTTCTCCGAAAGCGTCGTCCTTTAGTGAGATGTATTCCTTAAAGGCGATGGAGATCATTATGGGCGGATATAAAACGATCCTGGAACGAGGCGGAAACAGTGCTGAAAACCGGGAAGATCTGTTGCAGGAGTTCGGTCTGGCTGCAACATATGCAGGGATCGCTTTTGGTAATGCAGGATGTGGTGCGGTACACGCACTGTCCTATTCCATCGGAGCGGCGTTCCATGTTCCTCACGGAGAAGCTAATTATCAGTTTTTCACGGAAGTATTCAAGACGTACATGAAGAGAGAACCAGAAGGAAGGATCGATCGGATCAATAGCGTGATGGCTGATATTTTGGGCTGTGAAAAAGAGAACGTTTATGAGGAGATCGAGAAGGTCCTGGATCAGCTGATCCCTCGTAAACCGCTGAGGGAATACGGCATGACGGAGGAGCAGATCGACACATTTACGGATTCTACACTGGAAAATCAGCAGCGTTTGCTGGCTAATAATTATGTTTCGCTGGATCGGAGCGAGATCCATGAAATATTTGCGAAGCTGCGGTAAATATGTTAAAATTATAAGATATTGAAAACTAAGTTTGAAAGAGGTATATTATGCAGCAAAATTTTTACGGGAACAATATTATTATTACCGACCCGAGCAGTAATCTGAGGGCTCTGGGACGGAATGCGCTCGCCGGGAAATGGCAAAGTGCTATTATTGCGGTGATCGTATATACATTGTGTGTGCAGCTTCCGCCTGCGATCCTAAATACGTTGTTTGGGATCGATATGGGAGAACTGTACAGCATGAATATGGGTTATTCGTATAATGTAGGCGTGGATAGTTACAGCACTGTTTATAACTCTATGCCGGCATATTCACCGCTGAGCGGGATCTATTCTCTGCTGGTGACGGGTGCTATGGATCTGGGGCTCACGCTGTTCTTCCTGGCAATGTTCCGCAGGCAGATCGTTGGGATCGGAGATGTATTCCTGGGGTTTGAAAGATACGGCAAGGCGCTGGGGCTGTTCTTGTTCCAGGGACTGTTTATCGTACTGTGGTCGCTGCTGTTCATCGTTCCGGGAATCATTGCAGCTATTCGATACAGCCAGGCGTTCTTTATCCTGGCCGATGATCCGAACAAGGGCATTCGTCAGTGCATGGATGAAAGTAAGATGATGATGCGTGGAAACAAGGCTAAGTATTTTTGTCTGAGCCTGTCCTTTATTGGATGGGGAATCCTGGCATCGATTCCGGCAGGGGTACTGAGCGGGATTTCGGAGGCTCTGTATCTGTCTGGCTTTATGACCGTGCTGTTTGACATCGTCGGAGCTCTTTGTATGGCTCCGGTCATCGCATATATTTATTCGACGCAGGCCGGGTTTTATGAGATCCTGGCAGGTCATCTGATCAAGGAGACGCAGCCGGCTCCGATCGATCCAGAAGCCATTCCGGCAGCAATGCGTCAGCCGCAGGCACCGGTAAATCCAGTACCGCCGCAGCCGCAGGCACCGGTAAATCAGGTACCGCCGCAGCCGCAGGCACCGGCAAATCCAGTACCACCGCAGCCACAAGCACCGGTAAATCCGGTTCCGCCGCAGCCGCAGGCACCGGTAAATCCGGTACCGCCGCAGCCACAGGCACCGGCAAATCCAGTACCGCCACAGCCGCAGGCACCGGCAAATCCGGTTCCGCTGCAGCCACAGGCACCGGTAGATCCGATTCCGCAGGAAGTGCCGCCACAGCCTCCGGTACAGCCTCAAGATCCGGAGGATAAGCAGTAGCAGACTCTGGCAGACAATTTAAAGACCGTAAAGATATGTTAAAATTCGCGCCGTTTGCAATCAGGCAGACGGCGCGTTTGTGGTTTATCTAAAAAAAGAGAGGGACATGAAAGAAAAACTAATGCGAAAACTGCCATTAGATCATATAATGGGCAGTTGTGAGAAAAACAGCGGGTTAAAGAGAAGTCTTGGAGCTTTTGAATTGACCATGCTGGGAGTAGGAGTCATTATAGGCTCCGGATTATTCGTTATTACTGGGGTGGCAGCTGCTGACCGTGCAGGTCCCGGACTGATCCTTTCCTTTATCCTGGCAGGTCTGGCATGTGCCTGTGCAGCGCTCTGCTATGCAGAACTGGCCTCAGCCATTCCAGTATCAGGAAGTTCCTATACATTTGCTTATGTAGGGCTTGGAGAAATTTTCGGCTGGTTTATCGGCTGGTGTATCACCTTGGAATATGTAGTCGCTATGTCAGCTATTGCAGTAGGCTGGTCCGCTTACGCCGTGAATATTCTGGAACTGATGGAGATCCATTTACCGGAGAAGCTGATCACAGACTTTTCCAGCGGCGGTATCATGAATCTGCCGGCCATCATCATTATTTCGATCATGGCAATGCTGCAGCTTTGGGGAACGAAAGAAAGTGCGAGGCTGAACAATATCCTGGTATTTGTAAAACTGGGAGTGATCCTGCTGTTCATAATCCTTGTAGCGAAGCACGTGGATCCATCGAATTACACACCATTTCTGCCATATGGCTGGAGCGGTGTATTTTCAGGAGCAGCGATCGTTTTCTTCGCATATCTGGGGTTTGACGCGATCGCAAATTCTGCAGAAGAGGTCAGAGATCCGCAAAAAAATATGCCAAAGGGTATCATCGGTTCTCTTGTCGTTGCTACGACCCTGTATATCATCGTAACACTGATGCTGACCGGTGTTGCCAAGTACTCTGTGTATTCCGGAGTAGCAGCCCCGGTAGCCCATGCGCTCAATGAAGTCGGGATCCGATGGGGATCTGCACTGGTATCAGTAGGTGCGATCGCAGGTCTGACTACTGGAGTCCTGGTGCTTTTAGGCAGTGAATCACGCCTGATCTACTCTATGTCGCGAGATGGTCTTCTGCCAAGATCCTTCTCAAAAGTCAGCAGACGTGGTGTTCCAAATCAGGCGGTCATCTGTGTCTGGATCATAGGCGTTATCCTGGCAGGAGTCCTTCCGATCGGGACGATCGCCGAACTTTGTAATATCGGTACGCTGTGGGCATTTTTCTTTGTATCGGTAACTGTTATCGTGCTGCGTAAAATGCACCCGGAAATGCCAAGAGCCTTTAAAGTCCCGGCTGTTCCGGCGATACCTTTGATTTCCATGGCACTCTGCATCTTCCTTGTGATCCAGCTGGATACCATGACATGGATTGCATTCGTCCTGTGGACTATCGCAGGGATGGCGATCTACTTCGCATATGGCGTCAAGCACAGCAAAGCATCGGAACATATAGCAAAGCAATAAACAGAATACTGCTTACTGACAAGCAAAGCCAATCGAAAAGGGAACGAATCACGATACAGTGAAACGTTCCCTTTTTTTCTTATGTTATTTGAATATCCTCCAGATCTCCCGTGAGAGAATCCAGTACCTTGTATTTTTTTTCATCCAGCTCAGTATTGTAAAATTCGAACAAATACAGCGGCTTGTACATTCGTTCTGTCACGTATTCTTCTAAAACAGGTGGTGCGTTGAGGTTGCGGAATTTGCGGAATATGCCTGTTTTATTGTATTCCCAGGATTTCCGCAAAGCTTCTTCCTCAGTCAGTTTATCCTGCAAAATGCACGCCTCAGCGACGTCCTGCGGTTCACAGGAAGGAAGCATTGCCAGCTTGCCGGGTGTCATGGCGATCTCATCAAATCCTGCGTAATACCCTGCGTATCGGGTTGTTTTACGTGTAGCCTGCAGTGCGATGCGAAGCTGAAAGATCCAGCACAGGCTGTAGAGAGTAGTCACATATCGCACTGTGATCGTATCTTTTAATTTCTTTGATTTTGCCATGCGTTTCAGAAACATATCCGGTGTATAGCGAAGTCCCTTTAGTACCTTGATCTCAGCCATTTACGCATTCTCCAAAACTGCCCGGAACTGATCCGCACTCATCTGGATCCCAGCAGAAACCGTAGAAGGTTTAGTACCATCAGAGCTTTCAGCAACAGCCTTTGCAGGAGATACAGCTTCAGAACCAGCATCTGCCGGATCAAAGCTCTTTGCATAATAAAAGAGATCCAGAACTTCCTGAGGTGGTTTTTTCGTCAGCTTGCTGGCGATGATATAGGCTGCGGTAGCCAGAACCAGAGCTGCGAAAAATGTGTGGATATTTGTGATCTCCTGCAGCAGGTAGTACCAGCCGAACCCCGTAACAGATCCAACGAGCATGGCCGCGATGGCTCCGCCTTTCGTAGCGTTTTTCCAGTAAAGGCCGCCGATGATACATGGAATAAATGCCGGCGAAAGAACAGACCATGCGATCCATGTCAGCTGATATACGCCACCCAGAGAACTGGATCCGTGTGCCAGAGCTGTGATCCATGGTCCCATGGATCTGCCGCCGACGAACCAGTCTTCAGAATTTTTTACTTTTTTTGCAGCCCAAAGCCCTACGGCCATGATCACTGCAATGTGAAGATCGCCGTAACGGGGAACTTTTGCAGCAAGGGGATCCCTTATGCGAAACAGGAGATCACGGATCCTCAGAGAGTACTGACGATCCTTATGCGCCCGGAGGGAGCAGACCGGCCTCTCAGCGTGAAAACGGACAGGCCGGTACCAAAAGCTCTGCTGAAAGAATGTGCGAAAGCGGTCTACAGTACTCATCCGAAGCTTCCGGTGAAGTACGGTGATGTGCTGATCGAAAACTTGTGTGGGACTGGTGCGAAGGTCATCGCGACTGCGGACATGAAAGCATAGCCGGAGACTTTGCAGAAAATAGAATAGACAGATGAGACAAATTCCCGAAGTGGCAGATGCATTTTGGGAATTTTGTTGTTTTGAGACAAATGTAAACTGCACAGAAAAAGGGCGAGATGATAGAATAACAGAAACGAATCGTATTACTGGCTGAGATGACAGGGGGAGTGAATGTATGCAATATGAAGAATTTGTCTTGAGACAGTTGAAACGAAATGAGAAAATTTACAGTGTCTGTATGAAGGTGTTCCTGGTCTTTATGATTGTGTTTGTCCTGGCGCTGATCGGGATCCTGATCGGAGGTCTGGGGATAGAGATGACGATTTTTGATGTGATCCTGATGCTGATTATCGCGGTGGAATATCCGACCTTTAAGAAGCTGAAAGACTAGGCGAATTTCGCCAGTGCAGAGATAGAGGCAGCGCTGGTCACGACGGGATTCCGGATCCCGGAAGATTATACGGACAGGACGAAGAAGATCCGAAGCAAGATCGAACAGGAACCGAAGAAACTGATGATATCGGCTGTTTCGATCGGTATTCTGGCTTTGACCTGCTTTGGAGGAATGGGGATGATTTTATGGGCCTGTTCATTTTCCGGATTTGAGGATTTTAATGCGTGGTACGCCACCAGCGTCGGTGTGTTTGGTATGATCGGGATCATTCTGGTAGTGCTGATGATCCTGTATTTGAAGGATTACGGGGCGGCGAAAAAGCTGCAGCAGTATAAATAGAGGAGGAAGATGATGAAAAAAATAGTAAGCATAGTGGCGGTTTTGATGTTGCTGGCGGTATCGCTGACGCTGGCCGGATGCGGCACGAAACAGAATCAGAAGACCGATTCGGATTACGAAGCTTATGACGACTACGCCTATTATCAGGCGAATGGAGATCTGAAGTATTCTCTGGATACGAAAGATGGATTGAAGATGCATTGCTTCTTCCAGGAGGGCTCGCCGGAATATATAGAAGAGATCTATACCATTGATCTGATGACTGCTGACAAACAGGATAACATGCTGACGGTCCACAACGTGACCGATGGAAGCGGCAATGATATTTCCAGTCAGTTCAAGAGTCTGACATACACTTTTGAAGAGGATCAGGTGATCATGAACGTGCAGCGCGATGAATCTACGCTGGCCGGCGGTGAGAGCAGCAGCGTGATGAGCGGGGAATATGTTTTTAAAGAAGCATCTGCAAAGAGTGGGGCATCGGCTTCTTCTGGAAGTTCGGATGCGGCAGGTTCCAGTTACAACACGGATGAGCTGGCGCGGGTAGCACAGGATTACTACCGGGCACAGAACGGATACTGTCCACCGGAATATAATGTGACGGATAACGGCAACGGAACTTACACGATACAGTTATATGAAACAGTAGATAATGGTGATGGCACTTATCATACGGCGACGTCGGCATGGTATACGGTAAACGCCAGCGGTGTTGGAACCAATGACACGACGGGAGAGTCAGTGAATCTGATGCAGTAAAAACACAATTTGAAAGGAAGACAAGAGCATGCGTTGTTCTTGTCTTTTTTTGCATGAAATCTTGCTGGATCCGGCAGACACGTCATGCTGTTTTAGGGAATATGCTACATTAGGGGTTTTGTAACCCTTGTAAAATCTTTTGAGAAAAGAGGAAAATGGCATGACGAATATTCCGAATATCGGTAAAGATACCATTGCCCGAACTGTTGCGGCAGCTCTGGCACTGTTGAATTCTGCATTAGTGATGGCGGGGAAAGCTCCGTTAAATCTGGATGAGAGCGGACTGTATGAAGCCGTCTCGATCCTGGCCGCGGCATCGACTACCGTCTGGGCCTGGTGGAAGGATAACGATATCCGCAAGACTACGCGGCTTGCGAAACTGCAGGTAGAGGCTTTGCAGGAGGAAGAACTGAGGAAGCTGGAAGCGGAACGCGGCGGTCTGGATCCGGATCCTGGTGCAGAAGAAGCTGCGGACTTGAGCTAGGAGGTGATCGGTATGGCACAGATCAGCAGATACCCGGCGAAGGTCATGAACATCACTCAGAGCTATAAGGGCAGTTACAGTCACAGTAAAAATTACAATGGCTCGCCGCGGGATTATCCGATCGATGAGGCATGCGCAGATGCCGGGAGAAGTTATTTTTATGCGCCGTTTGACTGTGTTGTGAAGCGGATCTATGGTGTGGGAAGCAAAGGTGTCAATACCATCTGGATCCAGTCTACAGCTCCTGTGCAGACACCGGCTTTTAAGGATCATGTAACGGTGATGGTGATCCATCCTAACGATGATACACTCAGAAGGCTGCGGGTCGGACAGCTGTTTCGCAAGGGGACGGCTATGTTTCTGGAAGGAACGGATGGCAGGGCTACAGGCAATCATTTTCACATCAGCTGCGGCAGAGGGAGGCTTCGCGGCAACGGCTGGCGGAAAAATTCTCTGGGGAAATTCGTGATCGACGTCTCAGGGGGAGCTGTACCGCCGGAGAAGGTTTTTTATGTGGATACGTCGTTTACGTCGGTAAGGCAGACGAAAGGGCTGGGGTTTCGGCGGATCACGGGAGGAACTGCGGGTTCTTCAGGGCCTTCGGGAGCTTCTGGCGGAGACTCGGCGAGCAGCTCTGGCATTGGGAGAGTCTATAAAGTGGGGAGGACGGTGACGCTGCAGGTTAATTTGAATGTCAGGAGCGGACCGGGGACGAATTATACCCGCAAGAGGCGATCACAGCTGACGGCGAATGGTAAAAAACACGCTCTGAACGGAGTTTATGCCGTGTATCGCAAAGGTACCCGCGTAACGATCATGGCGGTGCGCAGCATAGGTGCGGACGTATGGATCAAGACGCCGAGCGGCTGGATCTGCGGGAAAAAAGGAAGGCGCATTTATGTGAAATAGGAGGTGGATCATGACGTCTGAAATCATCGTAGCTGTCATCGCGGCTCTGGGCGGTCTTTCCGGCTCCGTCATAGGTATGGTCAGGTCGTCCCGCCTGGTGAATTACCGGATCGATCAGCTGGAAAAGAAGGTGGATGCCTACGAAAAAGCCAAGGATCACCTCTGCGGACTGGAAGAAAAAGTGGAAGCATTGCAGGAACAGGTACGCGCGCTGAATGCCGGGATCGAGAGGATAGAGAAGTAGGAGGAAGAAGGAACGGAAATAAACGAAAACCGTCAAGTCGGGGACTTGGCGGTTTTCTAAAACCTTCACTTCTCGAAATACTTTGAGCAGAGAAACAATTCGGTATTTCCAATTCCAGAGTTACGATTTAAAAATGAATCGAAACAAATCATATGTGCAATCCAAAATTGCATCAAACGCGTGATTTTTGGATACAATTAAGGGACTCTTGTTAGACTAAAGGGGGGATTTTTAAAATATCTGTTAGTAGATAGATGATTAAATACGAAAAAATCCAAACTCACAACCTGTTGATATTGCTTGCTCCTGAAGAGCAAGAGAAAAAATATTCTGAATATATAGAATATAAAGGCATGTATTTTGCGTTTTTTAGTAGTGGAATCGTTATTAATGTGTTAAAGTATATCGAAAGAAAGGAGTCAAATAATGGAACAAGGATTTCGAACTGAAAGGATTCCAATGAAAACAAAGTTTGGGTATAGTATGGGTACCATGGGAGACGTCATCGCATTCAACTTCTTCTATGCGTACTTTATTTACTACCTGACAGACTTCGCAGGATTGCCGCCAGTAATGGCAGGCATCATTTCTATGATTACGGTCTGGTTTGATGCAATCACGGATCCAATCATCGGTGGATTGTCCGACAGAAGCAAAAATCCGAAGGGACGTCGTGGACCGTTCCTCATTTATGGCGCGATTCTGGAATACATCACACTAATCTTGATGTACACGGTCATGCCAATCGACAGTGTTGCATTCAAGTTTGTATGGTATCTGATCATCGGCTGTAGCTTCTGGCTTGGTTATACGCTTTTCGTCATTCCGTTCCTTGCGCTGGGTGCTGAGTTGACACAGGATTACGAGGAAAGAAATGCACTGAGTACGTTCCGCGGGATTTTTATCTATGTCGCTTCGTGGTTCGGTACTGCAGGTCCTATGGTCGTCATCGCTTTTGTAGAGAGAGCAGGGATCGGCGAGAAGTGGGCATGGACCATCGGCGCCGTCGTTTTCGGAGCGATCGCATTGATCGGAGCGATCATATGCCGAGTCACAATCAACGGCAAGGAACTGATCGCAGGGGATTCGAATATGAAACGGGAATCAATCGGACGGATTCTGATAAGTTATTTCGGAATGCTCAGGTACAAAGCTTATCGATTCTATATCTACATGGTCTTCGTTTTCTGCATCGCATATACGATGGAGCAGGGATCGTTGGTCTATCTGATGGGCAATAAATTGGGGCTGAGCGCAGGATTGCAATCTTCGTACTGGACCTTCTTTGCGGTCTTTAGTATTGTGCTCCTGCCATTGATCAACAGAGTGTGCAATAAGTATGGCAAGCTAAAAGGGTCAGCTTTCTTCTATTTGATTGCAACCTTGGGGATGTTTGTTTGTTACTTTACGCAGATCCCGAATTATACGATTCTGATCGTCCACTGTTTCTGCTTCTGCATCGCGAATTCGGTATACTGGACCATCGGATACTCAATGATGTTCGATACCGCTGAAGTCATGGAGTTCAAGACTGGAACCCGTGATGAGGGTAAGGTTACAGGAATGGGGTCTTTCGCACAGAAGCTCGCATCCTCATTCGGAGCATGGGGACTTGGTATGCTTCTCGCATTCTTTCACTATGATGCGAACGCTGCTGTACAGGCACCGGAGACTATGTCCGGATTCGTGAAGATTGCAGCACTCTTCCCGGGAATCCTGCTGATCCTGACCGCAGTCATTTGCATTTTCAATCCACTTTCCAGAGAGAAATTTAATCTGCTTATGGAAAAACTGGCCAAGAAGAGAGCCGGAGAAGAAGTCACGGATGAAGGAATCGAGAATCTGTTCTGATCAAGCAGCACTTAGATAAAAAGAGGAGGTAACAGAATGAGCAACAAAGCATATCCATACATTCCGAATTCTGCACCACAGATCAAAAAGGAAATGATGGAATTTGTAAATGTGAAAGACGAAATGGAATTATATGAAGAGATCCCGGAGCATCTGAGATATCAGGGACTTTTAGATTTACCGTCGGCTCTTGGCGATGAACAATCGGTACGCCGACACGTGAACCGGATCTTAGCGAAGAATAAAACAGCGGAGGAGTACAGCATGTTTCTTGGCGGAGGATGTGCCTATCACTATACTCCTGCCGTCTGCGATGAGATTGCCGGAAGAGGAGAACTCATATCTTGCTATGGTCAAGGAGCATACAGTGACCATGGCAAGAACCAGATCTTTTTCGAAGCACAGACTATGATTTGCATGCTTTTGGGAATGGAGTTCACAGCTCAGACTTGTCATGATGGTGCACAGGCAGCGGCGACAGCAGTCAGCATGGCGAATAGGATCACAGGCAGGAAGAAGATCCTTCTTCCTGCAAACATGAATCCGCAGATTCTCTCAACAGTGAAGAACTATTGCTACTCCGTACAGGAAGAGCAGAGACTGGATCTGGTGATGGTCAACTATGACAGCAAGACAGGAATGGTAGATCTTGAAGATCTGAAGAATAAGCTGGACGACACTGTTGCAGGTGTTTACTTAGAGAATCCGAATTACCTAGGTCAGTTGGAAGCAGACGCCCCACAGATTGGACAGCTTGCAAAGGCTGCAGATGCGGAGTTCATCGTGAACGCAAATCCACTCTCTTTGGGCGTGATTGAGGCTCCGGCTAACTATGGGGCAACGATTGCAATCTGTGATCTGCATGATTTAGGCTGTCATCTTAGCTCGGGTGGTTCTCAGTCGGGGATCATCGCCACACCGGACGACATGGAACACATGTCCGAAACGAAGGATCTGGCCTTCGGTATGGTGGACACCATCAAAGAAGGCGAGTATGGATTCACGTTGAATCTGTACGAGCGCACCCACTATGCGATTCGTGAGAAAGGAAAAGAATTCACGGGAACCCAGAGCAATTACTGGTTCACTACGCGGCAACGTATTTGACACTTCTGGGACCAGAAGGGATGAAGGAAGTTGCAGACACGATCATGACGAATGCACTGTATGGAGCACAGAAGATCGGCGAGCTCCCGGGTGTGAGCATTCGGTTCGAGGGGTCGTTCTTTGAGGAATTCGTCGTAGATTTCTCAGAGAGCGGCAAGACTGTTCGTGAGATTAACAGTGCATTGCTGGACAGGCAGATTTTCGGCGGACTGGATTTGTCAGAATGCTTCCCTGAACTGGGGCAGAGTGCTCTGTACTGTATTACGGAAGTCATCACGAAAGATGAAATCGATGGACTGGTAGATGCGCTTCGCGAGATCTTGCAGTAAAGGAAAGGAGGAAGATCATGCATAGAGACTATGAGAAACAGCTGAGAAACTATCATCAGGCAAAATGGAACGAAGAACTGATCTTCGATCTGAGTGTGCCGGGAGAACGTGGTGTCCTGGTAACTCCTGCAGATGCGTCTGTTATACAGGAAGTGGGATCCGGGCTTGACACCATCCCAGCATCTCTTAAAAGAAAAAAAATGCCAAACCTTCCTGAAGTCAATCAGGTTCGAGCGAATCGGCATTTCATGAGGCTGTCTCAGGAAACCCTGAGTGTCGATACGACCCCGGATTTCGAGGGAACATGCACCATGAAGTACTCCCCGAAGGTTCAAGAGCATATGGTAGCCAGAAACCCGAAGTTTACAGAGGTTCATCCTCTCCAGCCAGATGAAACAAAACAGGGTCTACTGGAGATTTACTATGAGACAGAGCAAATGTTGAAGGCAATCTCCGGCATGGATGCATTCAGCCTTCAACCGGGTGGCGGAGCGACGGCAGTATTTGCAGCTGCCTGCGTCATCCGAGCATATCATGAAAGTAGAGGCGAAGGCTACAGAGATGAGATTGTAACGACCATTTTCTCGCATCCATGTGATGCAGCGGGACCTGCAACAGCCGGATACAAAGTGATCACACTAATGATTGATCCAGAAAAGGGCTACCCATCTCTGGAGGATATGAAGGCGGCGCTTTCCGAACGGACCGCAGCAATTTTCATCACCAATCCGGAGGATACCGGGATCTATAACCCGGACATCAAAGAGTACGTGGAAGCCGCGCACGAGGTGGGCGCAATCTGCTATTATGATCAGGCAAATGCTAATGGCATGCTGGGCATCGCCCGCGCAAAGGAAGTTGGGTTTGACGCGATTCATTATAATCTTCACAAAACTTTCTCAGCACCGCATGGTGGTTTGGGTCCGGGCTGTGGAGCATTAGGCGTGATCAAAGATCTCGAGCAGTTTCTTCCGAGTCCACGGATTTTGAAAGAAGGAGAAAAGTTCGTCCTGCAGGTGAACAATCCACAGAGCATCGGACACACACGTCAGTTCTTCGGAAACTCTGCCGCAGTGCTGCGGGCATACATGTGGATTCGCACTCTTGGTGCAGAAGGTGTCAGAGAGGCTGCGATCTGTTCGGTTCTGAACAATCAGTACCTGATGAAGAAGATGGAGCAGATTCATGGCGTAGATATCTGGTATGCGAAGGGTAAGCGGAGACTGGAACAATGTCGCTACAGCTTCGAGACATTAAAAAAGGAGACTGGATTCGGTACGGATGATTTGAACCATCGGGTCATGGATTTCGGACTAGAAGAGGCATTCCTCTCACACCATCCATATATTGTGCCGGAACCATTGACGCTAGAGCCATGTGAGTCCTGTAGCCGGGATGATATCGATGAGTATGTAGGCGTCTATACAGAGATGTGCAGGGAGGCATATGAAGAACCAGAGCTTCTTCGCAATGCTCCACACAATTGTGCGATCCACAGGATGAAAGTCGAAAATACGGAGAAATGGGAAGAGCTTGGAACGACACTGATGCAATATGAGAAACGCAGAAAGGAATAACACATGAAGCGAATCGGACTGATCGTTAATCCTTATGCTGGACTCGGCGGTCGTGCAGGCTTCAAGGGAAGCGATGATGTTTCGATCCAGGAGCGTGCTCTTGAAATGGGTGTGGTGCCTGAGGCCCCGTACCGGGCACTCCTTTGCCTCAGAGAATTGGAAAGGGATGCAGACGATATTGAGATCCTGTGCGGAGCCGGAGAAATGGGTGAGGATACGGTTCGACAGACGGTGCTGCCATACCGGGTGGAAGCAAAGGCTGTTGAAGGTCGAACGACTGCGGCGGACACAAAGGAGGCTGCACGAGAACTACTCGAAAAAGGAGCGGATCTTTTACTCTTCGCCGGTGGTGATGGCACGGCCAGAGATATCATGGATGCAGTAGAAACAAAGATTCCGGTGATTGGGATTCCTGCAGGGGTTAAGATCCACTCTGCCGTTTATGCGATGAATCCTCAGAGCGCAGGCAAAGCCGCGCACAGCTTTGTGAAAGAGACCGGGGTCACCGTTGCTGAGGCTGAGGTGATGGATATCGATGAAGAACTGTTCCGCCAGGGTCAGGTGGAGGCGCGTCTTTATGGGTATTTGATGGTTCCACAGATCAAGGCGTATATGCAGGGTATGAAAGCTGGCGGGTATTCGGAGGCGGCAGGTCTCGCAGGAATCGCGATGGAAATCGTTTCCACTATGGAGAATGATGTGTGCTATGTGATCGGCCCAGGGACGACAACAAGAGGCATCATGGAGGCCATGGGACTGGAGAATACATTGCTTGGAGTAGACGTGGTATGCAACAAGGAGCAGATTGGGAAGGATTTGAATGAGCAACAGCTCGTTGAACTCCTTAATGGCAGGCTATTTCGTATCATCGTAACCATCATCGGCGGACAGGGACATGTCTTCGGACGGGGAAATCAGCAGCTTTCGCCGAGAATCCTGCAGATGGCAGGTCGGGATGGTATCACGATCGTCGCAACGCGTACTAAACTGATTGGTCTCGGAGGCAGACCGATGACAGTGGATACAGGGGATCCCGAAACGGATCAGATGCTGAGCGGTTATTATCGTGTGGTCACAGGCTATCAGGATTACATACCGTACAAAATCGTGTTATAATATTCAGCATGAGCTGATGCAGTAGTTAGCGATGGAAGGAGCAGGAGGATATGAGAGCTTTGGAATTGAGAGGAGATAAGGGCATCGACAGCATCGTGTACACGACGGAGCGTCCGATCCCCGTGCCGGAGAATGATGAGATACTGGTGCAGGTCAAGGCTGTGGGACTTAATCCCGTTGATTATCAGATCGCAGAGGGCTTCGGTGATGTCAATCTTGATGAACCGGTTGTATTAGGGCTCGATGTTGCCGGTATCGTGAAAGACATCGGTGCTTCCGTTAAAGAATTTAAACCGGGTGATCGGGTATTTTATCATGGAAATCTTGAGAAGGCAAACGGAGGGTTTGCAGAGTACGCTTGCACGACATCGCGCACAGCGTCAAAACTGCCTGAAAGCATCAATTTCGTGCAGGCTGCTGCGATTCCGTGTTCGGGTTTTACAGCCTACCAGGCCGTGATCCGAAAATTGAAGCCGGAGGTTGGTGATACGATCCTGATCCACGGTGGTGCCGGTGGTGTCGGTGGGTATGCAGTCCAGCTTGCGAAGCTACGTGGCATGTATGTGTATACTAGCTGTTCGGAATACAATTTCGAGTATGTGCGGAGTTTGGGTGCTGATGAGGCGATTGATTACAACAAGGTTGATGTTCATGAGGAGATCATGCGTAGGACTAATGGACGTGGTGTCGACTGTGTCGTTAACACGCTGAATACGTGGACGGCGACGAGAGATCTTGGGATTCTAGCCTTCGGAGGACAACTCGTTGCAATCGAAGGGCTGCCGCGGTTCGAAGAATTTACGTTCTTTGAGAAAGCAATCTCCATTCATGAAGTTGCGCTGGGTGCAGCACATATCAATGGTGATCTGAAATCTCAGAAGTTTCTTGCACAAATGGGCGATGCCTACATCTCGATGCTGCAGCAGGGAGAGATACAGCTGCCGCAGATCCAGACGGTAAGGTTGGAGGAGATTCCTTCATTTCTGAGAAGAATGAAGACTAGGCACGGGACTGGTAAGACCGTCGCAGTGCCATAAGCACTGGAATGTTCAGTGATAAGAAAGATTACCAAAAAAAACAGCGGATCCCCTTCTGAAGTGATCCACAAAAGTTAGATTTTTTTTCGAGACGGTTTCGACCGTCTCGTTTTCTTTATAGAGAAATTAGGTGCTAACAAATATCCGCTACTTGATTTCTTCACTTCTCGAAATGCTTTGATTAGACAATTTCTTTTATTTATGTTTGGGAAATGATTCCCCAGCTTGGTCAGATTAGTTAGAATTTAGTTGCAATATACTGAAATGAATAGTAAGATTAGCTTACAGAAATAAAAAACTCGCAGTAAAGCGAGTCTATTCCACAACACGTGGAGCCCATACGGGCGGTTAGAAAAATTCTTTATTTGAACCTGTAGTGTAATCTCATATGGTAGTTAATTGAGATCATCTTTATCATAATGGGGTTGCGAGTATTTGTCAATTGTTTTTTTTTGATTATTCTGGAGGTGCGTTATGGAAAAGTATTATTTAGGATTAGATATTGGAACCAATTCAGTAGGCTGGGCAGTAACAGATCCTTCTTATCGTTTGGAACGTTTTCATAAAAAAGATATGTGGGGAATCCGTCTTTTTGAACAGGCGGATACAGCAGCAGATAGACGCACCAAAAGAACCAACAGGAGAAGATTGCAGAGAAGGCATCAGCGTATCCAGCTTCTGCAGGAACTCTTTGCAGAAGAAATGGCTAAGGTTGATGATACGTTTTTTCTCCGTCTGAACGAAAGTAAGCTTCATTTGGAAGATAAATCAGTGCAGGAAAAATACCCATTATTTATTGAAAAGGGCTATACAGACATTGATTTTTATCAGGAGTATCCGACCATCTATCATCTTCGAAAAGATCTGATGGAAAGTGATCAGCCGCACGATATCCGTTTGGTGTACCTTGCGATCCACCACCTTTTAAAGTATAGAGGCTGTCTCTTATACACATCTCCGAGCCCACGAGACGG
>NZ_JACRWC010000111.1 GCF_014306095.1 Lentihominibacter faecis
GTATCAAAGTCGGTACTTACGGTTTCCGGGTTGTTGTTCATGATAATAGCTTCATATCCAAGATCCTTGATAGCCCATACGCCCTGCACACAGCAGTAGTCAAATTCGATACCCTGACCGATCCGGATCGGACCGGAACCGATAACCAGGATCTTCTTTTCGTGGCTCGGCACGCTCTCATCTTCTTCGTCGTAGCAGGAGTAGTAGTACGGCGTTACCGCATCAAACTCCCCACCACAGGTATCAACCATTTTATATACCGGATAAATGTCATTATATACACGAATGTCCTGCAAAACATCTCTGGAAATGCCGGACAGCTCGATGATATCACTGTCAGTAAAGCCGCGGTATTCTGCCTCGTAAACCAGTTCCTTGGTGAGAGGCCCCTTCTGCAGCTGGTGCTCCATGTCGATGATCCCCTGGATCTTGTTAAGGAACCAGCGGTCGATCTTGAGCATCTGATACAAAGCTTCCACGTCCATCAGTTCACGGCGCATCACTTCCGCGATACAGAAGATACGTTCATCGTCGCAGGCCTTCATCTTCTCGATCAGGTCCTCGTCGTTCAGGTTGGACACAAACGGGATGTGCAGACCGTCGCACTTGATCTCGATGGAAGTCAGGGCTTTCAGCAGCGCACTCTCGAAGGTCCTGCAAATGGACATGACCTCACCGGTGGCTTTCATCTGGGTACCCAGGTGCCTTGATGCCGTCCGGAACTTGTCAAACGGCCACTTCGGGAACTTTACGACAACGTAGTCGAGAACCGGCTCGAAGCAGGCACTCGTAGTCTGCGTTACATAATTGGAAAGTTCATCCAGATTGTATCCCAGCGCGATCTTAGCTGCGATCTTGGCAATAGGATATCCTGCCGCCTTCGAAGCCAGAGCCGAAGAACGGCTTACGCGAGGATTTACCTCGATTACGATATATTTTCCCGTATCCGGATCCAGTGCGAACTGCACGTTGCAGCCGCCCTTGATTCCCAGGCTGCGTATTATTTTAATAGATGCGTCACGGAGCATCTGATATTCTGCATCACGCAGCGTCTGCGTCGGGGCTACGACGATACTGTCACCTGTATGTACGCCTACCGGATCCAGGTTTTCCATGCTGCAGATGATGATGCAGTTGTCTCTGCCGTCGCGGATCACTTCGTACTCGATTTCCTTCCATCCTGCTACAGATTTTTCCAGCAGGATCTGTCCGATAGCACTGTTCTCCATGCCTTTATAGCAAAGCATCTCCAGCTGTTCCATGTTTTCTGCGATACCGCCGCCTGTGCCGCCCAGTGTATATGCCGGACGAATGATCACAGGAAAGCCTTCTTCCTTGACGAAGTCGTAGCATTCTTCCATAGACGTTGCGATGATGCTGCTCGGGATCGGCTCGCCGATCTCCTGCATCAGCTTCTTGAATTCTTCCCGGTCTTCCGCCTTTTTGATGCTTTCCCGGTTAACGCCCAGAAGCTCTGTGCCGTATTTTTTCAGAATGCCTTTGTGATCCAGCTCCATAGCCAGATTCAGACCTGTCTGTCCTCCAAATCCTGCCAGCATGCCGTCCGGACGTTCCTTGTCTAGGATCTGTTCCAGCGCCTCTTCCGTCAGCGGCTCCATATATACTTTATCCGCGATTCCTTTATCAGTCATGATGGTGGCAGGGTTGCTGTTGACCAGGATCGTTTCGATGCCTTCCTCCCGGATCGCCTTGCAGGCCTGTGTTCCGGCATAGTCAAATTCTGCTGCCTGTCCGATAACGATCGGACCTGATCCGATGATCAGGATCTTATTCAGTGATGTTTTCTTAGGCATTTTCCCTGTCCCCCTTCATTCTGTTGATAAACTTGTCAAACAAATAAGCATTGTCATCCGGCCCCGGAGATGCTTCAGGATGGAACTGTACCGAGAAAATAGGCAGATCACGATGCTCCATACCTTCTACCGTTCCGTCGTTCAGATTCAGGTGCGTTACTTCCATTCCCTTCAGAATAATACTCTCGTGCTGTACAGCATATCCGTGGTTCTGTGAAGTGATATAGGAACGTTTGGTTTCCTTGTCATATACTCCGTGGTTTCCTCCACGGTGTCCGTACTTCAGTTTATATGTCTTGCCGCCCAGAGCCAGCGCCAGGATCTGATGTCCCATACAGATACCGAACATCGGCACTTCGCTGGTCCTTATCAGGTTGTGTACTTCCTCGATAGCTTCTTTTGCTTCCTCCGGATCTCCAGGTCCGTTGGTCAGGAAAATGCCATCCGGTTTTTCCTGCAAAATTTCCGCCGCAGGTGTTCCGTACGGATACACGGTAAGTCTGCAGTTTCTCACCTGCAGGCAACGCAGAATATTGGTTTTTACACCGAAATCCAGAACAGCCACCTCATACGGCTTTTCTTCCGTCACAGCAGTTGGTTCCAGAACATACTTTTCTTTTGTAGAAGCCTCCTTCATCCAGTCGCCTCTCAGCTCCCCTTTGCTGCAAAGCTCCTTCGCTTCCGCGATTGAGATATCTTCTGTGCTAATAAGGCATTTCACCGTTCCAAACTTTCTGATTTTCTTTGTGATCTGCCTTGTATCAACACCGAACACACCGGGAACATTCTGCTCCCTGAGCCACTGATCCAGGCTCATAACGCTGTTGCTGTTAGAAGGCATGTCACACAGATCCTTGATCACAAGTCCAAATGCATGAATCCCATCGGACTCATTATCAATATCACTGACCCCGTAATTTCCGATCAGCGGGTAGGTCATCGTAATGATCTGCCCCTTATAGGACGGGTCTGTCAAGATCTTCTGATAACCTGTCATGGATGTGTTGAAAACCAGCTCTCCCACAGCAGTTCCCCGTGCGCCGAAGCCGATTCCTTTAAACACGGTCCCATCTTCCAGATAAATCAAACCTTCCATTTCTTCGATCGTTTTTACCATAATTCTCTCCATCATCTTATTCTACACAGTGAATAAGCGACATTTCTGTCGCTTCGTTATAAATAATTATACACGAAAACAAATGTTTATGCAAGCACTTGTTCCGCATTTTCTATCATTGATCTGAGGGATCCTGTTCGCTGTTCTGATGCTCTTTTGTCGTGTCCACATTCATGTAAACCGACGCACCCGACGCCACCAGCTTCCCTGTCTGCTCACTGTACGCTTCACAGGTCAACTGGGTGATCCGCCGTCCCGTGGCGATAGCCTTTGCAATAACCAGCATCCTGTCTCCCACTTTAACAGGCCGAATAAACTTGACGTCCAGACTGATAGTCGGCGCATAGTTTTTGCCCGCAAAAAAACGGGTCAATGCAGCAATCGTAATATCGAATGCCGTGCATATGATCCCGCCGTGAAGATGTCCTGCCCGATTTGCCTGCCATGGCTGAACGGGGAAAGCAAAGGTAATGGTTTTATCAGCAAAGCAACAGCCGGCATCATCCGCCTGCATCATGCCATTGATCAAATCCTTTTGCTGTATGTTGTTTTCCTGCAGCGTTTTTGCCACATGGGCTTCCAGCTTTTGCTGTCCGCCGGATGTCCGATCTGTCATACGCCGTACCTCCCCTTTGTATATAATACTACAAATCCATCAAACAATCAAATCTAAAAATGAGATGAGACACAAAATCCCACCTCATTTTTTGATTCTTATTTATCTGCGTAGATGATCCTGCCTTCTCGTCTCTCCTTTGGCTCAGGAAGTTCACAGTCAGCATATCCGAGAGCCAGCGCTCCGACACCTGCAAAGTTTTCCGGGACACCCCATTTCTTCATGAGCTTCTTGCCTTCTTCTGTTTCGAACATCTGACGTTCTCTGTGGATCCATCTGGAAGCCAGACCGATGGAATGAGCTGCAAGCATCATGGTATCCAGCACGCAACTTGCATCCTCGATGTATGTGGTTCTGTCCGTCGGAGCCAATACCAGAATGACTGTAGGTGCATCGTAGTACGGATTGCTGGTAGCGTTCATGACCGCCGCATTCATACGAACGATCTGAGCCATAGTATCCTTGTCCTGCACCACTACCATGACCGGACTCTGCATTCCCATGCCGGACGGCGCATACAGTCCAGCATGGAGAACCGTCTGCAGTTCTTCGTCCGTGATCTGCTGATCCTTGTACTGTTTGATAGATCTTCTCGTGATTATATTCTGGATTACTTCGTTTGTCATTTGAATCTCTCCCTTCCGTTTTTTACCGTTCTTATTTTACTCTTTTTCAGGTAAAATTGTCAAACATATCTATGTGTTTTTCCTGTGAACTGCATCCTTATCCACGCTGAGATGACTGGCGCTGACCAGCTTTACGAGCAGCACGATGAGAAGCGTTCCCGCAGTGGAAACAAGTGTCCCTGTCAGCAGGAGCATCTTCGAGCTACAAAGGTCCAGAATCATGCCTCCTGCGACGCTTCCGATAATATTTCCCAGGGTGATGGCTACCGTAAACATGGCCTGTCCACGTAAAGCTTCCCCCTTATCCATGATGGCATCGATAAAACTGACCATAGCAGGGAACAGCAGCCCATACCCGATGATCTGGCAGAGCTGCGCCAGATAAAACACCACCATAGAATCAGCCAGGTACATCACGAAGATTTTGATGGTAAAAAACACAGCTGACAGCCTCAGCAAAAAAACATAGGAAAAGTGCATTTTCAACTTATGAAATGCGATCATCGCCGGCATTTCACAAACGCAGAGGAGCAAGATCACAACGCCCATATCGCTGGTATCCCCACCGATACCCTGTACGATCTGAAGCGTAAAATTTTCCTGTATCACATTGCCGAAAAACAAAGCGATAATGCCAAGGCTCATAAATGCAAAAATCCGGTTGCGCCGCATAAACTCCAGAATTCCGATAGACTGCCGCGCCGGATTCTTTGCAGGATCAAAATTCTTCGGAATATCCTTATGGCTCGACATAGTCTTCTTGTAATGATGCCCGGTAGCGAAGATCACCAGCGTCAGAAGGGCCAGATTTACCAGTGCCAGATATAGGACGATCTCCGGCTGGAACCAGACAACCAGATAGCCCAGCACGAAGCTGATACCGCCAGCCGCCAAGGATCCCATGCTCCGTCCCACGCCGTAATTGACCTGCAGGCCCGTCTCCTCCAGCTTGAAACTGAGAGCATTGACGAAGGGATGCATGGCGGTATGCAGGATGATCACGCCTACATAAGCGATGGTCAGCGCTGCGGATTTTTCACCGATCAAGAGTACCGCAAATACGCCAGCCGCCAAAAGCAAAGTCAGCATCTTGATCATTCCGATGCTGTCCAAGCGGGAAGACCGATCCGTCACATGGGTGATCACCGTCTGCAGAAGGATAGCCAGCACACTGCCCACCGCGATGATCGTCCCGATGGACGCATTGGTGTAGTCTTTTTCCAGCAGCAGCACAGAAACAAAGGATCCTGCTACCGTGTACAGCATCCAGTAGATAGCCTGAACTAGTGCGAAATCAATATTTAAAAGTCGTTTCATTAATTTCTCTCCTGCTATAACTACAATATGCTACTGTCGGTACTTGATCAACAGCAGCATATCGCAGTTTACTATTTCTTTTTTCTTTCATGAAAAACAAATTGCTAAGTTATGGTATGAGGTCTCCTCGCCTGCTACCCGCTCCCGACAGATTCACAGCGTTCGCCGCTTCACCGAGATCTGGATGTGAGTCACCAGTTCCTCATCGATTTTCGTATCGATGGTGTCCACGAGAAAAATCTCGTAGATGTCCCCTGTGATTTCAAGATTATTCGCTTCAATATACTTGAGAAGCCGCTGGTAACTTTCCTCCATGTGCTCCAGGCTGCCACCGTGATACAGGCAAGCATACGATCCGCCCGGCACCTTTTTCGCTTTATTGCTCTGCGATTCTCCCACCAGCATATTCCCTGCCGCACGCGGCCTGTCAAATCGTCCAGAAAGAATATCTCCTTTCGCCTTAACACAGATCGATGGACCCATACTCCAGAAATTTTCCTGACCGAGCTCCTCTAAAACATCACTTAGAAGCATATCATAGGATTTTCCTTTAGAAAAGTCAGCCGAAACATTCTGCTCTTTGATCCGTGATTTTCGTTTCACACTCTCTCCATGTGATAAAATCGCCAGCCTGTCTGGATATTCCCGGATTTCAGGCTCCTGTTTCTCCAGATCCAGATTGTCCGTAAGATCAAAGTAATGGATGTTTCTAAGTAACTGCAACCGAATGCCCTGCAGTTCCCCGATCTGCTTGTTGATTTGATCCAGTTGAAGAAAAAAATTCTGCCGGGTAGCTTCTTTGCATCGACGATCAAAAAGCTTTTTCATATCTGCCAGAGGCATACCCAGTTTTTTCAGATACTTGATCGTATTTAAAAACAGGAAGTCCTCATACTTGTAATATCGATATCCATTTTCCCCCATTACGCTAGGATGAATCAGACCGATTTTATCATAATAACGCAGCGTATCTGCCGATATTGAACAGATCCGTGCCGTTTCTCCTACTGTAAATCCCGGTTTCATTATAAAGCACCTCTGTTGTCTATCACTGGTATTATTATAAAGGTTGGAGTAGCTCTAATGTCAAGAGGTACGGCAATAAATGTTTAAGAAAAAGAAAACTTAATATCAGCTATAAATATATCCGTCAAAAAAATCCTCTGCAGCACAAAATTTTCTTTGACATTCCCCATGTGTCTAGTGTATAATTATTAATGTTGTAAACTGAATAAGCGCTATTAGCTCAATTGGATAGAGTAACGCACTACGAATGCGGAGGTTTGGGGTTCGAGTCCCTAATGGCGCGCCAAAATGAAAGCACCTATGAAGTGGGTGCTTTTATTTTTGTGTGCATAGAATAGAGGGACTCGAAGCCGAAAGGGCCTGAGCGGCCGGGAAATCATGAATTCCCAGATCACGAAAAAAAACGGCCTTGATTTGGATTTTTTACTTCTTATGATCTGTGCCTTCCTTCATGAATTCCCATTTTTCAAAATAAAACAGCAAGTTGGGAACTGCTTTACAAGATATTTACAGCGCAGAGAAAAACAGTTCCCAGAAAAACAGTTTTTATATCTTTTGAGGAATCATAATGTGTGCCGCGCATGGATCTTGAAACATTTACAGTATCGAACTTCCCATATGGCTTTGAAAAAATCAAATCTGGGAATTCATGATGCAAGCAAACATCTGAATCGAGAGATTAATTCCCAATTAGATCAAATAATTTTCGATCTGGGAATTCATAGTGCAGATAAAAACGTGGTCTCCTGCCCACTGAACAAAGGGCTATGCTCCCCTGCCTCCCAGCACTAGAATCCCAGGCTCCAAACCCCTGCCTCCCAGCACTAGCATCCCGCACTCCTACCCCATCATCTTCTCCCGCATCCGCTCCAGCACTTTCTTCTCGATACGTGAGACCTGGACCTGGGAAATCCCCAGGATCCCGGCAATCTGCTGTTGAGTCATGTCCTTGAAGTAGCGGAGGACAATGATCTGTCGCTCCCGTTCCTCCAGATCCCGGATGGCGGTCTTCAGATCGATAAGATCTACATTCTGCGCCTCCTCATCCACGTATTCACCACCGTGCATTCCTTCCGGGATCGCTTCATTGTCCAGACTCTCGATGCTGGACAGAGATTCAATAGCTTCCAGGATCTCCAAAACATGCTCCCTTGAGATCCCCATCTTATCAGCCAGCCAGCTGACTCTCGGACTGACGCCATGTTTATGATAATATTCCTGCTGAAGTTTCTTGAGATTTTTCATCTCTGTTTTCATCTGTCTGCCGATTTTGATTTTACCGTCATCACGGATATAACGCTTGATTTCTCCCATTATCATCGGGACTGCATAGGTCGAAAACATAACGTTATAGCCCGTGTCGAACCGGTCGATGGCTTTGACCAGTCCCACGAATCCTACCTGCATCAGGTCCTCCGGCTCATAGTATCCCGATGCATATCTCATTGCCAGGTTCTTTACCAGCCCGATATTCTGATCGACTATCAGATCCCGCGCCCGGCGGTCTCCGTTTTGTGCTGCGTCAATTAGTTTGTATGTATCCTCCTTAGCAACCGGTACATATTTATAGGGCACTGACCAGATCCAGATATTTCGTCATCGTCACGGCAGTCCCTTTTCCTTCCTCTGACTTCACCTGCAGCTTGTCCATAAAGCTTTCCATTACCGTAAATCCCATGCCGGAGCGCTCTTCGCTTTCCACTGTAGAAAACAGCGGCTGCATGGCTTTCTCCACGTTGGCGATTCCGCGACCGTGATCGCTCACGATAATCGTCACCCGGCCATTCCCATTGATTTCACATTCCAGCTCCACCATGGCCTGTGACCGGTCTTCCCAGCCGGAATATCCGTGAATCACGCTGTTGCTCACTGCTTCCGATACGGCTGTCTTGATCTCCGTCAGCTCCTCCACCGTCGGATCCAGCGGCATCACAAACGCCGCGGCAGCAGACCGGGCAAATGCTTCATTTTCCGCCAGCGCACTGAACACCGTTTTCATTCTATTGTTCATCGATCAAACCTCCCCTGTCATCTGCGGAGCGCTTTGCAGCATCAACTCCGCCTGCCTCTGGGTATCCGCCTGCTGCACCAGCGAAAATACGCCTGCCATTTCTAAAAGCCGTGCCACATGCGGACTGCATCCGCTGATACAGATCCTGCCGCCTGACTTCACCATTTTTTTATACCGCCCCAGCACAACGCCGATACCTGCGCTATCCATAAATCCAACACCCGAAAAATCCATCACCAGATCGCTGCACCCAAACTCCTTCATGGACTGATCGATAGTATGACGCAGCGCCGACGCCGTGTGATGATCGATATCACCTCTTAATAACGTAATCAGTACATTTCCTGAGCTTCGAAACATGACTTCCATAAAAAATCCCCCTTTGCAAAGACTACATTACTATTATAGTCTTCACAAAAGGGGTTGTCCTTAAGAGATACTGTTGAAAAGATTCTACTTTTCGCCTTTACTGTGGGAAAATGTCGACGATCTCTTCCGATGCCACTGCATCTGCGATCAGTTTCTCACAGTCCAGCTTGCTTTCCGACGCCAGGATCCGATCCAGCTTCGGCTTGGTCACAGGATGCTTCGGCAGAAATACCGTGCAGCAGTCCTCATAAGGCTGGATGGACGTTTCGTAAGTGCCGATTTCCTGCGCTTTATCCATGATATCCACCTTATCCATAGCGATCAGCGGACGCATGACCGGCAGGGAAACTGACTGATCCGTCACCACCAGAGCTTCTGCCGTCTGACTGGCCACCTGTCCCAGGTTTTCCCCGGTGATCAGCATTCCGCAGCCTGTATTCTTAGCGATTTCCTGTGCGATCCGCATCATGAACCGGCGCACCAGTATCGTCGTTTCTTCTTCTGGACAGTTTGCCACGATCTGTTCCTGGATCGGCAGCAGATTGATCACGTGCATCTTGAACCGTCCGCAGTAGGTCGCTACGATGGAAGCCAGATCTTCCACCTTTTCCTGTGCTCTCTGGCTGGTGTACGGGAAGGAATGGAAGTGGATCGCTTCGATCATCATGCCCCGCTTGGCCATCATCCAGGTAGCGACCGGAGAATCGATCCCGCCGGATAGAAGGGACAGACCCTTGCCGTTGGTTCCCAGCGGCAGACCACCGAATCCAGCGATCTTATCCTGGTAAATATACGATTTATCGTGTCGAACGTCCACAAACAGAAGACAGTCCGGATGATGCACATCCACTTTAAGAACTTTGCAACCCTTTAATACCACCGCACCGATCTGTCTGCCGATCTCCGGAGACTTCACCGGAAAGTTCTTGTCCGCTCTCTTCGCTTCGACCTTAAAGGTCTTGATGCCTCTCTCCTCAATGGCCTCCAGCATATACTTTACAGCAGCCTCGCCGATGGATTCCATGGTGCTCTCACACTCCACCGCCGGACTGATGGACGCTACACCGAACACCTTGGAGATCTCATGGATGATCTCCTGCTTATTCAGTGCTCCGTCTGCGCGAACGAAAATCAGACCTTCCTGTCTCTTGACACTGATGCCGTCGAACTTTTTTAAAAGCTTCTTGATCCGCTCCACCAGCATCCGTTCAAAATACGGCTTGTTCATGCCCTTCAGAGCAACTTCCCCGCATCTCACAATAAAAATATGTTCTTTTTTCGTATCCATACGTCAATCTTCTCCCTTATCTTCTATTCTGCAGGCTTCGCTCTGCGCATTCCTGCCATTCCTGCAAAGTCCGCTCTGCGGTTTTTCCTGCAAAGCACGCTCCGCGGCTACCGGAAACTTCCCAGCCTGCGGAAACGCTTCACTGCCGCCGTCACTTTGTCCACAACGATCTCCATTTCATCGATTTCATTAAACCGTCCGAAGCTGAATCGCAGTGCGCCTTCGATTTCCCTATCCTTTAATCCCATGGCTCCCAGCACATGGCTCTGGCCTTTTTTGTTGGACGAACACGCTGAACCTGTCGATACGTATATACCGTCCTGCTCCAAGGTGTGGAGCAGCACTTCGCCCCGCGTTCCCAGAAACGAGATATTCAGGATGGAGCTGCAGCACTGACCAGACGCCACACCGTCTTCTTCTACGCTGTTGATTATAAGATCCTCCAGATTATCCTTAAGGCCTTTCAGCAGTGCGCGGCGCATTACTGAGACACGCTGACATTCCTCATCGCGATCCTTTGCAGAAAGCTCCGCCGCCGTTCCAAACCCCGTAATAGCCGGGACATTCTCCGTGCCGGAGCGATTACCGTGCTCCTGCCCACCGCCTTCGATGAGTGCCGGAAGATGGATTCCTTTTCTCACAAATAATGCTCCCGCGCCCTTAGGACCGTGGATCTTATGGCTGCTGACGGAGATCAGATCCGCGCTTTCCGGAACCTGCAGCTTTCCGAAGCTCTGCACCGCATCGCAGTGAAACCAGCCGGGTGCGTTCTTTTTCTTCATCAGATCCTTGACCGCATCCACCGGCATGATGGTTCCAGCTTCATTGTTGACCTGCATCAGGCTCACCAGGATGGTGTTTTCATCGATCGCATCCTCAAGCCGCTCAAGATCCAGTCTGCATTTGTCATCCACACCAACATAAACTACATCGTAACCGTCCTGCTCCAGACGTTTACAGCATTCCAGCACAGCCGGATGTTCTACGGCAGACGTGATGATCCTGTTTCCACGACGGCGCAGCGCCCTTGCTGCACCAAAGATGGCAGTATTATCCGCTTCTGTCCCGCCAGAGGTGAAGATCAAAGTCCCGTTTCCGGCTCCCATAGCCTCTTCCACCTGTTTTCTGGCATGCTTGACTGCCTTCTCGCTGTCCAGCCCCAGCTGGTACATAGACGACGGGTTGCCGAAATACTCTTCCATATACTTCATCATCGTCTCCGTCACCTGCGGATACTGTTTTGTTGTTGCACTGTTATCGATATATATCATATTCTTCTTCCTTCTGGAAAAAAGGCGGATCCGAAAATCCGCCTTTCTGAATTATTTTGCATAATCAACTGCTCTTGTTTCTCTGACAACATTGACCTTGATCTGTCCCGGATACTCCAGTTCCGATTCGATCTTCTTGGAAATGTCACGTGCCAGAAGTCCGATGCCATCGTCGCCCACCTCATCCGGCTTGGCGATAATGCGGATCTCTCTTCCTGCCTGGATCGCAAAGGACTTGTCTACGCCCTCTGTTGTATTGGCGATCTCTTCCAGCTTCTGCAGACGCTTGATATAGGATTCCAGCGTTTCTCTTCTCGCACCAGGTCTCGCTGCAGAAAGTGCATCCGCCGCTGCAATGAGAACCGCCTCGATGGACTTCGGCTCGTAGTCGCCGTGGTGAGCTGCCATACCGTTGATAACAGCTTCGGATTCCTTATATTTACGCAGCACTTCGATGCCGATATCAACGTGAGTACCTTCTCGTTCGTGATCCAGAGCTTTACCGATATCATGCAGCAGTCCGGCTCTCTTTGCCAGTGTCACATCCAGACCCAGTTCGCCAGCCATCAGACCTGCCAGCTGAGCTACCTCGACGGAATGCTTCAGTACATTCTGTCCGTAAGACGTTCTGTATTTCAGGCGTCCCAGCAGTTTAACCAGCTCCGGATGGAGGTTGTGGATGCCCACATCGAAGGTTGCCTGTTCACCGGCCTCTTTGATGATGGCTTTCACTTCTCGCTCGGATTTTTCTACCATTTCCTCGATCCGTGCCGGATGGATCCTCCCATCCACGATCAGCTTTTCGAGAGACAGTCTTGCGATCTCTCTTCTTACCGGATCAAAACCGGACAGGATCACAGCTTCCGGCGTATCGTCGATGATCAGATCGATTCCTGTCAGCGTTTCGATCGCACGAATGTTACGACCTTCACGACCGATGATCCGACCCTTCATTTCATCGTTAGGAAGCGGTACTACAGATACCGTGGATTCTGCCACGTGATCGGCAGCACAACGCTGGATCGCTCCAGTGATGATTTCTTTCGCTTTCTTGTCTGCATCTTCCTTGGCCTTGCTCTCAATGTCCTTATACAGGGCTGCCGCATCGCTGCGCGCTTCCTTTTCTACCTTCTGCAGTATGATTTCCCGTGCGTGTTCCGTAGAGTAGCCGGAGATCTTTTCTAACTCATCCAGCTGTCTTTTAAGCACCTTATCCATTTCCTGCTGTTTATTTGTGATGCTCTTTTCTTTATTTATTATGCTTTCTTCTTTCTTTTCAATATTTTCAAGTTTTCTGTCGATAGATTCCTCTTTCTGGATCAGTCTGCGTTCCGATTTCTGAATTTCGTTTCTCCGCTCCCGGATCTCCTTCTCCAGATCATTTCTCTGCCGGTGAGCCTCTTCCTTGGCCTCCAGCACCAGCTCCTTCTTCACGGTTTCCGCTCTGTTTTCCGCGTCGAGGATCATATTTTTTGCCTTCTGTTCTGCGTTGCCGATGGTCTTTTCGCCGATCGATTTACGCAGTATATATCCAACCAGTATGCCTATGACAAGCATGACTAGTCCAATAACGATCATCAAAATTATTGACACCATCATACGGTCTCCTCCTTTTCATTTGTTTTTTTCAGGTTTTCATTTCAGTCTTGTTTTCCATTTCTCATTTCCAGGTTTTAGCCTCAAATCCAGGTTACTTGTAAATATCAAAACATTACTCAAACAGTAATAAAATTTTATTAAAAGCACACAATGTTATTATAGACTTTTTAAGCTACCTCGTCAAGAAAATGGAGTGAGTCAATCGATGAACAATTTTTTGCAAATTCTGAGCCGTTGCAGCCGCTTTGTGATGATCTCACCGATTCTGCTGTCTATTCTGGGCATTTTCAGCCTGATGAGCCTTGCATCCGGACAGGGGACCTTTCCTTCCCGGGAAGTTTTTATACAATCTGCAGCCTTGATAGTCGGTCTTGCTCTTGCAGCAGCAGTCATGAATCTGGGCTACAGATATTTTATTGGCCTGGAAAAATATCTCTATCCCGCCGGGATCCTCCTGCTCATTTCTGTCTACATCCCAGGGCTGGGCATTTCTTCCTACGGTTCCCGCTCCTGGATAAGCCTCGGCATGCTTACCTTTCAACCCTCGGAGATCGCCAAACTGATTTTTATCCTGATCCTGACATCTTACCTCTCGCGCAAAAAAGAGCAGCTTTCTACTCCCTGTGGCATTGTGAAAGCCGCCCTCTTCGCACTGCCTTATATTCTTATTGTTGCAAAAGAAGATCTGGGCAGCGGCTGTGTTTTCTGCGTCATCTGGATCTTCATGGTCTTCTGCTCCGGTCTTAAGCTGAAGCAGCTCGGACGTGCATTCCTGATCCTTTGCGGATTTCTGCCAATAATCTATTCTCTGCTGGCTGGATACCAGAAAAACCGGATCGATGCATTCCTCCACCCGGATGATCTCAGTCTTCCCGGAAACTATCAGGTCTGGAATGCTAAAACAGCCATCGGATCCGGCGGATTTTCAGGCAAAGGCTACCTCCACGGGACCCAGAGTTCTCTTGGCTTCCTGCCAGTACCGGAATCGGATTTCATCTTTGCCGCTATCGTGGAAGAACTGGGATTCCTCGGTGGTCTTCTCATCATCCTTCTCTTCGCATTCTTCCTGTATCATACCTGGAAAACCGCTAAATACGCTTCCGATCTGCAAGGGACTCTCCTGGCATCCGGTATCGGCGCAATGTTTTCCTTCCAGGCTTTTGAGAACATTGCCATGAATCTGGGGATCATGCCCGTTACCGGCATCACTCTGCCATTTTTAAGCTACGGCGGTTCTTCCATGCTGGCTTCCATGATCAGCTGCGGCTTTCTTCTCAGCGTCAGCGCTCGTCAAAAGCTCTGAACCTGTTTTTTTCTGCAAAGTTCTCTCCCCGGGTTTTCTGCAAAGAAAAAACGATGCACAGTTTTATGCCATGCACCGTCTTTTATCTTATTTTTCTATTTCTGCTAAGAACTTTTCAGCCTCAAACTGATCTTCGGATGTCACATCACTGTTCCATATTTCACAGTCTGGATCAGCTCTTCGATCTTCTTCAGATCCTCCTGTTTCACCCTCCTATCCATGATTACTCCACCCCTTTTCTGTCATTTCCTAGTGTGTCGATATGTTTACTTCCTTTTCTAAGTTTTCTTGATTGTATCGTATCATAATACTCTTGTCAATAGGGTTTTAAGAAATTTTCCGGGAGTTTTTATAAAAAAAACAGACACGTTAAAAGTGTCTGTCTACCGTTCAGCATTTCATTACTGGAACAGGATCCGGTAAGCGATATCCTGAAAATTCTCTTCTATGTATGTGCCTTTTTTACACACGATCGGGATTCCTTTATTGGTCGAAATATGGATATTGTCATCGTCCTGTATGATCCCGGCGATCTGCCCCTTGAACATGTTAGCTATGACGCTAAGGCTTGGTATCATGCCGGTCCGCATAAGATCTGCCCGAACTTTATTGATCACGATATACGTATCCGTGATGCCATGATCCGTGAGATATCTCTCTGTTACATCAGCATCTCTAAGCGACGCCATTTCCGGTTCTGTCACCAGTACGGCTTTCTGAGTCGGAGCCAGTGCCACATCAAACAGATCGTTGATTCCCGCCGGGCAGTCGATAACGATATAATCAAAGTAACGCTTCAGCTTGTTGCATAGGATCTCCATATGAAGCGGCGTGATATCCCTGTCATCTCTTCGCGGGGAAGCCGCCATAAAGTACAGATTTGTAAAACCGTTCACCTGTATCATCGCCTTCTTTATCCGGCAGATCCCAGACATCACATCCATGATGTTGTATACGACCTTATTTTCCATGCCCAGATACAGATCCATATTACGCAGTCCCATATCCATGTCCAGTAATATGGTCTTGTAGCCTTTCTCCGCCAGCAATGCTCCCAGATTTACCGAAAACATCGTCTTGCCGGTACCACCTTTGCCTGATGAAACTAAAATTACTTTTCCCATCCTTTGTCTTCTCCGTACTTTCCTATGATTTCTCTTGCGATCGGTGCCGCATTTGAAGATGTCTTGCCCTGCACCAGCATAACAGCCACTGCGATCTGCGGATCATCCGCCGGAGCCAGTGCCACGGTCCATGCAAAACTATCATATTTTTCTTTATAAGCATCTATCGCATCGTATGTGATATTGTTCTTGCTGAGATTGATGACAGCTCTGCGCAGAGCTGTTGTTTCAGACGTATAAAAATCCGGATACTTCTCCTGAAGCCGCTGGCTTTCAGCCTGCACCTGCGCATAAGTAAGATCCGGTGCAATAAGGTGCAGATTACGCTTTAAATAGGAGGATTCTTCCTCCGTGCTGATGAATCCTGTCCGCTGTGCCGTTCCTGTTTTCGCAGCAACAGTATATGGAAACGACTCAAACAGTCCTCGTAAAGATCCATCTTCTCCTTCGGTCACACCTGTCATGGCTCTTATAATACATTGGATGTGTTCGTTGGTCTTCTGACTTCTGGAAAACTGCCTGCTTCTTTTAGAAGAAACATCGGCAGTCAGCGATACACTGTTTCTGATGCCCCCGTTTCCAAGGGTGGCCATGTACTCTGCCATTTGAAGTGTTGTATACGCATGATCTCCCTGTCCTATGCTAAGATTAAAGGTGTCACCCTGCGTCCAGCGCATCTGATCGAAATAATCGTACTTACAGACGCTGGCCAGACGATCTGTCTGATCCTTCACTATGGCATTCTCCTTTTTTAGTTTGCCTATAATTTCCTCTAAAGTCAAGCCCTTATCACTCCAATTTACGATTTTTTCTACCAAATCGTCCAGTTTCGCATCGTTCCTGCAAAATTCTTCCTTGAAAAATGTTTCACGTTCCTCCAGCAGGTACTGTTTCAGATTCTGCTGAAGCTGTTTTTCTTTTCGTTTTTCCGATGGCAAAATTCCTTTGCTTTCCGGAAGTTCTATGCCTGTTTTCAGCCCCAGCCCCATGCGTTTTGCATAAGAAAGGATTCGTTCATTATCCATCTTCTGTTCATAACCCAGTGACGTGCCTGATGCCAGATCCTCTCCTGAAGCAATGTCATAAAAATAATAATTGCAGGAAACCGCCAGAGCTTTTCTCAGGTCTACATACCCATGTGTTTTTCTGCTGCGATTCCACAGGATACACCCGTAGGACTTCCCGCCCAGTTCCACATGCCCGCCATCATACAGATACCGATTCTCATCCAGCCCGCAGGAAAGCGCTGCCAGCGCCGTTATCGGCTTAAAAGTAGATCCAGGCTGCACCGCACTCATGGTCGCAACATTGTACAACGGCGCAGGACTCATAGGATCACGCAGATTCTTCCGCTGCAGAGATTCCCACTTTTCCCGGGAAATCGACACAGCAAAATCATTGGGATCAAAATCCGGCGCACTGGCCATAGCCAGGATCTGTCCCGTCTTCACGTCCAGCGCTACCGCTGCACCCGACGCTGCATTTTTCGCATACGTCATGGAATGATCTCCGTACTCACTGTGAAAAACGCCTCCGGCCGCTGCCTGTTCAAGAGCCTGCTGCAAAGCCGCCTCCGCGGTTTTTTGCAGCGGCCAGTCTAAAGTAAGCCGGATCGTTTTTCCTTTTTTAGCCTTGCTTTTTGACAGAAGTTTCGTCACTCGTCCGCCGGCATCTATCTGCACGCGGCTGACCGAATCCTGTCCATGCAGTTCTTTTTCAAAAGCTCGTTCGATTCCCGATTTCCCGATCCTGGAATCCTTGCGATATCCATCCTCCTTCGTAAAGGACTTCATCTCTTTCTCTGAGATCTGTCCCAGATATCCCAGCACATGGGACGCCAGAGAGCCGTATGGATACTCTCTGATATAATTGACAGCGACCTGAATTCCCGGGAGCTGTTTTCCCATGATCTCCATCGCACTTTCTCGGGACACCTGACGAGAAAGTGTGACAGGAAGATATGCCTGATAATCTTTTTTTTCAAGAGTTTTAGAAACCTCTTCCTGTGTCGTTTCAATATCTTCATCATTTGCCTTTAAGACTTTAAACACTTCTGCCGATGCTGCCAGAGCGTCCTCTTCTGAAAGATTTACCCTGCTGAGATTTATCGAATAGACGGCCTTGCTTGTCGCCAGCTTTTTCCCGTTTCGATCCAGAATATCGCCGCGTGGCGCCGTTTCATACACTGCCCGGGAAGAAACATCGTCAGCATAGTCGTCCCAGCGATCGTGCTCGACAACAGTCAGAAGAAACAGCCGCACCAGCAGAATACTGCCCATCACAGCCAGAAACCCCACGATGATCCTATGTTTCGAATGTCTTCCGCGAACTGTCAACTATATCATACCTCTTGCTTTCATACTCACATAATTCCCATCTCCGATCACAATGTGATCCAGTACCGGGATCCCCAGGATCGCACCGGCTTCCATAAGGCGCACAGTCGTCTCCACGTCCGCCTCACTAGGTTCAGGATCCCCGGAAGGATGGTTATGTAAAAATACCACAGATCCTGCACTGCGTCGTACAGCATCCACAAATACCTCTCTGGGATGAGTCGTGCTGGAGCAGAGATCCCCTACGGAAATATTGGCCTCTTCTATGATTTCTCCCTTCGCGTTTAACATGAGGCTTACGAAATGTTCCTTTTTGTAATACCGCATCCGCTCCATGAAAATCTCCGCGATATCCTTTGCGCTGCTGATGCGAATACGCTTTGCAGAGGGTCTGGAAGCGATCCGTTTTCCCAGTTCTACTGCCGCCAGGATCTCACAGGCTTTTGTAAGACCGATCCCCCGTATGCTGGCCAGTTCCTCCGGCCTGCATTCAGCCAGGTATCCGATGCCATCCGGACTGATCGTGATCAGGTCTGAAGCCAGTTCCAGCGCAGATCGATCCTTTGTGCCGCTCCGCAAAAGAATTGCCAGGATCTCCGTCGTAGAAAGGTTTTCTTTCCCGGCACGCAAAAGTTTTTCCCGAGGTCGTTCCTCAGATGGCAGTTGTCTCATATTCATTGTTCCCGATTCCCCCTTTTCCTATGAATCTGAAAAAAATATTGTTTTATTTCTCACAGTTTACCATATTATACCATTCTTTCCAAGTATTTTTAAATAATTTCTCATTTCTGCTGCTATATTTACAGGATGACGAGGCATACTAAACATCGTAAGTCGTTACAAAAGAACAGGAGGTAGTATCATGGATATGAACAAAAGCATCAAGTGTATGGTAGAAAGCTGTCAGCATCATGCCAATGCAGCAAACTACTGCTGCCTGGACTGCATCACTGTGGGAACACATGAATGCAACCCATCGGTAGACCAGTGCACTGACTGCATGTCCTTCAAGAAGAAATAAGGCCATGCCGTTTTCCTGAAGGTCAGGCACTTCCCCTCTATTTTTTGCATATAGTAACAATCAATAGAGGGGGATACATAATATGAGTGTTTCATTTCCGAAACCACTGACTGAAAAAGAAGAAAAGTTTTATATCAAGCAGTATGAACAGGGCGACCTGCAGGCACGTCATATTCTCATCGAACGCAATCTTCGCCTGGTCGCACATGTCGCGAAAAAATATGCGACCCAGCCGCAGATGCTGGAAGAATATATCTCCATCGGCACCATAGGCCTGATCAAAGCCGTCAATACATACCGCAGCAGCCGCAAAGTAAAGCTTGCCACCTATGCCGCACGCTGCATCGAAAACGAAATCCTGATGAGCATACGTGCATCGCGCAAATTCACATCAGAAGTGTCTCTCAATGTTCCCATAGGCACGGATAAAGACGGGAATGAAATCAATCTCAACGATATCCTGGGAACAGATCCAAATGAGATCGTCGACAGCATCCATGAAAAAATACGGATACAGCACATGCTCCTTGCGATCCACAACACGCTTACTCCACGAGAGCAGAAAGTCCTGATCCACCGTTACGGACTTTTTCGCACACGTCCTAAAACACAGCGCGAAACAGCTGCGCTTTTAGGGATCAGTCGTTCTTATGTTTCACGGATCGAAAAAAAGGCTCTGGAAAAGCTTTACGAAGAATTACATTCCGATACGATCTAGTCATAGTGACTGTTCAGGTATTTGACGATGCGCCTGTATAACGGTCCGGCATCGGAAGCCGTTCGATCTGATCCCCCTGCAAAAACGGTAACAATATACTCTGGATTTTTGCAAGGGGTAAATCCCGTAAGCCAGCCATAACTGTTACCATCCTCCTGCCTGCCGTACTGTGCAGTCCCGGTTTTGACAGCCGCTGCCGCCGATCCATCCGGGTCTACCAGCCCCATATTCTGTGCCGTCCCTTCTTCCGTGACCCGGCACATCATCGATCTGATCTGCCGGGCGGTATTCTTGCTGAGGATCCGCCTTTTTCCTGTCTTCTCTGACAGCAGGATGTGGGCACCATGATCGACCCCGTCAGAGGCAACTATCGCTGTCATCCGGGCGATCTGAAGAGGGGTGACAAGCATCTGCCCCTGACCGATCGAAAGATTCCCGATCCCGGCTCCGCTGCATTCCTGATCCGTCATGACATGACCGGTGCTCTGCTGCGGATACTTTTTCAATGCCCGTTTTCCCAGTCCCATTTTTTTTGCCATCTCACAGATCTTATTTTCTCCTGTACGCTGTCCCAGCTGAATAAAATAACTGTTGCAGGACTGAGCGAAAGCTTCCTGCATCCCGATCGTTCCGTGGCCCTCCTCGCCACCTGTTTTACATCTCACTTCCAGAGATCCTAATGTGACCGATCCTGTACAACAGAACTTCTGATCGGCAGGGATTCCTGCTTCCAGTGCTGCGGCAGCTACAACTATTTTAAACACAGATCCCGGAGCGTATTCTCCCTGTGTTGCTTTGTTCAGCAGTTCATTCTGGCTGCGAGCAATGTGTCCGCTTATATCATTTGGATTGAACGCAGGCGTACAGGCCATCGCCAGAACATCTCCGCTGCTTTTCTTTATGACCACGACTGCACAGTCATCCTCATAGCCTGCCATCACAGTCTCCACCTCTTCCTGCAGCTTTTTATCGATGGTTGTCCGCACTTCTCCTCGTCCGCCATTCTTCCCGCTTTCAGCGATCAGACCTCTGCCCGGCAGAAGATTTCCCTTCACATCAGCAGCTGCATACAACCTGCGGCAGCTCTTTGAAAGCTGCCGGTCGCACATCAGCTCCAGACCGGCAGCACCACTGGAATCTCCCTGATTCACATACCCGATCAAATTCGCCGCCGTCTGGTGATCCTGATATCGGCAGGACGCCTGCAAAATATAGGCATTGTATTTTTCGCAGAGTTTTTTGCCTATGGTCTTTTTATACTTTCGGGAAGAATAAACATAATAATCCCCTCCGCTTCCCGTTTCCTCTGCATCAGCAGACGCCAGAAGCTTTGCAGCCTGAAAATCCATATCCTTTTTCCGGATGATATAGAGATAACGTTTGTGATCCGCTACCATCGGCAGCCCGTTCCTGTCATATATGAGACCTCTGGTATTAGCTCCCTGCAGCGATATAAGCGACTGATCACAGACCGCCTGCTTCAGATCCTCGCTGCCCAGGATCTGGATCCAGAACAGACGCACGACAAGCGCCAGAATCAATACAGCCAGGATCCACACCACTCTCTTCAAATTTCGTCTCATCTGCTCCATAAAAAACTCCTCTGCATGTATTTTTTCCATACAGAGGAGTCTTATGCTCATTCAGTATCGTGATTTTCTTCCTATTTCAGGCTATGAAGGAACAGACCGCTTCCCAGCTTTGGTTCAAACCAGGTGGATTTCGGCGGCATTACCATGTTGTTGTCAGCCACGCGAAGGAGGTCATCGACATCTACCGGATATACGGCAAATGCCACTTCCATATCATCATTCACTCTCTTTTCCAGTTCTTCCAGTCCGCGGATCCCGCCTACGAAATCAATTCGCTTGTCTGTACGCGGATCTTCGATCCCCAGGATCGGATGGAGCAGGCTGTTCTGTAACACAGCCACATCCAGGGATTCTGTCACATGATCCGGGATAATGGAATCTCTGGCGGTCAGTTTGTACCATTTGCCGTCCAGGAACATAGCGAAAATATGCTTTCCTTCCGGATAATAAATATCACTGCCCTTTTCTTCCACATCAAAACCGGCTTCCCTGATCTTGTCCAGGAATTCTTCACTGGTGCTGCCGTTAAGATCCTTTACGACTCTGTTGTAGTCGAAGATCTTCAGATCATTGTCCGGGAAGATAACGGCCATGAAAAAGTTGAATTCTTCATCGCCGGTGTAATCCGGATGTTCTTCTCTTCTCTTGAGACCCACTTTGCAGGCAGAAGCACTTCTGTGGTGTCCGTCTGCGATATAAAGGGCCGGGATCTCATCGAACAGACCGGTCAGACTCTTGACGAGTTCCGGATCATCTACTACCCACAGCGTGTGCTGTATACCGTCGTCCGAAGTAATGTCATATTCCGGTTCATGGTTTGCCACATAGCCTTCCATAATCGTCCGGATCCGCTTGTCATCCCGGTAAGTCAGGAATACAGGTTCCGTATCTGCATCGCACACATCAAAGTGATTGATCCTGTCTTTTTCTTTTTCTACACGGGTAAATTCATGCTTTTTGATCGTGTTGTTCTGATATTCGTCTACTGCCACACATCCTACGATCCCGGTCTGTACACGTCCATCCATGATCTGACGGTAAATGTAAAGAGCCGGTTTATCTTCCTGCACAAACACGCCACTTGCAAGACGTTCTGCGATGTTGTCTCTTGCTTTTTCATACACAGACTGATCATACGCATTTTCCTGTTCCGGCAGATCGATTTCTGCTCTGCAAATGTGAAGAAAGCTGTACGGATCGTCCGCAGCCATTTCTGCCGCTTCCTTACGGTTCATAACATCATATGGAAGTGAAATAACTTTGTCCGCATACTTTGCATCAGGCCTGATCGCCTTAAAAGGTTTTACTGTAGCCATTTTACTTGATCTCCTTTAATACACGTTCAATAACTTCATCTATCGATAATCCTGTGGTGTCGATTTCCACTGCATCCTCAGCTTTTCTGAGGGGATTCAGTGCTCTGGTCATATCATCGTGATCACGTTTTTCAATATCCCTGAGGACTTCATCAAAATCCACCTTCTGCCCCTTTGCAGTCAGTTCTTCAAAACGGCGCTCGGCACGTTCCTTTGCAGATGCTGTCAGAAAGATCTTGTATTCTGCGTCACGAAACACATTCGTGCCGATGTCTCTGCCGTCCATGATCACGCTCTTGCGCATTCCCATTTTGCGCTGGATCTCCACCAGCTTCTCCCGGACTTCCGGGATCGCAGAATATAAAGATGCTGCCTTTGAGATTTCCGGTGTGCGGATCTTATCATTGATGATCTCTCCATCCAGTATGATATCTCCATCGGCAAAATCGATATCCGTGTCTTCCATAAGGTGTTTTACAGCTTCTCTGTCCTCAGGCGAAACGCCCCGGCTGCTGGCTTTATATCCTACGGCGCGGTACATGGCTCCTGTATCTACGTAATCGATCCCTAAATTCTTCGCTACGGCTTTCGCGATCGTGCTCTTGCCTGCCCCGCTGGGTCCGTCGATCGCAACTTTAAAAATGTCTTTCATGCTGTCTTCCTTTATTTCTCTTTTTTCTTGTTTGTCAGCAGTTTTTCGATTTCTGCCACAAAAGTATTTATATCTGTGAACTGTCTGTACACGGATGCAAAACGAACGTATGCCACCTCATCCAGATCCTTGAGCCGCTCCATTACCAGCTCACCGATGAACGTGCTGTCGACTTCCTTTTCCATCATATTGTTCAGACCGCGTTCGATTTCATCTACGATTTTCTCCATGTCAGCAATAGAGACAGGTCGTTTCTCACAGGCTCTGATGATTCCGTTCAACAGCTTGCTGCGGTCAAAGGCTTCTCTGCGACCGTCTTTTTTGATCACCATGAGAATCATTTCTTCCACCTTCTCATATGTTGTGAACCGTCTGCCGCAGGACTCGCATTCTCGCCTTCTCCGGATGGCATGTCCATCTTCCGTGTGTCTGGAATCTATTACCCGGCTCTCTTCATTTTCACAATACGGACACTTCATCTTGACCCTCCTTGTGCAATGCAGTAACTCGTGTATCCTCATTGTACTACATCTCGTATGATTTGCCAAGATTAATCCATAACTGGTGGAACATCTACCAGGATCACATCTTCTCCCACGGTTTTCACGTATTTCCATTTCACGATGTAATCATTTGTCTCACGTCCAAAAATTTTCATAAAGCTTTTGTTGCCCGGCAGCACGATCCCGTCAATGCGGCCTTCCTTCAGGTTGATCTCGATGTCGCAGACAAAACCCATGCTTTTTCCATCGTAAATATTGATCACTTCTTTATTTCTGATTTCTTCTGTATTGAGCATTCCCGCTTCCTCCTTGTACCCTACGGAACCTTTTCTTCTGTTTGTATATATGTATGCTCATGATGCAAAAAATATGCTCTGCATTAGAAAAAGGAAACCAGAAAAGATTTCCGATTTCCTTTTTCTAATTATGTTATTGAAATGTACTTTACTGTTATTTTCTCTTCTTTTCCTTTGGCGCAAACTCTCTGATCTCTCCCGCATGCAAACGGTTGAAATAGCTTCTCGTTTCCGCCACGATCACTCCGTTTAACGCCAGCAGTGCGATCAGGTTTGGAACCGCCATGAATGCATTGAGGATATTCGCGATGGTCCATACTGCAGATACCGTCAGGAACGGTCCGATCAAAACAGCCAGGATGTAGATCCATCTGTAGACCATGACCGCCTTCATGTTATCTGTCAGGTATTCCAGAGATCTTTCTGCGTAGTAATCCCAGCCCAGGATCGTCGTAAATGCAAAGAATGCAAGTGCTGTCATCAGAACAAACGTGCCTGCCGAATATGCCCACGGCAGACCATTTCCGAATGCTGCTGCTGTAACTTCTACTCCCTCCAGACCATTTGCCTGGGAATATTCATAAGCACCGGATGTCATAATTGTCAGACCAGTCAGTGTACATATGCAGACTGTATCTACAAACGTACCGGTCATAGTAACCAGCCCCTGTCTTACCGGCTCTTTCGTCTGCGCTGCCGCTGCTGCGATCGGTGCACTACCAAGACCTGCTTCGTTAGAGAAGATACCTCTCGCAACACCCTTCTGCATCGCGATCAGCATAGTACCAAGTGCTCCGCCTGCCGCCGCCTTGATACCAAATGCGCTCTGAATGATTCCTACAATAGCATTTGGGATCGCTTTGTAATTATAGATTACAACAGCCAGACAGATAAGAACGTATGCTATAGCCATGAACGGAACAACAACGGAAGAAACCTTTGCGATTCTCTGGATCCCGCCGATAATAACCAGTGCTGCCAGTACCGTTACGACAACAGCTGCGATAACGGTAGCCCAGGAATACTCCGTTCCGAAGATGGAAACCATGTGTTCATTGTTCGGGTCAAAGAATGATTTCGTTGCGGAAGCAATACCGTTTACCTGTGTAATGGTACCGATTCCCAGTGCGCCGGCACAACACGCGAAAAATGCAAACAGTTTGCCCAGCCATTTCCACTTCTTGCCCATACCGTTTTCGATGTAGTAGAATGGTCCTCCCAGGAATCTGCCGCCGCCTTTGTCCACGCGGAACTTTACAGCCAGCAGGCCTTCCGCATATTTGGTCGCCATACCGAAGCATGCAGCCAGTACCATCCAGAATACAGCTCCCGGTCCGCCCAGCATAATAGCAGTTGCAACACCGACGATATTTCCTGTACCGATAGTTGCAGCCAGTGCTGTACACAGCGCTCCAAAGCTCGACACTTCACCGATTCCGTCTGCCTCGTTCTTGACCATGTACTTGAGCGCCTTGCCCAGTTTACGGAACTGAAGCACACCCAGTCTGCAGGTCAGGAAAATACCGGTACCCATGATGAGTACGATAAGCGGCACTCCCCAGACGAAATTATCGATCTTTCCCAGTACATCTGTAAAAGTCATAATTTTCTCCTCTCCTCTGTGGATCACACCGCGCAGGCCGACAGCCTCCTTCGACCTGCGCAAAAAAATAAGTAATAAGTAAATAAAATAAATAAGTAATAAGAAAAAAGCCGATAAAAACTATCGACTTTCCAGAGAAATCCGTATACATGATGCTTCGTTTCAGTGCTTTTAAAACCCTGTCCTTTTGCCTGAGAGATTGTAGAAGCTGTGCAAACGGCATCACATCTTCTGCGTACACCTTCGGCGCCCATGTAGAGACTCTCCAGAGAATCATAGCTACGGTCATGCTTCGCAGAAAACCAAAACTGCAAAGTATGCCTTGTGAACTAATGACAAGATGTTACCATACCTTACAGTCTTTTTCAATTAAAAAACACAAAGTTGTACATGTATACAGTGTTCTATATTCAATTTTTTCCTATTTCATCCTTTTATTCGGTGGTCGGCGCACCTGTGATATTTGCATTATCAAGCAGAAAATCCAGCACTTTTTCATACAAAAGTTCTATGTGCACATAGTCTTCCAGCGTCCTTCCTGTCTGCTGCTCAATGGCATCCGCATCGTAGCCCTGTGCCTCGAAACTTTTGATCAGTGCTTCCTTCTCCTTATCAGTATAGCTGAGATTTTCTTTGTCTGCAATGTACTGGATCAGCATTTCCTGCTTGACGCGCAGCTTGCTGCTGTCCTCGTTGACTGCATTGAATTCATCCTCGTCATCCAGATCGTACTGTTTCAGCATATCTTCACGACTGACTCCATACTGCTTCGCCGTCTGGTCCAGCTGATCACTGTTGAATTCGATATAATGATTCAGCTCACGATCCGGATATTTTTTTACCTCCGTGTTGTCCAGCGCAGCTGACCAGAGAGTCGTTTTCTGGTTGTTGACAGCTTCGGTTTCCTTTTGATCATATAACTCTTTCTGGATCGACTTCGTATACTCCTCTACCGTATCGTAATCCGAATGTTTCTTCACGAATGCCTCGTTCAGCTCCGGCACAACAGATCTGGTAGCAGAATTGATCTTGACAGTAAATGTCACTGCCTTGCCCTTCAGACTGTCTTCGCTGTAATCATCCGGGAATTTCAGATCCAGCGTTACAGTTTCACCTTTCTTATGTCCGATCAGGCCAGATTCAAAACCATCGATAAAACTGCCGCTTCCAATAGTCAGATCCTGTTTTTCTGCAGATCCCCCGTCAAAAGTTTTGCCATCTATTTTCCCGGTATAATTGATGTTGACCGTATCTCCATCTTCGATAGCTGTATTCTTATCCAGCTTTTTATCGGTTGCTGCAGCATCAAGATTGCTCTGGATCTGGGCATCCACATCCTCATCCGTTACAGTAACGGAATACGGTGCTACAGCAAGGCCCTTATACTCTCCTACTTTCAAATAATCTTTCAGGTCGTAATCTTCATAAGACATGGAAGATCCACAGGAAGCAAGTCCCAATACCATCATACCGCAAAGCAGCCCCGCAATAATTCTTTTCTTCATGAAATATCTCCTCTTCTCTTTTATGATACCCCTTTTCGGGTTAAAGCATTTTATGTATACTCTGCATCGTATCATCCAGCTCAGCCATCATTTTAGCGCAGTCTTTCAGCTCCTGCGCCACATGTTCCGGCATTTCTTCCATGCGTTTGTATTTCAGTTCATGTTCCAGACTGGCCCATGTGTCCATAGCAACGGTTCGAATCTGGATTTCCACAGGCATATGATACGTCCGATCCGATAGGAAAATAGGGACTTCAATGACCAGATGAAGACTGCGATATCCGCTTTCTTTCGGGTTTTTTATATAATCCTTGCGCTTCAGCAGTTTTATGTCATCCTGACGAAGCAGACTGTCTTCCACCCGGTATATATCCTCCAGATAATTACATATTACCCGCACACCTGCAAAATCCATTACCTTGTATACCGATTCCATTTCCATCGGCCATCCTTTTCGTTTGATTTTTTCAAATATGCTGTCAACACTCTTGATCCGGCTGGTCATATGGTGTATCGGATTGTAATCGTGCTTCACACTAAACTCATTATCCAGCACCTCCAGCTTAGTGCTGATTTCCTTGATCGCCCCCTGATAGCGCATTCTCAGGTCAGCGAAAATCCTCACTGCTTCTCGTGCATCATCTATCGTAACGCTCATCTGTGGCGGGATCATAGCTTCTGTCACTGTAAAAGTTTCATTTTTTTCAAGTATCATTTCTGGTCTCCCTGGCGGCCTTCCCGCCATCTCTGCTCGCATGAATATATTATTAGTTTATCATAGATATTTGTATATTTGGTGTGGAATTCCAAAACTCCTGCGATATTTCGGATTCTGCAAAATTTTCTAAAAATTTAGAAATACCTCTTGTAAAGTTTCAACGCATCTGTTATAGTTGCGTTAATGAAAATATTTTCATCAGGTGAATTTGTTCGATGATTCAAGTTATTTCAAGCATTTACAGGATATCCTTAACTTGTTAAATATCATAATTTACGAAAATATTTTCTCGTCGTTACGATTTATAGTTAGGAGGTAATTATGAGTAAGATAACCAAACAAACTATGGATCAACAAAACACAGAACGTGTTGTTGATCAGGATTACCCATTGGAGCACGTTCCAAAATCCGCACGCAAAAGTCTACTTTCCATCAGCTGTGTACTGATAGGCTTTACATTTTTTACACCAACCATGGCTTCTGGAGCCTCTTTAGGAGCTGCATTCAAATTTGATGAGCTTATTTTGATCATCACAGCAGGAAGCATTATTCTCGGATTATATGTTGCGTCTCTGTGTTGTATCGGGGCTCGCACTGGTCTCACTTCTGTATTGCAATCTAAGTATACTTTCGGCAAAGCGGGTGCTAAATGGGCTGATATTATTCTCGGCGGCACACAAGTCTTCTGGTACGCTATTACTGGGGAATACATGGGTAGTCTGTTCGCTATGGCTTTAGGGCTGGATACATTTGGCTGGAAAGTATTCTTTATTCTTTTCTGGGGAGTGATCATGGGGCTCACTGCTTTATATGGTGTGCGTGCCATGGCAATCGTTTCTTATGTAGCCATCCCGTTAATGGCTGTTCTAATGGTTATAGTTATGGTCATGGCAATTCGGGAAGCAGGCAGCATTGATGCCATTCGAGCAATCACGCCATCATCCTCTATGACTGTTACATCTGCTATCACCGTTATTGTAGGGACCTTCGCATCTGGTGGTACGCAGGCAGGTAATTGGGCAAGATTTGCTAAAACCGGGAAAGCTGCATTTATTGCCGGACTCTTTGGATTTCTCATAGGAAACGGTGTTATGATCTTCTCTGGAATGCTAGGTGGACTAGTATTCGGAACCGGAGATTTAATTGAATTGATGATTTCAATGGGAATCGTATTCTGGGCATTGATAATACTCACTTTAAACATCTGGACTACAAATAATGCTACTGCATATGCATTCGGTATGGCCGGAGCAGAACTGTTCCAAAAAAATAATAAGAAACCATTTATCATAGGAGGCATTATCATAGCGCTTCTCATGGCAATCTTTGGAATTTCTAACTACTTCATTCCTATGCTTAATTTGCTTGGTACTTTCGTTCCTCCACTTGGCGGTGCCATTATCGGAGACTACTTCTTTGTATCGAAAGGACGAATCCCTAAGTTGGAATATGTAACGTTTAAAACGTGGAGAATTGCACCAATTATCGCCTATATACTAGGATGTGCATCTGCGTATTTAGGAGGACTTTTCAATGTGGGTATGCCTGCTTTACAGGGGATTCTAATCGCTATGATTGCCATGCCAATCATACATAGCATTTTCGTAAAATGTGGTTTGAAAGATGAGCATGAAGTTGCCGAAAATGCGGAGTATATCTAAAAGCTTAAGACTCAAAAAGTAGAAAGGACATAAACACCATGAAAAACTTACTGATCAAAAACGCCAAACTGCGCTATACCAACGAACTGACCGACATTCTCATCTGCGACGGGATTTTCCAGAAAATCGGTAAAATAACAGATCCGCCTGCCGATACAGAAATCATTGACGCTACCGGGAACCTCGTGACTCCACCGATCATCGATCCCCACGTGCACCTGGACGCTGTTCTCGTAGCAGGCATCCTGCCACGCAAAAATCAGACAGGCACCCTTCTGGAATCCATCGATATCTGGAGCGACTGGAAACCGGGGCTAACAAAAAAAATGTTAAAAGAAAACGCCAGAAAAGTTATTGACTGGTATGTTGCCAATGGCGTGCTCCGGGTACGTACCCATGCAGACTGTACTGACCCAACGCTTGTTACCGTGGAAAGTCTTTTGGAATTAAAAGAAGAAGTAAGGGATCTCATAGATATTCAGGTAGTTGCGTTTCCTCAAAACGGGATCTATTCCGATCCTGCCAACCTGGGACTGCTGGAAGAGTCTATCCGCATGGGCGTTGACGTTATTGGCGGAGCACCTCACATCGAATACACCAGAGAAGATGGCGTCCGCGATGTGGAAACAGTCTTTGAACTGGCCGAAAAACACGATAAGCTGATCGATATCCACATTGACGAGACCGGCGATCCTCACTCCCGCTTCATTGAAGTCATGGCCAAAGAAAGCATCAACCGCCATATGGGGCCGCGCGCTACCGGCAGTCACACTACGGCCATGCACAATTACGACAACGACTACGCCTACAAACTAATCGGAAATCTGGCGAAAGCCAATATGAATATGATCGTCAATCCTTCTGCAAATCTCCTTCTGCAAAGCAGAATGTGCGGTTATCCGAAGCCTCGCGGCATTGCCCGGGCTGATGAAATGCTGGCAAGGGGCGTCAATGTATCCATCGGACACGACTCCGTTATGGATCCCTGGTATTCCCTCGGTAAAGCATGTCTGCTCCAGCAGGCATTCCTCATGCTCCACGCCGGTCACATGAACGGAGCCGAGCAGATCCAGCAAGTATTCGATATGATCACTACCAATTCTGCAAAGACTCTGCATCTGGACAATTACGGCATTGCAGAAGGCAATCAGGCAGACCTGATCATCTTCGATGCTGCTACAGAAGACGACATCCTGCGTCTGCAGTCGGAATGCACCTACGTGATCCGCAAAGGAAAGATCATCTGCCAGACGACTCCGGCAAAGCGGAAACTGACATATGATGCGGAACCGTCTTATGTGGATTTTAAATTATAAAACATCTCCCCTTTTGAGAAAGCATGTTCTTCAAACGACATGCTTTCTCTCTACGTTTCCGACCGCTCATTCGCCAAAGTCCATTTCAGTCAGTTTACATCCCTACAAGTCCTTGAACTGACTGAAACCGTTTTTCAAAAGCATTACCCACAACCGCCCTATACAAATTCAGATTTTTTTGATAAAATCAAAGAAAACGTGAGGAGCAGAGTATTGAATATCAAAGAAGTTGCAGAAAAAGCAGGCGTATCCATCACTACGGTGTCACGCGTCCTCAATAATCCGGAAATGGTTTCTGAAAAGACTAAAAATAAAGTCTTGACCGTTATGGATCAACTGAATTACACACCCAACTGGTTTGCCCGCCACCTGCAGAAATCCCGCACCAACGTAATCGGCATGCTGATCCCCGACACGCTGGAACAATCCTATATGGAAATCACCAAAGGAGTCGAAAAGATCGCGCGGCAGAAAAACTGCAGCATCATACTTTGCAGCACCGAATTCGATCCAGACATGGAGACGGACTATATCACCACACTGACGGAGCGAAGTATCGATGGACTGATCCTCACCTCTCCTTCCATTGACCGAAAACAGTTTGACCGATTAAAAAGCCGTGACGTACCTTTCGTCTTTATCGGAAAGACAGGATTTATGGAAGAAGCCAATACCGTCTGTACCAACAACGATACTGCAGCAGAAGAAGCTGTGGAATATCTGATCCAGTCCGGACGAAAAAACATCGCCATCGTATTGTCTAACCACCCCAAAAGTGATAACCACGATAAACTGACAGGATGCAAACGCGCTTTGCAGAAACATGGGCTGCCCCTGCCTGATTCCAACATCCTGCATGCAGACAACACTCCGGAAAACGGCTACATCGCATTCAGCAAACTGCTTGATATGCCTGTCCGTCCAGATGCTGTATTCATAGCAACGGATACTATGGCATTCGGAGCGATCGAGAAACTGAATCAGGCGAACCTTACTCCGGATGAGGTCGCAGTCATAGGGTTTGATGATTTGAAGGTCGGAGCTGTTATCGAACCAAAGCTGACGACCGTTACCAAGCCGTCCTATCGTATGGGAATGACCGCCGGCAGACTCCTCTTTGACATCATCGAAGAAGAATCTGCAGACGATGATCCACAGACCATCGTCCTTCAGTCTCGTCTGAAGATCCGAAAGTCCTGCGGCAACAAAGAACGTTTAAAGGAAATCTGGTAAGGAGGAATTATCATGTACGCAACTGATCTCATGGGACTGACACTCGACAATCCCGTTATCATAGCCCCCGGGCCCTGGAGCCGCGGCGAAAAACTGAAGGATGCCCTGCAGTGCAACGCCGGAGCTATCATCACCGAAAGCATCGTCAGCGAATCCTATTCCGATACCTGCCCGCGATACACCTACAGCAACGACAACCGGGGGATCCAGAACATCAGGCTTTACAGCGCTCTGGAACTCGAAGAATGGATCCACTGGCTAAGTGAAGCACAAAAAAAGAACCGCTATGGTTCTTCCTCTAAACTGATCGCATCCATCATGGGTACTTCTCCCTCCGAGCTTAGCTATATAGCAAAGAAAATAGAAAAAACAGGGATTGATGGGATCGAGATCGGATTTGCCTGCCCTATGGGCGAAGGTCAGGATATCATCGCAGGCGACCCTGAGCGTGTCTATGCTTATACCTGTGAAGTGGTCAAGGCCGTCCACGTGCCTGTCTCTGTTAAACTGAGTGCTGCTGTCGGGAATTTATCCGCTGTCGTGGAAGCTGCTGGAAAAGCAGGCGCATCGGGGATCAGCGGGATCGATACTCTTCGCTGCATCCTGAAAATCGACATAGAAAGCGGCAAACCGGATCTTCCTACATACGGTGGTTATTCCGGTGCGCCGATCCGTCCCATCGGTCTTGCGACCATCGCAAGTATCGCACAATGCACCGATCTTCCTGTCATTGGCATGGGCGGGATCGAAAACTATGAAAATCTCATTGAATACATTATGGCAGGCGCCAGTGCCGGCGGGATCGGACAGCGATTCTGCTTCACGGCTACGATGTGGTCACCCAGACAATACAGCATCTGGAAACATGGATGCAAGCTCACAGCATCAAATCCATCGAAGAGATCCGAGGTCGAGCTCTGCCGGAGCTTTATTCCTTTGAAGAGATCAAGCGTGATATGAAACAGGTAAAACTTATAAAAGAACAGAACGGTGCGTCTTGCACGAAGTGCCGTAAATGCATCGACTGCTGTCTTCATAATGCGATTTCTTCCCCGGAAGATCCAGAGGCTCCGATCCAGATCCATGAATCTCTCTGCGACGGATGCGGGCTGTGCGTCAGCGTCTGCCCGGAGCGCAAACTGATTTTATGCCGGCTATAACTGTTTTTATGCCGGCTATAAACACTCATAATATATACTTTTTCATATACTTCAGCGCATTCTTTTCCAAACGGGAAACCTGCGCCTGGCTGATAGCGATTTCACCAGCAACTTCCATCTGCGTTTTTCCTTCAAAGAAACGCATTGTCAGTATATGCTGTTCCCTGGGAGATAATTTTTTCATCGCCTCCGAAAGGGATAGATTTTCGATCCATTTCGCATCGGTGTTTTTCATATCCCTGATCTGATCCATCACATAGATCGGATCTCCATCATCATTATATACCGGCTCAAATAGCGACACCGGGTCCTGGATCGCATCCAGTGCCAGCACAACATCTTCCCTGGGAAGCTCCAGTTCCCTGGCGATCTCATCCACCGTCGGCTCCCTCTGCAGCTGACGTCCCAGATGCTCTCTTGCTGTCAGAGCACGATATGCCGTGTCCCTCACGGATCGAGATACCCGTATACTGTTATTATCCCTCAGATAACGCCGCACCTCCCCCACGATCATCGGGACCGCATATGTTGAAAATTTCACTCCATGAGAGAGATCAAAATTGTTCAAAGCCTTGATCAGCCCTACACAGCCCACCTGAAACAAATCATCAGGATTCTCTCCACGAGCCGAAAATTTTTGTATCACACTAAGAACAAGCCGGAGATTCCCGCGGATAAATTCATCCCGCATCCGTTCATCTCCGGCTTTGATCGCCTCCAGCATTTCCTGCATCTCCCTGTCCCGATACCGAGGCAGTTTTGACGTATTCACGCCGCAAATCTCAACCTTACTGGCCATAAATCATGAACCTCACATCCCTTTTGCTCCCCTAAAGCAACTCGATGCCGTACTATATTTATGTGCAAATAAGATTGTTTTTATTCTGTTTTCCTGCGATTAGCTGAGAGCTTTTTTCAGGATCTCAACTCCCTGATCGATCTCATCATATGTAATGGTAAGCGGTGGCAAAAGTCTTACTTTATCCTTCGCTGTCAGTACCATAAGACCCTCTTCCAGAGCTTTCTTCACAACATCCGGAGCTTCTTTTCCTTCCAGCGAAACACCCAGCATCAGACCCAGCCCACTAACAGATGTCACATGAGGCAGAGTCTGCAGCTTGTCTTTCAGGTATGCAGATTTTTTCTGCACTTCTTTCAGGAACGCATCATCGATCCTTGTGAGCACTTCTACCGCTCCGGCACATGCCACCGGATTTCCACCATAAGTCGTTCCGTGATCTCCCGGCTTCAGGACATCGCAGCACTTTTCGCCAAAGAGCACTCCGCCGATCGGAAGTCCTCCGCCGATCCCTTTTGCAAAGGTTACGATATCAGGCGTCACGTCAAAGTATTCATATGCAAACAATTTACCGGTACGTCCTATTCCTGTCTGCACTTCATCTACGATAAAGACCAGATCATGTTCATGGCAAAGCTGCTCTGCAGCCTTTACGAAATCCGGATCCAGATCAAGCACGCCGCCTTCGCCCTGTACCATCTCCATCATGATGGCACAAGTATCATCGTCTACAAGCGATTTCAGCTGTTCAATATTATTGGCCTCACAATACTTGAAGCCTTCCAGGAACGGAGTGAAAAACTTATGATATTTTTCCTGTCCCGTCGCAGTGATCGTTGCCATAGTCCTGCCATGGAAAGAATTGGCCAGAGAAATGATCTTGTTCACGTGAACGCCACGCTGTGTCGTACCATATTTCCGAGCCGTCTTTATTGCCGCCTCATTGGCTTCTGCGCCGGAGTTTCCGAAAAACACCTTCTTCAATCCAGTCCTCTTTGTCAGAAGATCTGCTGCCTTGACCTGCGGTTCGGAATAAAACAGGTTGGACACATGCTGCAGCTTCTTCAGCTGTGCAGTTACTGCTTCTACCCATCCGTCATCACAGAATCCCAGACAATTTACGCCGATCCCTGCCGTAAAATCGATATATTCCTTTCCGTCTACAGAAACGCACTTAGCACCCTTGCCATGGTCTGCCACCATATCATAACGCGAATATGTTCCTACGATCTTTTCCTGATCTAATTTCTTGATTTCTTCTTTATTCATTCCAGTATTTCTCCTCGCTTTCCTGTATGATCGCTGTACCGATACCCTTGTTTGTGAAGAATTCCAGCAGAAGGCTGTGAGGGATCCGTCCATCCATGATATGGATCCGGGAAACTCCATCCTTCAATGCTTCGATACAGTTGCGGATCTTAGGCAGCATGCCACCCTTGATCACGCCTTCTTCCACCAGTTTTTCTGCTTCCTCTACATAAAGCTCTGAAATAACGGACGACGGATCTTCCGGATCCAGCCGCACACCTTCCACGTCCGAAAGATATGCCAGCTTCTCCGCTTTCAGTGCTGTCGCGATGGCACTTGCCGCTTCATCTGCATTGATGTTGTACGCATCACCGTTATCGTCCATACCGATCGGATACACGATCGGCAGGAAGTCCTGCTCCATGAGGTCATGCAAAATCTTCGTATCCACCGATTTGATATCACCGACGTATCCAATATCACGACCATCCACATATTTCTTTTCGACCTTCAGCATACCGCCATCCATGCCGCTGATCCCGGCAGCCTGCACACCCAGAGTCTGTACGTTGGCCACCAGATCCTTGTTGACCTTTCCCAGCACCATCTGCGCGATCTCAATAGTCTCTTTATCCGTCACACGCAGTCCGCCTACGAACTCCGTCTCCTTGCCGGCCTTGTCCACCCAGCGACTGATTTCCTTGCCGCCGCCGTGCACGATGATGGGTCTGAATCCTACCAGCTTCAGCAAAACGACATCCTGTATGACCTCCCGCTTCAGCTCTTCATCTATCATAGCACTTCCACCGTACTTTACAACTATTATTTTATCGTGAAATCTTCTTATATATGGAAGTGCTTCGATCAGCACCTCCGCTTTTTCTAAATATTTCTGATCAACCATGTTTAACTCCTGTAGTCTCCATTGATTTTTACGTAATCGTATGTCAGATCGCAGCCCCAGGCTGTCGCCGACTCATTTCCCTGATGCATATCCACATAAATCTGAATCTCTTCTTCTCCCAGGATCTTCGATGCTTCTTCCTCGCTGTATTCCTTATGACGGGATCCCTGGCACACCAGCACCCTGCCTTTTGCAGAAGCCATTTCCACATCGATATTTTCTGTGCTGAACTCACCGTCTGCGTAGCCGATCGCGCAGAGCACTCTTCCCCAGTTGGCATCCGCTCCGAAAATGGCAGCTTTCAGCAGATTGGAAGAAATGACCGTCTTGCTGATCCTGGCCGCGGTCTCATGATCCGGCGCCCCCTTCACCTGACATTCGATCAGCTTCGTTGCACCTTCGCCATCACGCGCCAGCTTTTTGGCCAGATACCTGGTTACCATCGCAAGCGCTTCGCAGAAAACATCAAACTCCGTGCCCGCTTCGGCGATCTCGTCATTTCCGGCCATTCCGTTTGCCAGCACCGCCACCGTGTCATTGGTGGACATATCACCATCGACACAGATCTGATTGTAGCTTGTTTTCACGTCTGCTTTAAGAGCCTTGTCC